>CAZAXI010000011.1:0-48404 GCA_964489045.1 uncultured Granulicella sp. | reverse complement strand
TGCTCGGCGTCTCGCCCGGCGAGTTCGCCCGCGCCCAGCGCGTCGCCCGCTTCAAGGACGCCCTGCAGCCCGCCGCGCCCCGCCCCGCCGGCGCCCCACGCAAGCTCCATCGCAGCAACTCGCCCGCGCCCTCCGCCATGCGCATTACCGACGCCATCTACGAAGCCGGCTTCGGCTCCTCCAGCCGTCTCTACGAGTCCAGCAACGACTCGCTCGGTATGACCCCGCGCGTCATGCGCGCCGGCGGCGCCGGCCTCCTCATCCGCTACACCACCGCCGCCAGCCCGCTCGGCCGCATGCTGGTCGCCGCCACGCCCACCGGCGTCTGCGCCATCGCCTTCGGTCGCGACGACGGCGAGCTCGTCGCCGAGCTGCGCCGGCGCTTCCACCAGGCCCAGCTCGTGCCCGCCAAAGGCAACACCGGCTGGCTCGCCGACGCCGTCGCCTTCATCGCCAGCCAGACCACCGAGCACCCCCTCGCCGCCACCTTCCCGCTCGACGTCCGCGCCACCGCCTTCCAGCAGCGCGTCTGGAAAGCCCTCCAACAAATCCCGCGCGGCCATACCCGCAGCTACTCCGACCTTGCCCGCGAGCTTGGCAAGCCCACTGCCACTCGCGCGGTCGCCGCCGCCATCGGGGCCAATCCCGTCGCCGTCGTCGTTCCCTGCCACCGTGTCATCGGCAAGGACGGCAGCCTCACCGGCTACCGCTGGGGCCTCGAGCGCAAACGCAAACTCCTCGCCGCCGAAGCCGCCACCGCCTGAGAGCTGGGCCTCGACGTCACCCACTGTCTTGATAGGGACGGACTTTAGTCCGTCCATTCAGGGCCACGAGAATAAGAGGGCTTTAGCCCCAGGGCGCCTTTGCCCACGCCGCCACGGTCACAAACCGCGTATCCGTCCCCTGCCGCGCCGTCAGCAAACGGTCCACCGCCCGCACCGTGTCCATGCGCTCCCAGCTCATCCCGCGATGGCTCCCATCATGCAGCAGCAGATTCGACCCGCGCCCATGTCCCCGGTTTTTTTCCATCCCTGATTCCAGGTTCCGCAGGATCCCAACCGTCCCGATCGGGTTCCAGTCATACCCGGTCACATTCCACATCACCGGCACCAGCCCCAACTCGCGCGCCGCCTGCAACACCAGAGGCCGCCGCGCGCCAAACGGCGGACGGAAAAACCGTACCGCCGCCCCCGCAATGTCCTCCAGCACGGCGTTGCAATCCGCCAATTCCTGCCGCACCCGCCCCGCCGGCTCTACCGACAGCCTGGGATGACTCATCGTGTGATTCCCCACCAGGTGACCGGCCGCCACCACCTGCCGCACGAGCCTGGGCCATTGCCGCGCATAGTTGCCAATCGCAAAAAATGTTGCCTGCACCTTGTGCCGAGCCAGCACCTCCAGAAGCTCCGGCGTCGCCGCATCGTTCGGCCCATCGTCAAAGGTCAGCGCCACCTCACGCGGGTTGTTTCCCGCGATCAGCGTCCGCCCAAAAATCTGCGAAGTCGGCCACACCGACGCATACACCAGCCCGCCCGCTGCGAGACCCAGTCCCGCGGCGCCCGCCGCCACGCCCGCAATCACTCCCGGCACGTCACTTCTTCCCGCCGGCTTTCAGCAGCGCAAACACTTCTTCCGCGTGCCCCGCCGGCGTCACCTGCTCGAAGACATGCAGCAGCCGCTGCCCCTTCCCCGTATCCGGCCCGATCACGTACGTAGTCCGCGCCACCCCGGTCACCGGTTTGCCGTACATCATCTTGTCCTTCAGCAGGCCATAGCGCTTGATCAGCACCATCTCCGGGTCGGCCAGCAGATCGTACGGCAGCCCGTACTTGTCCTTGAACTTCTTCTGCTCCTTCACCGTGTCGCGCGAGATCCCCAGCACAACAATCCCCGCCTTCTGGAACTGCTCGAACGCATCCCGGAAGCCGCACGACTCAATCGTGCATCCCGGCGTGTCCGCCCGCGGATAGAAGAACAGCACCACCGGTGACTTCTTGTAATCGCTCAGCCTGACCGTCTTGCCATCCTGATTCTGCAGCGTGAAATCTTCCACCACATCGTTGATCTGCATGTTTATTTCTCCGCACCCAGTCTACCTTGCAGCCCGGCTGCGTCTAGAATTGTCGATAGCCTTCCCCGGAGGAACATGTCGATTCCAATGCGCTCTGCCTCGGTGCTTCTCAGCCTTGTCGTTTCCGGATCCCTGGTCCTCTGCCAGCAAGCCACTCCACCAGCCCAGCCCGCCTCTCACCGAATCACCCTCGACGTGGTCGTGACGCCCAAGTCCGGCACACCCGTATCCGGCCTCGAGCAGCAGGACTTTACCATCCTCGACAACAAAGCCGCGCAACCCATCGTCACCTTCAACGCGATCAACGCCCCGCAGGCTCCCATCGAGGTTGTTCTCCTTATCGACGCAGTCAACCTCGACTACGCCCACATCGCCTACGAGCGCGAGCAGATCGATAGATTCCTGCGTGCCGACGGCGGCCATCTCCCCTATCCCACCTCGCTGGCAATCTTCACCGACACCGGGACCCAGGTGCAGCAGGGCTCCACGCGCGACGGAAACGAGCTCAGCGCCGCCCTCGACCAGAACCCCATTGGGCTCCGAGACATCCGCAGCAACGCCGGGTCCGCGGGCGCAAGCGACCGCTATGGCCTGTCCCTCCATGCCCTGCAAAACCTCGCAGCCAAAGAGTCCACCCGGCCCGGCCGCAAGATCATCCTCTGGATTTCGCCCGGTTGGCCCTATCTCTCCAATCCCCGGCAAGAGCTCGACGGGAAGTACGAGCAGCGACTCTTCGCCGAGGTCGTTTCGCTCTCCACGCAGTTCCGCCGCGCCGGCATCACGCTCTATAGCGTCGACCCCCTCGGCGCCGGACAGAATGTCGGATCGGAGTTCTACTACGAGAGTTTTCTCAAAGGCGTCGCCAAGCCCAATCAGATTCAACTCGGCAACCTGGCCTTGCAGGTGCTCGCAGTCCAAAGTGGCGGCCTCGCGCTTACCTCCGGCAACGATATTGCCGCCCACCTGCAACAGTGCATCGCCGATCTTGAGTCCTACTACGAAATCTCCTTTGATGCCCCGTCCACGGATCGTCCCAGCGAGTATCAGCAGCTCGAAATCAAAGTCGACAAGCCCGGCCTCACCGCCCGCACCCGCACCGGCTACTACACCGAGCCCTAGCCCTTCCCGCTGGATCGCCGAGTCAGGAGCTACCATGTCCGTTTCACTGCACTCTGCCTGCGCGATTCTCGCCTTTGCCGTGGCCGCCACAGTTCCGGCCCAGCAAGTGGCGTCGCCCGCTCAGCCCGCCTCCAACCGAATCACCCTCGACGTGGTAGTGACGCCCAAGTCCGGCGCACCTGTCACCGGCCTGCAAAAGCAGGACTTCACCGTCCTCGACAACGGCGTCGCCCAGCCCATCGCAACCTTTGCCGCCGTCGGCGTTCAACCCGCTCCGCTGGAGGTCGTGCTCCTGATCGACGCGGTCAACACCAACTTCCAAAACATCGCCTACGAGCGCAAGCAAATCGACAGCTTCCTGAAGTCCGATGGCGGACGCCTCGCCCATCCCACCGCACTCGCCATCTTCACCGACACCGGAACCACCATGCAGCAGGGTTTTTCCACGGACGGAAATGAACTCAGTGCAGCGCTCGATCAGGAGACTATCGGACTGCGCGAGATTCGGCCGGACAGCCAGTGGGCGCTGCAGGAGCGCCTGCAAATATCCCTGGATGCCCTCAACAAGCTCGCAGTCAAAGAAGCTGCCCGTCCAGGCCGCAAGGTCATCCTCTGGTTGTCTCCCGGGTGGCCACTGCTCTCCGGCCCCTTGGTGGAACTCGACGGCAAGCAGATGCAGCAGCTTTACGCCCAGATCGCCGGAACCTCGACGCTGCTGCGCCGTGGCGGCATCACCCTGTACAGCGTGGATTCCCTGGGCCCCGGGGAAAATCTTGAGCGCACGGACTATTACCAGAACTTCCTGAAAGCCCCGACCAAGCCCTCCCAGGTTCAGCTTGGCGACCTGGCGCTGCAGGTACTTGCCGTGCAGAGCGGCGGCCTGGCCGTCGGTCCCGGCAACGATATCGCCCGCCTGCTCGAACGCTGCATGGCAGATACCGCGGCCTACTACGAGTTGTCCTTCGACGCGCCGCCGGCCGAGCATCGCGACGAGTACCACGCCCTGCAAATCAAAGTGGCTCAGCCGGGCCTCATCGCCCGCACCCGCACCGGCTACTACACCGAGCCCTAGCTTCGCCCGCTAATTCTCCGACGGCGGCTCCGCGTGGTCAATCACCAGCACGTCCACCGGGGCCTTCACCTTCTCCAGCTTCAATCCAAGCTGCTGTTGCAGCGCATCGAAAATGTTCGGCGGGACACCGTCCGGAAGATCTGTCATGCCCACAGACTGAAGATCTTCGCGGGTGAACATTAATTGGATATTGAACGTCCCGCTCAGACCCGTCCTGTCGACAACGGGAAGGTCGAGAGCTAGACGCTGCAGCTCGCCGAAGTATTGACCGATCGTCACATTCCGGCCCCAGCCCATCATCGTGTGTCCAGGGGAGCCCCCGAAACCAGTAGCCTCGGGCATGGGATCGCCGTCGTCCTTCTTCAACTTTGGCCCGCCCTTCGCGATCACCAGCGCATACGCAGCCATCTCCCGCGTCTCATGGTGAAACTGCAACTGGAAGCGGTCCGCCAGCAGCTTTTGCATGGCAGCCCTCCATTGCAGATTCGTGGGCACCGCGGTTCCCTCCATCTCGCCGGTAATGTCGTAGCGATCCATGTCCACCCAGGAGGGACCGCCCACGATCTGGTTCGGCTGAAGGCTATAAGTCCACTGAATCATCCACTTCAGATAAGTGTTGTTACTCTGCAAACGTCTGCCGTTCTCGAAGAACGTCCGGTCGCAACACGCAGCAGGATTGCTCGGCTTAATCGTCGCAACCTCAAACCGCGGACCATCGTTCCCTGGCGTTGTTGCTGCGTTGGCCGCAACGGCCTGCGCGTTCTGAACGGGTTGTTGCAGCGTCCCCACCGGCTGGGCGGCCAAAACCTCGCATCCCACAACCATCAGAATCGGCAATCCCCAGATTGCAATCCGCATCGGTGTACCTCGATAGTTAATCGATTATGAGACGGAGGGCACTCAAATTATTGGCTTGACTGTACCATACCCGCCGCCCAGCCCCGCCACCGCTTTCTCCAGCGACGCCGAATCCTCCACATGCAGCACCGGCGTCGCCCAATCCTTGCCCTGAATTTGCCGCATCAGATTGCTCAGCACCTTGCCCGGGCCGACTTCTACGAAGTGGGTCGCGCCCTCGCCAACCAGCATTTGCACGCACTCCACCCATCGCACCGCCCCGGTCACCTGCGCAATCAGCGCCGCGCGGGCCGCATTGCCCGTCGTCACCAGAGTAGCGCTCACATTCGCCGCCACCGGAAACGCCGGATCGCGGAACCCCAGCCCCGCAAGGTCCTTCGCCAGCGCATCCTGCGCCGGCTGCATCAGCGCGCAGTGGAAGGGTGCGCTCACCGGCAGCATCACCGTCCGTTTCGCGCCCGCCTCCTTGCACAATGCCGCCGCCCGCTCTACCGCACCCGTCGCACCTGAGATCACCGTCTGCAAAGGCGAGTTCAGATTCGCCGCCGAAACCACCGCCAACCGCGCATCGAACCCGGCCGCCTCCGGCGTCTTCGGCAGCGGCGTCATCTGGTCCGCCACCTGCTCGCAGATGGTTGCAATCAGCCCTGCATCCATCCCCAGGATCGCTGCCATCGCCCCTTCGCCCGCCGGCACCGCCTCCTGCATATACCGCCCGCGCAGCCGCACCGCGCGCACCGCGTCGGCAAAGCTCAGCGTCCCAGCCGCCACATGCGCCGAGTACTCGCCCAGCGAGTGCCCCGCCGCCAGCGCCGCACGCACCCCCGCCTCTGCCAGCACCCTCCCCGCGGCCGTGGACACCGTCAGAATCGCCGGCTGCGTGTGCTCCGTCAGCTTCAGCGTCTCTTCCGGCCCTGCGAAGATCAGCTCCGACAGCGCAAAGCCGAGCGCCTCATCGGCCTCGTCGAAGACCGCGCGCGCAGCCGGAAATTTGTCATAGAGATCGCGGCCCATGCCCACATACTGCGAGCCCTGGCCAGGAAAGAGAAAAGCTGTCTTGATCACGGAATCAATCGTAAATCAGTAGGCGATGCAATGGGGCGGAAGACACAGCGCTAAGAAGCTGCTGAAGAAGGTCTTTCCGGATTAGCGTGGGGTTTTAACCCCACGAAACAACCGCCCCAAAATCCATCCGGGCTTTAGCCCCGGGCCTTTGTTCGACCCGGCTCCTAAATCCCCACGCCGCAATCCACATCCGGCAGTTCATCGCCCGAGTGCGCGTACAGATCGTAAGGCGTCTGCCGGTTAAACTTGTACCGCTGGCGGATCTCGCGCCCCACAATCAGACCCAGCGCCACCGCGCCCAGCGCCGCGGAAACCCATCCCACCGTCTTCAGAAAGTGGGACTCTTCCTCAAACTCCGCATCACCGCCGGCGCCGTTGTCGGCAACCGCGCCGGCGGCTTCTTTCTTTTCAGAATCCCTGGACGATCTTTCGCAACACCCGAACATGGGGAGAAACCTCATGCCAAGTATGATATCGCAGGTCGTGTGTGGATCGTGAGTGAATTTCCGTTCACCCGTGTACCACTTATAGGTCAAACGTCCCATTTCGGCGGTCTAGCTCACATCCACGCGCTCAAACCCCAGCGCATACAGCAGCGCCGTCACCGTGGCCCGGGCATTCTTGCTCGCCGCATCCAGGATGCCGTCCGCCAGCGCCGCATGCTGCAACTGGTCCTGCGCCTTGGCCCGCGGGTCCGCCGCGAGGTCCTGGTCGGCCGGCACCAGCAACCCCGTCGAGCCCACATAAACTCGTGCGTGATGGCTGTCCACGGTAGTCGAAAAAAGCTGCGACGCCGGCAGCGTCACGTGAATGCTGCGCGTGCCTGCATCGATGCGCACGTCCTCCGGCTTTAGCTGCCCCAGGTCGATGCCCGCGGTGCTCTCGCCGTGCGCCACCAGCAGAATACGGTCCCAGCCCGGCGCGTCCGGCTGGCTCACTGGCGGCCGGCTGGTCTCCACCACCGTATCCACCGAGTACACCGCCGTCTCCAGCCGGCTCAGCCGCTGCACCTTCTCGACCACCTCCGGCACGGACGCATCCAGTGTGGTCGCCCTCCCTGTAGTCCACGTGGCGAGGCGGCCCAGCCTGCCCGCAGGCGCATGGCGCACAAAAACCGCGAACCCCGCCGCGCCCAGCACCAGCGCCAGCACGAAACCGACAAATCGGCCGAAATAATTCGGCCCAGAATAATATTGCGTCGTCATCGTTTCTCCGAACCCCAATCATAGCCCGCTTCACGGCGGAGCTGCGGCCGGGGATGCTGGAGTCCGCGTCGCGGCGGAACTGGGGCCGGGGATACTGGAGTCCGCGTCGCGTGCCACCACACCCCCATCAAAGCGTCATTCTGAGCGAAGCTCAGAATCTCTGTCGTTCGCCTTGCCGCTGATTGTTTTCTTGTTTGTCATTCCCGAAAGGAATCTGCTTCTCGCCTCACCAACCACGAACCCCTCGCTTTCCCACCCCCACCGGCGTACGATAGCCGCGAATATGCATCCCCTCCGGCCCCACGCTCATTCCCACGTGCACTTTACCCTCGCCGCAGCCTGCCTCACCCTCGCCGCCGTCGCCCAGATTCCTTCCGCCCCCACTCTCAAGGTCTACTCCCGCGAAACCATCGTCGACGTCACCGTCACCGATGCGAAGGGCAACCCGATCCACGGCCTCACTCGCGACGATTTCACTGTCAAGGAAGACGGCAAGCCCGAACCCATCCGCAGCTTCGAGGAGTTCGGCACCCGTACCGTTCAACCCTTGCCCAAGCTGCCGCCCAACGTCTACAGCAACGTCCAGCCGCCGGCTGCCAGCGGAGCTACCAATATTCTGTGGCTCGACTTCACCAACGCCGCTCCGGTCTTTGCGATTGGCAGTGATCCTGGGCCGAGTAGTTTGGCACGCTCCATGGAGCGGCAACACCATGTCAAACAATACGCGATGCAGTACTTGCAGAACATGCCGGTCGGTACGCGGGTGGCGGTTATTGGAACATCTAATCCAGGCAATCTACGAGTTTTGCAGGGCATTACCTCCGACCCCGCGCAGCTCAGCGCAGCGGTCGCCGCCATGAAGTACGACACCGACGCAAACGTCTTGATACTTCCCCCCGTCCCCAATGATCCCTTGGGGCCTACCATTGAATCCTTTTGCAGCCAGCAAGCCGCGCGTAACCGCATGACCCTCGAATCTCTGGACCAGATAGCTGCGGAAGCAGCTCGCATTAAGGGAAGAAAAAACCTGCTGTGGTTTACAACCGGCATTCCTTCGTTGACCGACCCAGCCTTTAGTCAGGCTTTCCTGGCTCCCAGGTACTGCCTGCCGAACTACTCGGTAGATCTCCAAAAGGCTTATGGGCTGCTTGCCGCGGCTCAGGTCACAGTCTCTCCTATATGGGTCCGTGGAGTTCCCGTCGCAGCAGACCCCTTATTCGAATCCCACCCTTATGAACTACTGTCGATGGAAGCCGTCGCCGAAGTTACTGGGGGCAATGCCTACTACAACTCCAACGACTTGGCCGATCTCACGGCGAAGGCCATCAATTCCGGCTCCGACTACTACACGCTTTCCTACGTCCCGCCCGGCAGCGAGTACGACGGGCGCCACCACTCGATCAAGATCGTTGCGAACCAGCCTGGGCTCAAGCTCACCTATCGCGACGAATACTACGCCGAAGACCCAAGCAAGGTTGCTCCAAAGCCCGGCCTCACGCTCGACGCCACCCAAATTCTGTTTCGCGTCCAGGTCACCCAATCTCCTGCATCCGCCACGCCTTCGGCCCAAAACAACCCCGACCCGAAGCACATGCACCCGCCATACCGCCATCTCTCCATCGCCTATACCATCGACCTCCACGGCATCGACCTCGCCCCCTCGCCCGACGGCAACTACCGTGGCGCATTCGAGTACGGCGTCAACGTCTACAACGCCGACGGCGACGCGATCAACTCCACCGCCAAAACCGTCAGCCCCATCCTTCCGCCCGCCGTCTACCATTCCATGCTCACCGGCGGAGCCAACGCCCACCAGGACATCGACGTCCCCGCCACCGGCGACTACTTCCTCCGCATCGCCGTCCACGACCTCACCTCCAACCGCGTCGGCGCCATCGAAATCCCCACCGCCTCCATCACCCCCAACCCAACCCCCAAATGAGGAGGGCTCACCACACTCGCAGGTGGCCGACCGCAAAGATAGGGCTGGTAGCCCGAGGCTTCAGCCTCGGGTCTCCCCTGGGGTATGCTTTCTTCCAAGCCAGAGACTCCGTCGAGGACCAAATCAGACACATCCTACCCGCACCGTTGTTTTTTGTTTTGCTTAAGGGCACGGCTTCAGCCGTGCCGTAAACTCCCTTTAATGGGATTGGGCTTTAGCCCCTGAGGGCATCTCCAAAGGAGACTAACCGATGCGACCCACCAGAACAGCTCTCGCGATGGTTGGCACAACCTTCGTTCTGACCCTTCTTGCTGGAAGCCGGATTCGCCCGGTCGAAGCCAAAGACCGCACGGCCCTGTTCTCCGCGCAGGCGAAATCTGCCACCATCCCTACCATCCAGGTCTACTCCCGCGAAACCATCCTCGATGTCCTCGTCACCGATGACAAAGGCCAGCCCGTCCGCGGCCTCACCCAATCCGACTTCACCATCGAAGAGGACGGCCATCCCCAACCCATCCGCAGCTTCGCCGAATACGACAAGACCGCCCCTCCCGCTCCCCCTCGCACCCTCCCGCCCAACACCTACACCAACGCCGCCACCCTGCCCGCCAACGGCCCGGTCCAGATCATCTACTTCATAATGCCGCCACCAACCGGCGAGGAAGCGGCGCTCTGCCAGGGCGCGCTCATCACCCGCGCCAAGCAGTACATGGCCGATTATCTGCGCACCATGCCCGCCGGGACCCAGGTTGCCATCTTCACCTTCCTGCCGGATCAGGGGCTTCATCTCGTCCAGGGTTTTACCACCGATGGCGCACGAGCAGCAGCGGCAGTCGATAGCCTTGTCGTCCAGCGCCTCGGCAACCCTCCGGGCGCTGATCCCATCGCCGCCGCCGACCAGATCGCCGCCTATCTCGCAGGCATTCACGGCCGTAAGAACCTCATCTGGGTCGGCGCTCCGCCTCCCATTCTGCGCGATGGCGGTCTCTCCTGGGGCTTCACGGACATGACCTTCGTCCATCGCCTCATGGACGTCTACGACCGCTTCGCGCAGGAGCAGATCGCCATCTATCCCTTCGACCCAATGGGCGTACCTGCTCAAGGGCTCATCCGCTGCCCGCAGCCACGCGCTCTCGGCCGGAGGACCCTTTTCGCCGAGGACATCGCCACCCAGACCGGCGGCGCCGCCATCTACAACACCAACGACTTCAAATCCGCTGTCGCCAAAATCGTCGACGACACCTCCCACTTCTACACTCTCTCCTACGTCCCCACTCGTCCCGACAGCGACGGCCACTTCCACCCCATCAAGATCCAGGTCGACCGTCCCGGCCTTCACCTCACCTACCGCAACGGCTACAACGACGAGCAGCCTAGCCCGCCCGACGCCGTGCTCAAGGTTCACATGAACCAGGCCTCCATGGGCTTCGGAGCTCTCCCCTCAACTCAGCTCACCTTCGACCTTCAGATCACCCCGAGCGCGCCCAATCCAGCCGCCAGGCCCGCAAAATCCGCTGACTCCCGCCGCGCGCTCGCAGTCTCAGGCAAGACTCCGGTCACCTACGGCCTTATCTACAAACTGGATCAATCCCAGATTGACTTCGCCGTCACACCCGGCGGCGTACGCAATACATCGCTCGAGTTCGACATCGCCGCCTATGACTCCGACGGCAAGCTGCTCAACGTTCGCAGCCAGACCCTCAAGCTGCCCCTCACCCCTGAGGAATACCAGGAGTTCATCCTGACGCCCTTCCAGTTCTTCCTCCCCATCGACCTTCCCCCCGGCCAACTCACCCTCCGCGCCGGCGTCTTCGACACCGTCTCCAACAAAGTCGGCACCCTCGAAATCCCCCTTACCATCCCAAAAGAATAATTGTCTCCCCTGTGTTCTCTCCTTTTGCTCCGTGTTCTCTGTGATTCGCTCTTCCCTCACCCCCAACCAGACCTTCAGAACTCCAGCCGCAGCCCGAACTGCACCTGCCGCTCCCGCGCCTGGTTCATTCCCGCCTCGGTATACGCCCCGAACGGCAGCACATTCAGACCTTCGGTCGCCACCGTTGCCGCATCCTGGAACACCAGCGGCGTCACCTCCGGCCCGGTCGTCCCGCTCAACGGCACCGGCGTTTCCGCCAGGAACGCCCGTTGGGTCACGCCCGAGATGTTCACGTGGTTCATCACATTGAACCCCTCCACCGCGCCGCGCAGGCGCAGCGACTCGCTTCTCGTGATCCAGCCCAGCCGGAAGCTCCGGCTCAGCCGCACATCCAGGTTCGCCGAGTCCGGCAGCCGCAGCGTATTCCGCCCCACCGTCGGCAGCACCGTCGAACCGCCCGAGCCGTTGATGCTCTCGTGCCCGCCCGCCAGCCGCGATCCGCCGAACACGTCGTAGCTGTACCCGCGCCCGCTCGCCTCTTGGAAGATCGCCGCCAGCGACCATCCATCCGCCGCTCGCCAGATCGCCCGCTCCGCTGTCGCCCGCACGTCCGACTCCGCCCCGCGCATCCGTGGCGACCACACCGCCGTCGCCACCACGCGATGCGGAAAATCGAGCGCCGACAGCCCCTTGTCGTAGCGCACATCGAACGGATCGAACTGCCCATTCGTCCGCGGCACCGCGCCCGAGTTCTGCCCGTAGTCGATCGCCTTCGACCACGTCCACGCCGCGCGGAACTCCAGCCCGCGCCCCATCCCGCCCATGCCTGCGCGCCCGCCCAGTCCGCGCCGCGCCTCCAGCGTCAGCCCGTTGTAGCTCGCATTCGCGTTCGAGATCACGTCCGTCACCGGCCCAAAGCTCGTGCTCACCCGCGCCGAATACACCGGAACGGCAAAGGTCTCTCCGTCCCGCGCGCCCGCCGCGCCCGTCCCGCCCTGCAACTCGAACTCCTTCACGTCCGTCGACGGAGCGATATTGATGTCTACCGAGTTCGGCAGTTGCCGGTCGAGATTCATCTCGTACCGCGCGCTGCCTAGCACTCCCCAGCCGACCTCGTGCTCCAGCGAGACCGATCCCTGCTCAACCATCGGCAAACGAAACCTGCGGTCGAACACCATCGCCGACGTCGTCGCCGCCACCACGCCGGCCGGCTCCGCCAGGTACGAGCATGCGTACCCAAACCCGACCTCGGTGTTCTGCGGGCAAACCGTCTCAGTGGTCGGCAGAATCCGCACCCGCGTCGTCGAACCGGGCAACGCCGTATCCAGCAGCGCCGCGCGAATGGTCGCGCCCGGCAGCTTGCCGAAGTAAACACCGTAGCCCACCCGCACCACGCCGCGGCCCGCGCCAAACGGCGCCCACTCCAGCCCCAGCCGCGGCCCGAAGTTGTTTCTGTCCTCGGGAAACACGCTGGTCGCGCCCACCCCGCCGAACACCTCATCCAGCGCTGCGTTCGGCTGCTGCGGCAGCGGCAGGAACTCATACTCGTACCGCACTCCTGCATGTACTGTCAGCCGCTGCGCCACCCGCCAGTCGTCCTGCGCAAAGCCCGCCCACTCCTGCGTGGGGAAGCTCAGGCTCTGCTGACCGAAGCTCTGCGAGTACGACCGGAAGCAGAAGTCATGCACCGCCGCCCCAATCGACGGGCAGCCTCCGTTCGGATACGCGTTCACGTTGAAGGTATAGTCCGTAATCCAGTCCACCAGCCCGCCCGCCTTGCCACCCGTCGCGCCGCTGTCGTAGTTGAACGTCCCGTCCACGTTCGTCAGCGAATCCGTGAAGTCGCTGAGCGCGCTGAAGTCCCCGCCGACTTGGATGAAGTGTCGCCCCCGCACCCATGCAAGCACGTCCGCAACCTCCAGGCGCCGCTCGTCGGGATACGCCTTCTGCCCCAGCGCCGCCGGCGTTCCAAAGACGAATCCGTCCGGCCCGATCGACACCTCCGGCGGCATTCCGCCTGGCCCGACGTTCGGTTCCTGCGCCAGTGGCGCCTGCGCTGTCTCGTACTGCAGTTCGCGCCCGTACTGCGCCCGCACCTCGTTGCTCAGCCCCGGAGTCAGGAACTCGACCCATCGCGCCACGCCCGCGTCCACCTTGCCGTAGCTCGATCCGATGCTCGCCGTACCGCGGTCCACCACTGCGCCCGACCGCGCCGCTCCTGGCCCGCTCCAGCGTGCCCGGTTGTACTCCAGCACCACCCTGCTGCCGCCCCTGCGCTGCCAGTCCACGCGCCCGAAGTTCACCGTTTGGTCGGCCGTCCGCGCGACCGTCCCGGTCAGGCTGTCCAGATAGTTCAGCGCCGTATTCGTCTGGGCCGGCGTCACTCCGCGATTCGCCAGCAGCGCGGTCTGGGTCGCCGTCAGAGTATAGAACCCCGCATAGCCCGGCGCGGAGATCGCAGGAAAGTTCCGCCGTTGCCCATCGAACGCATAAAAGAAAAACAGCCTTTGTCGTTGATCCGCGCCCACCCGTGTCGATCCGCGGTCGCTCTTCCACCGCACTGGCCCGCCCACGCTTCCCCCAAACTGCTGCCGCAGGTCCAGCGGCTTCACCACTCCGCTCATCACCACACCGTTCGCGTAGGTCGAATCCACCGAAAACGGATTTGCCGCAGCCCACGCGCTGTCCCGAACCGTGTAGAAGGCCATTCCGTGCAGCCGCGTCCCACCCGATCGCGACACCGTCGTCACCACTCCGCCCACGCCGTGACCGTATAGCGACGAGCCGTACGCCGCCGCATCGCCCTGTCCCTGCACCCGGAACTCGCGCACTGCCGCCTGCGAAAACGCATACGACGACCCCGCCCTCTGGCCGCCGTCGGCCACCGACCGCGAGCCGCTGCCCGCACCTGCCGCGCGGTCGTAAACCTCGTCCGAACCGCCGTCCGCGTCCTCTTCCACTCCCGCGCCCAGACGCGCGCCGGTAAAGCCTTCATCCCCGCTCGCGCCGTCCATGCTATCGCTATTCTGGGTCGCGGCAATCCCGCGAAAGCTCACATCGTTATCCCCACCCGCCGCGTGGTTGGCCCCGGCAGCCACAAGTGCCAACGACCTCCACTCACCGTTCGCAGGCAGGGCAGTCAGGTCTGCCTCCTTCAACCTCGTCCCGTCGGCCTTCGCCCCACCGGGTGCATTCAACCCGCCGGCTCCCGAGCCCGGCTGCAGCCGCGCCTCGACCTCCGTCACCTCGCCCAGCTCCACCTCGACCGGCCCCGGAAGCGTCAAAACCGCCCCGGCATCCTCCACGGAGACTGCATACTCGCCCACCGGGAGTCGCGCCACCAGAAATTCGCCATGGGCTCCTGAGCGCGCGCGCAGCGCCAGCCCCGTCTCCGCCTCGCGAACCACTACCCACGCGCCTGCCACCGGAGCGCCCGCCGCGCTCAGTACCCACCCGCCAATCGCCCCATCCGTCGCCGACTGCGCCCACGCCCCCGCACCCAGGCCGCAACCCAGCCACACCAGCCACGCCCCCGCCGCCGCGTTCCACCCCCCCCATCGCAATCCGTGGTGCAGTCCGTGCCCGACGTCCATCGGCCCTCGTTCCAGAAATCCAAGGGCCACACGAAGACTTTCCCGGCGCAACCGGCCAGGGCCGGTCGACCTGCCTTCACGCGCCCTCCGAACCAACTCAGCAGGAGAGAGATACAACGCGTTTTACCTGCCCGCCCGCCTCGCTTCGAGAGAGAGCGTACCGCCCCGCACCGCCGTCGCGGTGCAGCCTGAACAACCACTTCAACGCGGCCCGGAACAGCGTACGGGGAGCAGCCGAAGACTAACCGACTTTTCCCGATTAGGGAAGCCTTTTACCCAAACCGCCGTAAACCTCAGCCTGGCAACCCCTCACCCAAAAAGAAGGGCGGCAGCCGAAGCCGCCGCCCATGATCCTATACAAATGTAGGGTTAGAAGTTGAACTTGGCTGCGATCTCCACGTTGCGCGGGGTGAACAGGAAACCGCTGTTGTTGCTGCTGGTAGCCGATCCGAAGTTGGTAGCGTTAACCGCCGAATCCTGGAACGTCATTGTGCCCGCCGTCGTACCGCTCAACTTATACGCAGTTGTCGCGATACCATCGATGTTCTGGTGGTTCGCAATATTGAAGACGTTCAACAGCAGCTCGACATTGTAGCGCTCCGTGATCGGAATCTTCTTGTCGATGCGCACGTCATCCACGATGTGGCGGGGGTCCTTGTAAGTGTTGCGGCCAATCACTGGAACAAAGGATGTGAAGCCGTCCCCAAACCACCCCTGCAAGATTGCGGAGGACGAGTTGAAGCTGCTGCTGAGGGCCGCCGAGTAAGGCAATCCACTACCCGCCTGGAAGCTGTCGTCAATATTCCAGTCGTTGGTGAAGTACTTGAGGATGCTGTTGCCGTGGATGCCCGGAATGTCATAGATGACATAGGCAACAAAACGGTCGGGAATATTGTAGTTGGAGTTGCCGTAGTTGCTCGACGCATTTGCATATGGGTCCAGCCAGCCTTCCGACGTTCCGGAGAGGCTGGTGGTGGCGTTCTGGGCATAGTCCAGAGCGTGCGCCCAGGTGTAATTGAAATCAAACTGAAGATTGTGGATGGATCGGTTCTGCACTTCGCCGACCAGCGCATTGTAGGAGGAATTCACGTTGCTGATGACCTCCGTGATGCCCTGGTAGCTGGTGCCGGCCGTCCCAAACAAAGCAGCATTGCCGTACTTGGTGTAAGTCTTCACCTGGTAAACTGCGCCGTTCGGCAGCGGGCCCTTGTTCGCGATATCGGAGACTGTGATCGGGATCGTCACGGTTGTGGTCGGGTCCATGTTCACGTCGAGGTAGTTCGGCAACTGCCGGCCCAGCGAGCCCAGATAGCTGGCTGAAACGACCGTACCTCTTCCTATCTCCTGCTGGTAGACGAGGTCGAACTCGTGAACCTGCGGATTCTGCAGGTTCTTCGCCAGGAACACCACCGCCGGAGTGGGCGGATTGGTCGTGCTGTTGTAAATGTTAGGCAGCATCGGACCGGCCGGCGTGCTGCCGGAAACAACCGGTTTGAAGCTGGTCGTATATTGGCCGCCGGTCAGGTTGCCGGAGTTCTGGTAAGCCGTCAGCAGAATGCCATTGGTGATACGGCCATAGAAAATCCCATAGCCGCCGCGGAGAACGCTCTTGCCGTTGCCGAACAGATCGTACGCAAATCCGAGACGCGGGCCAATATTGTTCTTGTCGCTGGGGTGATTCGAGGTTTGCGGGATGGCAGCGATTGGAATCGGTGGCGCCGGTAAAGCTTCATAGTCGTACCGCAGGCCCATCTCAAAGCTCAGCCGCGGCGTCACTTTCCAGTTATCCTGCGCGAAGAATCCATAATCCATCGTGGCAATAGCGAAGACCGGCGGTCCATAGCTTTGACCGAAGGTTGAATAACAGGGAGAGGTGCCTACCGCGGAAGTCGTTGCCGACCCAAACTGCAATCCGGTGGTATTGCAGCTATCGCTGGCCAGCCCGTTATTGTGAGCGTAGATGTCGGCAAAATAGTTGCCCAGGTAGCTGTACGTGTAATAGCCGTTCGGATCGTTATTGAGCACGTTGGCCAGATCGTGGTTGTGCACCAAATCCGCGCCGAACTTAAGCGTGTGGTTGCCCTTGATGTAGAAAAGGCTGTCGGCAGCCTGCCACTTCCGCTCGTCGGGATAAGCCGTGCGATAGGAATAATAGGGAGAGCCGACATTGAAGGCGACCGACGTGTCCAGCGCAATCTCCGGCACGTTTCCCGTCGAGCCAATCAGGTTGGCCTTGGTGTACGCGCTGTATGCCTGCTGGCCTTCGTCGTTCAACTCGCGGCCATATTGGTAGAGCACTTCATTGCTGACACTCGGCGTAATCGAGCTGGTTAGCTTGGTAACTCCATAATCCAGCTTGACGAAATCGTTGCCCCACGTGTCGATGGTGTAATCCGTAGAGGAACCGGTCTGCACATCGCCCGGAGCGTCCCAGCGCAGGCGGTGATACAGAACGCTGACCCGGTTCTTGGCATTGATCTGCCAGTCCAGTTTGGGGGTATTGATCTCCTGATATCCGGCGCGCGGCACACGGCCGAGGTCCGGCAGGAAGCTCGCGATACCGCCTACGTAGGCCGACTGACCTGCTGCGTAGCTGCTTTGTCCTTCACGGGCTGCAAGCGCGCAGGCGGAAGCATCGATCGCCGGAGCCGTTGTCACCGGAGTGGTGGGCGACGTTTGCGCAAGATACCCGGTCGCCAGAGTGCAGGTATAAGTGATTCCGGTGCTGGGGACGGTCACCGTATTGGCGCCGGCGGCCGTCGCTGCATCCGGCAGCGTGTAGAAGGTCGCCGATGACGTGGGATTGGCGACTCCTGGATTGATATGGCTGTGCTGGTCGTAGGTGTAAATAAAGAACAGTTTGTCCTTGATCAGCGGGCCGCCAACCGTGAAACCGTAGATCTTGCGAATGTCTTCAGGCTTGTAGGGTGCCGTGACAAAGCTGCTGGGGATGGTGCCGCCATTGGCATAAACCGCCGTCGTGTTGGTGGTGTAATCGTTGTAGGCGTTCCAGTTGCTTTCGCGATCGAAGAAATATGCCTGACCATGCAAGGCATTGGTACCGCTCTTGGTCACCGAGTTGATGACACCGCCGGCCGCCCGGCCGAACTCCGCGGGATACACACCGCTGTTGACCGCAAACTCGCGCACCGCCATCGACGAAGTCGAGTACGCCTCGCGAGTACGGCCACGCTCCTCTGCAAAGTAGGCCTGGTTGTCGTCAGCGCCGTCGATCAGCACATTATTCAGAATCGGACTGATGCCGCGAATCGACACCAGACCGAAGCCATTGCTATCCGAAACCACGCCTGGAGTCCCCATCGCCAGCGCCGACCAGCGGCGGTTGTTGATGGGCAAATCCTGCATCGCCTTCAAGTTCAGGTTGGAAGCGAAGTCCGGCGACTCCAGGTTCAGCACCGGGGCCTCCGACGTGACCTCCACCGTTTGCGCAGCAGTCCCGATCGCCAAATGCGGCAACAGGTTCGTCGGTTGGCCCACCTGCACAATCACGCTGTGCTCAGTCACGGTGCCGAACCCCGCCGCTGCGATGGTCACCGTATAGCTGCCTGGCTCGACCAGCGGCGCATCAAACTTGCCGCTCGCCTCCGACGAAACTCTGATCTCCGCGTTGGTGGAGTCATTGTGGATCGTTATCGTCGCATTCGGCAATACAGCACCCGTCGAATCGAACACCGTTCCGCTGATCGCGCCCTGGGTGGTCGATTGCGCCATCATGGCCGTCGTCGCTATGCATAGCACTGCAATACAAAGCCCGGTCATCCTGATCTTGTTCATCATCGTCGTCAACATTGCGTCTCCTAACATCTCCAAAAACTTCGTTTATCTCCCCGTCGCCCGGAGCGCTTTTGTCAGCTCCAATTGGTCACGGGATCAGTCCTTCTCATACCTCGGTCTCTTGGCTTCGCCTCCCATACTGGCATCCTTGTATCAACGGGAAGTTACGACCGAGGCCAAGCCACTCAAAATTGAAAGTACGCAGCGCGCGGGTAGAAACCCGCGCGTTACGCCATGGCAAATCAAGGTATGTCATAACCCTATCCTGCTTCCGCTACACTGGGAAGCGAATAATGTTTATCGACGAAGCCCGAATTCGAGTCAAAGCCGGCGACGGCGGCAACGGATGTATGGCATTTCGCAGGGAAAAGTTCGTTCCCCGCGGCGGACCCTCCGGCGGGGATGGTGGTCACGGCGGAGATATCCTCATGTCGTCCTCACTTTCCCACAACACTTTAGTCCACTTCCGCTTCAATCCTGAGCACAAAGCCCAGCGCGGAGGCCACGGCCTCGGCTCCAACTGCTCGGGCGAGACCGGCGAACCCACCACACTCAAGGTCCCGGTCGGCACGCTGCTCTTCGACGACCAGACAGGCGAACTCGTCCACGACTTCGCCCACCCCGGCGAAACCATCGTCATCGCCCGTGGAGGGCGCGGAGGACGCGGTAATCAGCACTTCGCCACCTCCACCCATCAAGCTCCCCGCGAGCACGAACTCGGCCGCGCCGGCGAAGAGCGCAGCTACCGTCTCGAACTTCGCCTACTCGCCGACGCCGGCCTGGTCGGCTACCCCAACGTCGGCAAGTCGACTCTGATCTCCCGCATCTCCGCCGCCAAACCCAAGGTTGCCAACTACGCGTTCACCACCCTCGAACCCAACCTCGGCGTGGTCCAGGTCGGCGACTTTCCCCATGAACTTTCCTTCACCGTCGCCGATCTGCCCGGCCTCATCGAAGGCGCGCACCTCGGCCATGGCCTGGGCATCCAGTTCCTCAAGCACATCGAGCGCACCTCGGTCATCGTGCACCTCGTCGATGTCTCCGACTCAAGCGCCACGGAAGGTACAGCCCGTCCCGATCCGGTCGCCGACTTCCGTGTCATCACCGCAGAGCTGAAGTCCTTCGACCCGGCCCTCGCCGCCAAACCGACCATCCTGGTTGCGGCCAAGGCGGATATTGCCAACCCCGACAAGCTCAAGAAACTCGCCGCCTTCGCCAAGCGCCGCAAGCTGCCCCTTTACGCCATTTCCGCGGTCTCCGGCGAAGGTATCGAGCCGCTCAAGTTCGCCATCGCCGAACTGGTCGCCGCCCACCGCCCCACCCCCATTGACATCGCCGAGCCCAAACCGGCTGCTCCGGTCAAACTCAAGCCCGCCTACCCGCCGCCCGCCCCCCGGGCTCGCGGCCGCGCTCGATAAGACTTCCTGCCCAGGTTTTGCATCTCAGATTAAACCGCGTTGTCCCGCAACAATCATCGCCCGCATTTGGCGATCTGCGCGTATCGTTGCTCCACCACTGCTTCACAAAAGCGGGGACCTGATGAAACTGCGCTGGCTGGCTATCTTCCTTGGTATCGCGATCTCCTCTGCGCCGACCCATGCCCAGGTCGGCGTCTATGGCAAGTTCGATTCAGTTCGCCTCACCGCCACCAGCGTGGGCAGTTCTACCCAGGCAACCACCTGGTTCGAAGGGCCCGGCGTGGGTGTCTACTACGATTTTCTCCAGCTGGGCCCCATCGCGATCGGCGCAGACCTGCGCGGTGACCTTGGCTGGGGAAGCCAGCAGAGGTACAGAAGCGCGCTCTTCGGCCTGCGCCTGGTAGTCAAGCCGCCTCTCCTGCCCATTCGGCCTTACATTCAGGGGTCCGTGGGCGCCGGTGGCTCCCGTTACGACACCGCACCCATCTCCGGCGACACCAGTTACACCTACAGCACCAAGTTCCAGTATCAGGTCGCCGCCGGACTCGATTACACCCTCCTGCCGCACCTGGACTTGCGCGCCGCCGAATTCGAGTACGGCAGGATGTCCGGCATCAGCAGCGGAGTCACCGCCCCGGTCGCCACCATCTTCACCCTTAGCGCCGGGCTCGTCGTCCGCTTTCCCTGACAAATCGACACCCCGCAACGGAAAACTGCCGTCCGTCCCAGAGACTCGCATCCGATTGCAAATCTTTCTATAGACTTGTAGCTGCGCCCTCTCGCGGGCAGCGCCAGAGTTACGTTTTTCTTGAGGATCCATAATGAAGCTTCGGTACCTTGCCACAGTCGTCTTTCTCGCCCTGACGACGGTCGTGGCCCACGCCCAGGAACAGGGCAACGTCGGCCTTTACTTCAACCCCGTCGCCATCGTGGCCAGCAACTCCGTGGCAGATAATAACAGCGACGACACTTTCCTCGGCACGGGTTCCACCTCCCAGGTGTTCTATGGCTACAACCTGGGCGGCTATTACGACTTCTTCCACTCCGGCAAGATCGGCACCGGCTTCGATATGCGCTACTCCGACCTGCACGCCAACAACGCCATGCTCAGGGAGTTCCTGGTGGGCGTGCGTGTCTCCGCCGCTCCCTTTACCCGCCCCTTCAAGCCCTATGCCGAGATAACCATTGGCGATGGCACCACCAAGGCCCAGCAAAGCACCGTCCACATCAGCAAGCTCGACTACGGCGTCTTCGCAGGCGTCGACTACACCCTGGCCCACCATGTCGACGTCCGGATATTCGAAGTCGGCTACGGCTCCCTCACCACCGCCAGCACGTCGACCCTCTCCTCCTCCGGCCCCACCATCCCCGCAACCACGATGCTCACCTTCAGCTCCGGCCTGGTCTTCCGTTTCTAGTGGACTCTGGCCTTTTATCGCTCGCCGGACCCTGCGGGGATACCCCCAAATGCCCGGTTTCCGCCCGCGAAATCTTTCCGCTATAGAAATTTGTTGCTGACATTGCCCTCTTACTTCTATATGCTCATCGGTGCCCCAAACTCTTCGCAAAAGGAACATCGATGAAACTGCGAACTATAGCTATTGTTCTCACCGTCGTCCTCGCATCAGCCGCTGCACACGCGCAAGCCGGAGTCTATCTCAGCTTCAATGCCCAACAGTTCACACAGGAAGGCGTCAACACCTACGTCACCCACGCAGGAAGTCAGGACATCGACCGTCCCTGGCTCTTCGGGCCCGCCTACGGTGTTTACTATGACGTTACCCATCTCCCCTACCTGGGTAAGCTCAAGACCGGCCCCGTTGTCTTCGGCATCGACGCCCGCGGACAGACCCTCCGCGATCCCGTGTATTACGGTACCTTCAACCAACAGGACGGCATTTTCAGCCTGCGCATGGCCACTAAGAACACGGTCAAAGGAGTCATCCCTTACGTACAGGGCGGATTCGGCATCGGTCACACCAAGGTTCCCGGCAGGACCTACTACAGCAACAACTTCATCTATCAGTTCAGCGCCGGCGCGGATTATAAGATCCACAACCGTATCGACTGGCGCGTCGTGGAGTTCAGCGCCGGGTTCCTGGGCAACTATGCCACGGGCTATTATCCGACCGGCGTTGGCCCCAACCAGAGCAACCACATGATCACTCTGGGAACAGGTCTCGTCTTCGGAAGGCACTAATCCGGCGCCGCCGCAGCTTAGGTTGCGCAGGAATGCCGCGCCCAGCGGGACAGCGCCAGCGTGTTCTTTTCCGCGGGAAGAGCGCTATGCAGGGCGCTTCCGCTCCATAACGGCCGACAACGGCCAAGTCCCCCAGCCCACCCTTTCAGTGAATTCCCTGAAAGGGTGGACTGTTTCTGGCAGGGAAAACCTCCTTGTCCCTGATCTCCGCAACGCCACGGTGACTGCCAGGATGCTCTAGCATGGTCACCATGCGCGTAGCCTTCTTCGGCGGAACCTTCGACCCCATCCACCGCGGCCACCTGCGCCTGGCCTCCGCCGCAGCCGACGCCTTTGCCCTCGACCGCGTCCTCTTCGCTCCGGTTGCCAATCAGCCCCTCAAAGCCAAGCTGCCTGCCGCCTCCTTCGCCGACCGCCTCGAAATGACTCGCCTTGCCCTGACATCCACACCTGACCACCTGCAACCTGCAAGCTTCCTCGTCTCCACCCTGGATGCCCCGCGCCCCGACGGCCAGCCAAATTACACCGTCGACACACTCGCCGCTCTTGCCCGCGAATACCCTGCTGCAGACCTCTTCGTTCTCACCGGCGCCGACAGCTTTCTCACCATGCGCAAGTGGCGTTCGCCCGACCGCCTACTTGCCCTGGCCGAATGGATCGTCGTCAGCCGCCCCGAGTTCCCCCTCGCCCAGGCGCAGCTCGCACAACTTGCTCTCACGCCTGGGCAACTTGCCCGCGTCCACCTGCTCGCAACCGTCCAGGAAGATGTCTCCGCCACCGAACTGCGCCGTCGCCTCCAAGCCGGCGATCCATGCCCCGGTCTGCTTTCCCCCGCCGTCGCCGCATATATCCAGGCGCACGGCCTCTATCGCTGAAAATGCTCTAGACTCATCCGATATGGCCGAAGGCGACGAAAACTCCGCTCCCCAAACGCTGGCCGGCCTCTGGCTCAAGTCCAAACCTGCGCGGGCATCGCAATCCGCGCCCCAGCAACAGCCCGACCGCCCCTCATCCGCCGAACCCCTCCTCTCCAAATCCCTCGGGGCTCAATCAACCAGCGCCCAGTCGCAGATGAATCTCCTCTTCGCCTCGCCCGCGGCTGCTCCTGCCCATGCGCCTTCCTCGCCCAAGCCACGTTCAACCGCGCGCAGCCAGCGCCGGTCCTCCCAGCCCACCGGCACAGTAGCTGCCGCACCCGGACAGACCAAGCCACGACGCCGCGCTGCTCTCACTGAAAAGCCGGCTACGCCCACGCCTGCTCCGGCCCAGGAACGCCGCATCTGGACCGTTCGCGACCTGGTCACCGGCATCCGCCAGCAACTCGAAGGCGAGTACCAGGACATCTGGGTCGAAGGCGAGATTTCAAACTGCCGTCCCGCGCCCTCCGGTCACATTTATTTCACGCTGAAGGACGGCGAGGCCCAGCTTCCGGTCGTGCTCTTCCGCCGCCAGGCTTTGCTCCTCCGCTTCCGCCCGGAGGATGGACTCGCCGTCCTCGCGCGCGGCCGCATCTCCGTCTACGAGTCCCGCGGACAACTCCAACTCATCGCCGAGACGCTCGAGCCCCGCGGCGCCGGAGCACTCCAGCTCGCGTATGAACAACTCAAGGCCCGGCTGCTCGCAGAAGGTCTCTTCGACGCCGCCCGCAAGCGCCCGCTCCCCGCCTTCCCGCGCTGTGCCGGCGTCATCACCTCCACCAGCGGCGCCGTGCTCCACGACATCATCAAGGTCGTGCGCCGCCGTCACGCTCGCCTCGACCTCCTCGTCTACCCCGCCACCGTGCAGGGTCCCGGATGCGCTGCATCCGTCGTCGCCGGCATCCGCTGGTTCAATCAACATCCAGACCAGGCAGATCTCATCCTCATCGCTCGCGGCGGCGGCTCCATCGAAGATCTCGCCGGCTTCAACGACGAGGCACTCGCCCGCGCCATCGCCGCATCCGGCTTGCCCGTCGTCTCCGCCATCGGACACGAGACCGACTTCACCATCGCGGACTTCGTCGCCGATCTCCGCGCCCCCACGCCTTCCGCCGCCGCCGAAATCATCACCGCCGCTCAGCACCGCATCGAGGAACGCGTGCAAGCCCTCGACGCGCGCGTGCGCCGCGCCATTCGTTACCAGCTCATGCTCGCGCGCCAGCGTTTCACCGCGCTCTCCATCCCGCAAATCCAAAATCGGTTACAAACTCTCATCGGCCGGCGCGGCCAGCGCCTCGACGACCTCCGCCACCGCCTCGAATCCGCCGCCGCACGCCGCCTGCGCTTGCCTGCCACGCGCATCGCCGCCCTCACAGCCCGCCTTGATCGCCACAATCCAACCACGCGCCTCGCGCTCACCCGCCGCCGCCTCGACCGCGCCGCCGAGTCCCTGCCCCGCCTCGCTCTCGCCAGCCTCGCCAGCCGTACCGCCCGCCTCGCCCACGCCTCCGCGCGCCTGCACGCACTCTCGCCCATCGCCGTCCTCAACCGCGGCTACGCGCTCGTCTACATCGAAGACGGGTCCGCCGGCGGCCAACTCCTGCGCAACGCAGCCGACACCCAACCCGGCCAATCCATCCGCGCCCGCCTCGCCCAAGGCACCCTTGAAGCCGAAGTGAAGAAGACCCGAGCTTCGTAATATGTCAACCGTCTCTGCCTCGCAAGGTCATCGGCATACGAGCAGGAGTCAGAACAACTCCCGTCGTGGTCTCGCTTGAGTCAGAACAACTCCGTTCTGGTCTCGCTTAAGGGCACGGCTTCAGCCGTGCCGTAAACGCGACGTTTGCAACGCGGCTTTAGCCGCTGAGGTACTCTTTTGAGTGGAGACCCATAGATGAAGAAACTCTTTGGCACCGACGGCATTCGCGGCGTTGCCGGCCAGCCGCCGCTCGATCCCCCTACGATCCACGCCGTCGGCCTCGCTCTCGCCCACCACTTGGGGCGGGACCATAGAGACCAGCCACCGAGAGTCCTCATCGGTCAGGATACCCGCGAATCCTCTGACTGGATCGCCGCAACGCTCGCCGCCGGCCTCACCAGTGCCGGGGCGACCGTCGAGAGCGCCGGAGTCATCACCACCCCCGCTGTCGCCTTCCTCGCCCGCGCGCACTCCTTCGCCGCAGGCATCGTCATCTCCGCATCGCATAATCCGTGGCAGGACAACGGCATCAAGCTCTTCGGCCCCGACGGCTACAAGCTTCCCGACACCACCGAACTCGCCATCGAAACCGAGATCTTTCGTCACCTGGCCAACGGCCACTCCTCGAACCTCGAACCGCGAACCTCGAACCTTCGCATCGACGAGTCGATGCGCGCCGAATACATCCGCTATCTCCTCACCGCCGTTCCCAGCCTCTCCCTCGATGGCCGCCGTCTCGTCATCGACTGTGCCAACGGTGCCGCCAGCGCCATCGCGCCCCAGCTCTTCGCCGAACTCAACTCGAACGGCGGCGGCGAAGTCCTCCTCACCCACGCCTCGCCCAACGGACGCAACATCAACGAGCATTGCGGCGCGCTTCACCCAGATATCGTCGCCGCCGAGGTCGTCAAACACAAAGCTTCCATGGGCATCACCTTTGACGGCGATGCCGACCGCGCCCTCTTCGCCGACGAGAACGGCAAAGTCGTCAACGGCGACGCTGTCCTTCTGCTCGCCGCCCGCGACCTCGCCGCCCACGGCCTGCTCGCCAATGCAACCGTCGTCGCCACCACCATGTCCAACATGGGCCTCGAAGCCGCGCTCAAACGCGCCGAAATCAAAATGCTTCGCGCCCCCGTCGGCGACAAATACGTCCTCGAACAGATGCTCGCCACCGGGGCCGCTCTGGGAGGCGAACAGTCCGGACACATCATCTTCTCCGGCCGCTCTACCACCGGCGACGGCCTGCTCACTGCGCTCCTGCTGCTCGACATCGTCCACCGCAGCGGACAGACGCTCGCCCAGCTCACCGCCGACCTCAAGACCTTCCCCCAGGTCATCGTCAACGTGCACGTCCGCTCCAAGCCGCCTCTAGCCCAGTTCCCCAGCGTCGCCGCCGCCATCGCCGCCGCTGAAGCCGAGCTCGCCGACTCCGGCCGCGTCGTCATTCGTTATTCCGGCACGGAAGCCCTGGCCCGCGTCATGATCGAGGCCGAATCCGAGCCCCTCATGCACCACCACGCCACCGCCATCGCCGCCGCCATTCGCGCCGAGCTTGGAGTGTAGATCAAAACCTGGACCAACACCCGCAGCCGCCGCAGATTTGGGCACGGCGTATCGCCCCGCAGCTAGCCGCAGAGATCCCGATCGGCACCGGACGAAACACCGGTGTTTCCGCAGCAGCAGAGTTGACGTGAAGGTCGTTTACGGTCCCTGGGCGGGAGAGTACACGCCCAGATGACACCGGCGTGCCTCCCCAAATCACCCAACTCCTGCGGCCAATCACTCAGAGGATTGTGGTAAGAGTTCCCCCGATAGTGACAAAGGCATTGTTGATGTCCGCAGCCAAAGTCTGCATCCCTGCAGTCGCTCCAAGAGCGATCAACGCAACGATCAGTGCATACTCAATCAGGTCCTGACCGTCTTCGTCCGACAAGAGTTCCCGCATTCGGAGGCAGAGCGTCCACAATTTTATGTTCATCTCAGTCGACTCCTAGAAACCTGGTCCATTCAATCTACTGACACGGGAGAACACACCAGCAGGCAGGCCGCCAGCATGCCTCCCATGGCAACTAGACCGTCGCGCAGAAGGCAATTCTAAAGGATCGTGGTGAGCGAGCTGCCGATGTTCTTGAACGCGTTGTTGATGTCCTGGGCCAGCGTGTTCATGCCGGCTGTCGCAGCAAAGGCAATCAGGGCAACGACCAAGGCATACTCGATGAGATCCTGGCCCTCTTCGCGGCTCAACATACCCTGGATCTTGACAGAAAGCATCAAAAAATAGTTCTTCATTAGATTTCTCCGTGACATGGATTGTGAGTCCAGCCAATGGGCTGATGGGTAGGTCTATAGCAAACGAAATGCCACATCCATGCTAACTGCATCTCATTGAAAAATAGATGGTTGCTGATATCGCAATATTTTGCGGTGTGACCGCGAGTTTACAGACCGGCCGCGAGAGATATGCCCCGTATACATCTTGGCTCCCCCCCGCCTATGTGCCTTGTCATGAAAGAGATATACCGAAGGTCATGCCTCATCCGTAACCGTGGTAATCCCATCCACAGCCCGCGGTAACGCGTCTTCGTGCGCACGCCCCCCGCTGCGCATGGCGCACACGTACCACCCGAGCCAGGCCGGAGCAGTCCACAGGTACAGAGCCAGGGTTCTCAATGGCAACCCCAGGAAGTTTCCAATCGCTATCGTGGCGCTCATCAACGCCAGAACCGCGACCAGGCTTCGCGAGCGGTTCCGGTACAGCGCATGCAGCAGCGCCGGCAACAACACGGCCTGATCCAGGCACCACGAGTACGGAGCCACCACCACGGAAACAAGCATCAGCAGCGAGCCGTGCTCCATCCAGTCCCAGTCGTCACGGTGACGCTGAAAGTAGGCCAGCGCCCACACGCAGCCGAGCGCGGCCGGCAAGAATTGGAGCCAGGTCGCGCTCGGGCTGACCACCAGGCGAAACATGACACTCACGCATGGAATGATCTGTATGGGCAGCCGCTCGGCCTTCATCGCCTGCGCATATTGCCCCCATGCTGCAGGATCCATGGCGAATACAACCGCGGCGCTGAGGCCAAAAGCAGTCGCCGCGCCAACCAGTACCCTGTAACCCCTGGTCACGGCGATCCACCCGAGCAGCACCAGGCCGAACGGCAGAAATAAATGTGGCTTCAGGGCGCATAGCCAAAGAGAAGCACCGGCCAGGAATGGGCGCGTCGTGTGAAAGCGCAGAAATAGCACCAGCCCGAGCAGAACAAAGATCGCAAGTTGCCCGGAGATAAGACAGGAAAGCGCCGGCGCAAAGGTGTACGCAAGTATGTTCAGTTGGCTCTTCGAGCGGCCGTGCATGGCCGCAATCACCTGCACGGAAACCACCAGCGACGCAACCTGAAGCAGCGACCAAAACAACGACGCAACCCGCACGCTCAGGAAACCAAGCGGAAGCACCAACAGGAGAGCCGTCGGCGGATTACGCATGATGAGGGGTGGATGCTCCGTGGAAAAGCCTACGGCGTGTTCGAGTCGCAGTATTGTCTTCCCGTCGTAGGGGTTCCCATGTTCGGCAATCTGATGTCCCGCAGACCAATAGCTCACAAAATCGCGATCGCCCGCGTAGCGATCCGTTAGCAGCGTCGCGAATATGCCGCTGGCGTTGAGCGCAAACGCCAGGGTGCAGATGCCCACAACCAGAAACTCGGCGATCACCCGCATGGTCTTCGGCGGCGTCACCTGCTCCGTTCGCCGGTGGAAGCCCGGGGTATTCAGAACGCTGTTCATTGCCCCACCTCGTCGGCTTCCGGCCCGGCAGGCCAGGCGGACGGTGCTGGCTGCGCGACCAATCCAGTTTCTGTCATAGCCGGCGTTGCGCGCGCGCTCTGCTGCCCCTGGCCGGCGCCTGGTGACGGGGCGGCACGGGTCGCAACGAGATACCACGCCAGCCATGCCGGCGCGGTCCACAGATAAAACGGCGACTGCAACACCGGCAGCCCTCGAAGCGGCCCGATCTCGATCACGGCGGTCGCCAATGCCAACGCCGCGAGCAGGCCGCGCGAGCGCGTCAGCAAGACTCCATGCAGCAGCGCCGGCACCAAAATGGCCTGGTCGATGAACCAGGTATATGGAGCCGCCAGCACCGACACCAGCATCACCGGCGAACCATGTGTCATCCAATCCCAGCTTATGCGATGTCTGCGGAAGTAGAGAATCGCCCAGATGCAGCCCATGGTCACCGGCACATACTGGAGCCACAGGGTGTCCGCGCTGATACTCCTGCGAAACCAGATGCTCAGGCACGGAATCGCCAGCTTATCGAGTCGCACTGCCCTCATCATCTGGCTGTATTGTGTCCACGCCAGGGGGTCCAGAACAAAAGCGATCGCGGCGCTGACCGCGAAAGCCCCGGCTGCGCCCAACAGAACCTTGTAGCACTTGGATGCAACCATCCACGCCAGCAGTACCAGGCCGAACGGCAGAAACAGGTGTGGCTTCAACCCGCAAAGCCAAAGCGAAGCGCCTGCCAGATACGGCCGGGACTGATGGAACCGCAGGAAGAGAACCAGTCCGAGCAGTACAAACAGCGCCATCTGACCAGCCGCCATGCATGCCAGCGCGGGCCCGAAGGTATACCCGAGGATTTGTAAATTACCCCTCGGAGAGCCATGCATCCTCCAAACCATTCGCACCGACGCCACCAGGCAAGTCAGCAGCAGCAGGGTCCACACCAACTCGCCAGACTGCGGACCCAGGAAGCCAAGCGGATAAACCAGCGGCAGGGTCGTCGGCGGGTTCCCCATAACCAGCTCGGGGCTACCCGGCAGGTACCCCACGGAGCGTTCGATTGCCAGAATGGCTTCCGGGTCGTAGGGGTCTGCGTGATGTCGAAGCTGCTGCCCGGACGCCCAATACTCGACGAAATCACGCGTTCCTGCCGTGTTTCTTTCCACCAACGCCGCACAAATGCCCAAAGCGGTGAACGCAAATGCCACAACGCAGACGCCCACAACCAGAAACTCGGCAAGCTTCTGCCCGAGCGGGACGCTCTCTATTTGCCGGCCGGGTTTTCGCGAGTCCGCGGCGTCGTTCATCGCTGCTCCTGTCTGTTTGCCAACCCCGAAGACCGCGCCCATCAGCGTCTCCGCCTAAGGCGAGTCCATTGAGTCACTGCGCCTCCGCGCCAACTTCCTTCAGCGCCTTCGTTTCCCCGGCGGCGGGTTCGTCTCGTCCCCCGGATCGGGCCTCTTCCTCGCCGCCTTGTCCTATCCCGCGGTCCGCGTAGAGATACCATGCAAGCCACGCCGGTGCTGTCCACAGGTAGAGTCCCGAGATCAGTCGCACCCCTGCAAGCACCTCCACCAAGGCAACCCCGGCGATGCATCCGAAGGGCAGAAGCGAGCGGCCCCTATCCGACGCTCGATACATCCCCACCAGAATTGCCGGCAGCAGAATCACCTCATCGGTAAACCAAGCGTACGGCGCCACCAGCACAGACACCATCAGCAACAGCAGGCCTCCGTCCAACCAGTCCCACCGTTCGCGGCACGTCCAGAAATACCAAAGCGCCCACGCGCAGCCGGCCAACGCGGGAAGAAACTGAAGCCATACGGCGTTTCGATGGATCGCAATCCGCAACAGCGCGCTCACGCAAGGGATGAACAGGTTCTGGATGTTCTCCCCCCGCTCCCCGTGAAGGTACTGGACCCATATGGCTGGATCAAGCAACAGGATCAGCGCCAGGCTCGCCATCAGTGCAGCCAGCGCTCCCGTCAGAATTGGATAAGCTTTGCGCATAGCGATCCACGCAATCAGCACCACGCCGAACGGCAGGAAGAGGTGCGGCTTCAGCGCGCACAACAGCAGCGCAGCCCCGGCGAGATGCGGCTTGGATGCGTGGAAGTACAGGAACAGCGTGACCCCAAGCAGCAGAAAGATGCCGATCTGTCCGGCCAGCAGGCATGCGAGCGCAGGCGGGAAGATGTAGCCGATCAGATGCAGCCGGTCCCGCGAGCGGCCCTGCATCGTCCAGATCATCCGGATGGAGGCCATCAGCGCTGCAATCAGTGCGAGGCACCAGGCAATGGCCCCAACTCTTGCGCTGACGAAGCCCAGCGGCAATGCTATGAAGAGCGCAGTCGGCGGGTTGCGCAGGATCATGTTTGTATTCGACGTATCGCCGGCCGCCTGCATGATCCGCATAGTCGCCGCGGAATCATAAGGATTCCCGTGGTGAACAAGCTGTTGCCCGACCGCCCAGTACTCTGTGTAGTCGCGATTTGCTGCCTCACTCCCACTCATCGCGAAGGCCAGAACACTAACCCCCGCAGCCAGCATCAGCAGCGCAACGGCAACCCGGAAGGGGCTGGTTCGGGGCGCACAGTCCAGGTGCGCGGTCGTCGCAGTGTCTTGAGCCCGGTTCATCACTCCACCTCAAGCACGGCAGTCCAGGCAGAGCGACCAACTCGTTCCCGCAGACTCGCTCGCCCTGCCCCAGCCGTCACCCGGCGTCATGCCCCCAACGCTGCACCCGCGCTGCAGACACAACCCTCATCATTGTGGCGTCTGCGGCATCGGCGTAGCGGAAGTCCCCGGCGACGTGGTCCCTCCCGCGCCGGCACTCATGCCGCCTTCGATCACCAGCGGCTGCTCGGGTTTCATGCTGTCGAGCAGTGTCTCCACGGGGATCGCCGGCGGTGGTGGAGCGGGCGGCTTGGCGCCTGTAACCTCCGGACCAGGCGTCGTCATGGGATTGGTCGAATTCGGCGGCAGGAACTTGTCCGGATACTTGACTGCGGGCACAGCCGCGCCGGCCGGCACCGGAGCAACAATCTCCGGAGTCACAATCACGATCAGTTCGGTGTTCGTTTTGCTGTCTGAGATCGACTGGAAGAACTTGCCCAGGATCGGAATGTCGCCAAGAAAAGGAATCTTGGAGAAGTTCTTGGTCGAGCGATTGTCCAGCAATCCGCCGATGGCGAAGCTCTGCCCCTCGGCCAACTCGACCTCCGTTTTCACTCGGCGCACGTCAATGCCGGGAACCGTGAACCCCGAAATCGTAATGCCGTTGCCAAAGTCCAGTTGGCTCACCTCCGGAGCCACCTGGAGCCGGATCGTGCCGCGCGGGGTGATCGTCGGAATGAAGTTCAAACGTACCCCGAATTGCTGGAACTGGATCGTGATCCCCCCGGTGCCGGTGCCGGAAACTCCCTGGACCACCGGGTACGGATACTGCCCGCCCGCCAGGAAACTCCCCTCCTTGCCATTTGCCGTCAGCAGATTCGGTTCGGCCAATACTTCCAGCACCCCATTCGTTTCCAGGGCCTGGATGGTAGCGCCAAGATTCAAATCGGGTCGGAAAATTGCGATGTTCAGCAGGCTTGATAAGGCAACGCTGGCTGGGGTCGCAGCACTGGTCGCGGTGGCCGGAGCTCCGGATGTAACCGTGGGCGCAGAGAACTGCTGCGTGGTGACGGTACCAACCGTGTTCGCAGCTCCCAGGCTGTACAGGTTAATGCCGAGCTGCTTGGCCAGCGTCCGATCATAGCTGGCAAAGCGCACTTTCAATAGAATCTGCGGGTCTGCCGGCGGTACATCGACGTAAAGCAAGTTCACCACCTTGCCTCCCGTCGAAGCAATCTGCACCGCGCGTGCGGAGCTGTTCAGGTCCTTGACCGTGCCGCGCAGAAAGATCAGGCCGTTTTCTGAGGTGATGCGAAGAGTCTGCCCAGGCAGCTCCGTTCTCAGCTCGCGGCGCAGATAATCAAGCTTGTCGGCCGCCGCGTAGTCACTGGCGCGAACCTGCACATTGAAGAATTGCCTGGTGCCTCCCGTTTGCCAGACGATCAGGCTCGTGTCCCCGGCCGCCTTGCCGTTCAGCATGATCTCGGTGGGACTTACCGCCGTCGCCTCGGCAATGTCGCCCGAGCCCAACGCAATCCGCTCAATCGGCTGGGCACAGTCCACCAGCACCGACTTGCCCACCGCGACCACCAGGTCATTTGCGGTGTCCTGGGCCGCGACCCCCGCCGGTTGAGAAGCAGGCCCCGGGGTCTGAGCTCCGGCAATTTGCTCCGCACAGATTGCAAACGACAATGCACAGAAACAGGCTATGGGGATGCCGATTCTCACGTTCACGGTTTCTCCTCACCGGGGGTAAACTTCGCTTCACTCTGCTTCGACCCGTTGTAGACCTGGATCACATACTCCGGCTGCGGCTTCGGCTTGGGCTCGCTGGGTGCTGCCGCCGCGGGCCGGGGCTTGGGCGGAGGAGGCGCATTCGCGCCCGCATAAAGGTTGGCGACCGCGGTCCCCGCGGTTTGGGCTACCTGGTTATCCAGAGGATTCCGCAATACCAGTTGGACGTGTGCCTGGGTGCTGGCCAAACTCAGATCTTCAGCCTGCTCCGGCGTCACCAGAAGGTTGACCACCTGAACATTCTGCGGCTTTCCTTCCGCGTCCTTTTGAATGTCAGTCCCGGCCGACAACACCTCGATGTTCTGCAGCAGCGTCTTCACTTCCTGCCCCTCACTCGGGTTCGTCGAATCCGGAGGATTGCCCGAGATCAGAACATCCACGTGCATTCCCGGAGTCACAAATCCAGCCACGCCCACCACATCATCCACCTTGATCGCGCACGCCCTCATGCCCGGGGGAATGGTCGCGGCCAGCCCTCCGCCTGCCCCGGGAGCTGCCAGGCGGCTATCCAGAATCGGCTCGCCTTTGTACAGATTCGAGATCACCCCGCGACCGATTGCCTTTTGCTTATCGGTGATCGCGCCCTCGGGCAAAGCACCCTCGATCTCCACGGTCCCAAGATCGGAATCGCGTAGCACGCTCCCCAGCGGGATGTCCGAGGCTGCCACAACCACTTCGGTGGTCGTCGGCTGCTGTGACACAATGTGCGCGCCCACCACGCGGTAGACAATGTAGCTGCACAAGGTGGCAACAACGAAAGCGGTCAATAGGATCAGCTGCACTCTTCTGTTCATCGGGAGACCTGTTCGAGCTGGCTGTCCAGCCAGTTCTGCCTTCCTAGCTATACTGGCAATTCCTGTGCCAAAGGAGTACCACACATACTCCCGTCAAATCAATAATTTAGAGGGTTCCCACTAGTTTAGGTGTGAACGCGTGTTTACCACCCCCCCCGGCTGTGTAGCCGGGTAGACACGATCCGCGTTGCAGCCCCCTATTCTTTGAGACACTTGCGGCCCTGTTAGTTGGCCTGAGAATTGCATCATTGGCAGAGGAGTTTCCTCCAGCCCGTGGTGTCTCTAGCAGCCCACGGTCCAATCGTTCTATCCTGCACTGGCAACGCCCGCGCGTGGGGAGCCCAGCCCATCATGAAGCCTGCCCCAATGATCACGCTGTTTTCGCGGCCGCAGTTCTCCCCGCGCGGGGGATCTGCTTCTGTCGTGGTCTCGGTCCTGGCGCACGCCGCGGGATTCGGCTGGCTGTTCTTCGGACTCACCCACACGCCGCGAATCATTCGCAATTCCACCCTGCGCCACTTTACCGTCCGCGTTCTTGATGCTCCCCTGACCGCCCCCGAGCCGCAGCAGTCTGCCGCGAGTGGCGGCGCCCATCCTCTCCCCCAATCAGTTGCGCCCACCCACCCATCTGCCGCAGACACCGCCCAATCCACACCCGCCTTGACTGCGCCTGGTGAAAGCCCGGCGGCATCCATGCCCACCCCGGCATCGCAACTCAAGCAGCTCGTCCACCAGTCGCAGACGCTGATCCAGCCCGACGCCCCGCCCAATGTCGTGCTCCTGCGCAAGACGCCAATCCCGACCGTCTTCATGTGGGCCCCGTCCAGCGCCCCCATCAAGCCAATCATCGAGTCCCCCCAGCAGAAGTCCATCGTCGCAACCTTGCGCCCGTTGCCCCAGCCTCCCAACCACGAAGTAAATCTTGCGGACATCAAGATGTCGTCCACCCCCTTCGCGACCACGTTGCACTCGCTGCTTCCCAGCACCACGTCTCCCATCGCCGTCCGAGGACCTGACCCGGTCAAGCTGATGCCGCAAACCTCGACTCCGCTGGCTCCACAGCCCACCCCCGTCCGGATACTGTCTCTATCCGATCTTCAAGCCCAGGGAGGCCCCATTGCCATCCCGCTCGCCAATGCGTCGGCCAGCCCATCCACGTCGCAGTCGGTCTCAGCCGGCCACGCCGAAAACTCAACTGATGCCGGCCACAGTGGCTCCGCGGAAACGGGCCATCCCAGCCCGGCCAACAAGCAGACCGGCGCGGGCCCGGGGCAGAACTCAGGCACAGCGCCGGCGCCAAACTCAGTTGCGCCGGGACAAAACTCCGGCGCACCGGGATCGAAGCCCGGCAGCGCGGAGCAGAACCCTGCTAAGCCGGGACTGAACCCGGGCAACCCGGGGCAGAACTCAAGCGCGCCGGCCGGCAAAGCCCCTGCCGGGAATGGCACCGCCGTGCAGACCGCCGCCAACACCAACACCGCACCGGGGCAGGGATCGGATGCCGGTTCCGCCCTGGACCCGGCTTCGGTCAGCCGCATCACTCTCCCCAGGGATGGGCAGTTCGGAGTTGTCGTAGTCGGATCGGCGCTCGCGGAACAATACCCCGAGACCGTCGGTCTCTGGAGTGGCCGGCCGGTCTACACCGTGTATCTGCACGTCGGGGCAGGCAAGAGCTGGATTCTGCAGTACTCTCTTCCCCCCGCGGCGCAAGCTGCCCCCACTGCCAACGGCGCCCGGCCCGACGCACCCTGGCCCTACGACATCGTGCGGCCCCGCTTTGACCCCGACGACTTCACCTCGGACGCTTTGATGGTCCATGGATTCGTCAATGCAGCCGGCCACTTCGAGCGGCTTGCCCTGGTCTTCCCCTCCGACTTTGCCAAGTCAAAGTTCCTGCTCAGCGCACTGCAGCAGTGGGAGTTCCGGCCTGCACGCCAGAACGGACAGGTCGCCGCTGTCGAAGTCCTGCTGATCATCCCCGAAGAGACTGAATGAGGGCTGCCTTCCCCGCCCGATTCCAGCCCTTCCCATGACGCCAAACACAGGCGTCACGTGGCCCTTTCATGCACTCCGTTCCTTGTCCGCATGCACCCGGTGGAAGAACTGCTGGAGCGTCTTTAGATCCGCCGCCCGGTTGACGGAATCTTCCCCTCGGCGTGAATCGACTGGCGGCGTCGGCAGAAATGCAAGGCCAACCCCATCCGCACCCGACCGCACCACCTTCGCATTCACCGCAATCGAACGCTCAGAATCGGTCGCCGCGGCGTGGGCTCGTTGCAGCGTCATCGTAACCACCGTACCGGGGTACCACCGCTGCTTGGTCAACAGATACAGCCCGGTCAGGCTGGCATCGAGAACACCGTGCGCCGCTGGTTCTGCGCCATCCCAGTAATAGGCCACCAGCGGGAGCGACTTGTACCGTGGGGCCCGCCGGCGATCCTCAGAGAATAGCCAATCCATCCATCGCTTCACCGGGGCATCCCTCCGTGATGTAGATCAACCCGTTCCCGTTTTTTGTGGCGCCGTGCGGCCCAGCCACTGCTCCATCTCCTCGGCGACGCAGATCAGAAGTTGGTCCCCCACCTGGGTCTGCGACGAATAAATCGTGTGCGTCGCCAATTCCAGCACGCTCTCCGAGTGCGCCCGCAGCGGTGCGATGCGAAATGTCGGAAAATGCTCTACCAGGTGAATCACTCGATGCTTCTCATCCAGGTAGATCAGATCGAGAGGAACAAGTACTCCCAAGGTGTGAACCCCGTTCGACGGTACAACCCATATTCCCTCGTCGGACCTGACATTGAGTTTCCCAATCAGTCCTTTCAGGCGCGCCAGCGGAGTGTCTGCGGCGGTCACGCCCAGACTCAGAAAGCATTCGCGCGTTTGGTTGTATACACAATACTTCCGTCGTTCCATAGATTGCACATCCTCGGTAAGTTTCTCTGCCCCAATCCCTGTTCCGCCAACCTCTTCGATCCTTCGGAGAAGTGCCTCCCTCCGAGCCAGCCGCCTTTGCCTGAAGTCGACTACCTTGCCCGGATTAGAGAAAATGCTGCCCTCGGGCTTCAGATCGGAATCCGAAGCCATGCTGCAAAAAAGCGCTGCGACGGCCCATGGCCAAGCCGAAAATCCGCAAACCCTGCAAACAACAACTTCTCTAAACCATCCGCCTGACAACCGGAGTTGCGTGCGCAGCGGCTTACTCCATGGACCGTCAACTTGCGCCGCTAGGAAGACTCGGCTAGTGAACCTTCGTGCGACGACGCTGAATCAGGAATATCAGCACGATCACAAACAGAACACCGCCTATGATCCGGATAATTGTTACATTGTCCACGTCAAGCCTCCTTTCGTTCTAATGACCAAAATACGTGTGGAACGATTGCATCATGACAATCGCCTCCGGCCCCAGAGTAACTACAAACAGCGAGGGGAAAATAAACAAAACCAGTGGGAAAACCAGCTTGATGCTGGTCTTTGCCGCTTGCTCTTCTATCTGCTGGCGACGCTGCGTTCTCAGCGTTTCGGCGTGGACCCGCAGCGTCTTCGCCACACTCGTTCCCAGTTGCTCTGACTGCACCAGCACGGAAACCAGCACCCGCACCGTATCCACATCCGTGCGATCTGCAAACTGCCGCCAGGCTTCGGAGCGAACCCGCCCGGCTCGTTGTTCCAACACCACTATGTCCAGTTCATCGCTCAGCGCCGGCCGCGCCAACCGCAACTCTTCAGCAGTCCGCGCCGTGGCCTGGTCCATGCTCAGTCCCGCTTCAATGCAGATCACCAGAAAATCCAGCGCATCCGGCAAACCCAGCCGAATCTCCTTTTGCCGCTTCGCAATCTCGCGGCCGAGCCAGAAATCCGGCAACAGAAACCCCAGGCCCAGCGCCGTGGCGTAGGCGAAAAACGGACTGGCGCTCGCGATACCAGTGACGATGGCAATCAGGCACAGCGACAGCGGAATCAGTACTTTGGCCCCGTAAAACACCTTCACGGCTGACTCTTGGCGGTACCCGGCGCGGATCAGGCGCTTCTCTACAATCGAAACTTCCGCTTCACTCTTGGGCAGCACTCGGTCCAGCCGTTCTACCATCTCACCCAGCGAAGAGCCGGTCTGCTGCAGGGTGTTCAACAAATCTCCTCGCTTCGCACGGGGCGTCACCACCGACGAGAGCCGCTGCACCATCGCCTGGCGATAGAACAGCAGCAGGCCGCCGCTTGCGATCAGCAGAAATACCACCACGAAACTAAAGGCTGCGAATCCCATTGCTCACCTTCACACTTCCATGTTCACAATCTTCCGGATAATCAAACCACCCACCACCGTCATCCCGCCCGATAGGTAGAGCAGTTTCACGCCGAACGGATTCTTCCACAGCAGACTCATCGTTTCCGGATTGACAAGATAGAGCAAGAGACCAAGGACTATCGGCAAAAGCGTCAGGATGATCCCGGTCAGGCGCCCTTGTGCGGTGTGCACGCGAACTTGCCTCTTCAGCCGGAATCGGTCCCGAATCAACTGCGCTGCCTTGTCCAGCACCTCGGCCAGGTTGCCTCCGCTCTCTTTCTGAATCAGAATCGCCGTGGCCACGATTCTCATGTCCTGCAGCGGAACCCGGTTCACCAGGTTCTCCAGCGCGGTCCGTAGTTCAAGTCCGTAATTCTGTTCCTCAAAGCAGGTCCGGAATTCGCCCCCAATCGGTTCAGGCGACTCGTGAGCAACCAGCCGCAGCGCGGCAATCAGACTATGGCCGGCCCTCAATGCGCTCACTATCAAATCCAGCGCTTCCGGCAACCCCTGTTCAAATCTGTCGAATCGCTGCGTGCGTTTATGCATCACGTACATCAACGGCGCAAAGCCGGTCAGCACCCCGATCATCACCGCGAAAGCAGCGGCCCCGGTGCGCAGATAGACCAGATACGCCGGAATCAAAAAACAGAAGATCGACATAAACAACACTCGCCCAGCCGTCCAGCTCAGATTGGACTGCAACAGCAAAGTCCGTAACCTCGGAGCCAGTTCCATGCTCAGCAGCCAGCGATTGACCCACGGAACCGCACTCAGCAGTTCGATCTTGCGAATATCGACCATCTGGTCGCGCGAGTCCGGCCGATTCGTAGCCAGCGCCGACTCCAGATTCGCAAGCGTCTGCTTCGTCTGGTCAGAGGCGCCTGCCCCGCTCGCAAGCAGCAGCAGGGCCAGCACCACGAATACCCCCGCGAATACCACCACCACCAGAATCGACATAACGCTCATAACGCTCGCTCCTCGACCCTTCTAATTCACTTCCAGCGTCTGCTCGAACAAGCCCGCCGGAAGGAAAATGCCCGCAATCCGGAGCCGCTCCAGGAACTTTGGCCGTATCTGGGTTGGCTGGAATACGCCCACCACCTTGCCATCCGGGCCGACCCCTTTCCGGTCGAATCGGAATATCTCCTGCATGCTCACCACGTTCTCTTCCATCCCGGTAATCTCCGAGATGTTCACCACCTTGCGCGTGCCGTCGCTCATCCGCGAAACCTGAACCACGATCGCGATGGCCGACGCTATCTGCTGCCGCACCGTCTTCTCCGGCACGTTGATGCTGCTCATGGCCACCATCGATTCCAGCCTGGTTAAAGCATCCCGCGGAGTGTTCGCGTGGATCGTCGTCATCGACCCCTCGTGCCCGGTATTCATCGCCTGTAGCATGTCAAAGGCCTCTTCGCCGCGAACCTCCCCAATGATGATCCGGTCGGGACGCATGCGCAGGCTGTTGATCAGCAGTTGACGCTGACGGACCGCGCCCTGTCCCTCGATGTTCGGCGGACGCGTCTCGCAGCGAACGATGTTCTCCATCGCAAGCTGCAGTTCGGCCGCGTCTTCAATCGTCACCAGGCGTTCACTCTTGGGGATGTACTGCGACAAAATGTTCAAGAGCGTCGTCTTGCCGGCGCCGGTGCCACCCGAGATCAGAATGCTGATGCGCGCACGCACCGCGGCAGCCAGTGTCTCCAGCATCTCCGCCGAGATGCTCTTCAGCTCCACCAGCGCACTCGGAGCCAGCGGCCCCGATCCAAAGCGGCGAATCGACAGCGCGGGTCCGTCCAGCGCCAGCGGCGGAACAATCGCATTCACACGCGAACCGTCGGGCAGACGAGCATCCACCATCGGCGACGACTCATCCACTCTCCGGCCTACCCGCGACACGATCCGGTCGATGATCTGCAGCAGGTGGCGATCATCCCGGAACGACACCGCCACCCGCTGCAGGATCCCCTTGCGCTCGATGAACACGTGGTCCTTGTCATTCACCAGAATGTCGGAGATGCTCGGATCGTTCAGCAGCGGCTCCAGCGGGCCCAGCCCGAATACCTCGTCCAGCAGATCGTCCTGCACCCTTTCCTGCTGTTCAAAGCTCAGCGGCACCCGTTGGCTCACGACGATCTCGTTGATCATCTCCGCCACGGCCTGTCGCGCCTGGACCGAGTTGACACGCGACAGCTTCTCCAGATCCAGCTTCGAGATCAGGGTCCGATGCAGGTCCGTTTTGAATTTCTCAAGCTCCGGTTGTTCCACGCTGTGCCTTCCCTGTATGTGCTGCCTGCGCCCTTACTTGAACAATTGAAATCGCTTCTTCTTCTCTGGCGTTTCATGCATGCCGCTTAATGTCTTGGTCATCTGCTTGATCGCCCGCGAAATGGGTGAATCCTCCAGCGCCAACGGCGTAGCCGTGTTCTGCGCGTTCCGCGCCGCCGGATAATCTCCGGGAACCTTCCACGCAATCGGCACCGTCAGCGCCTTGGTAATGCTGGCTTCATCGATAGTCAGAGTGCGGGCCGCAAACCGGTTCAGCACCACCTCGACCTTGACTCCGCTCGGCTTGAAATACTCCACGATAAGACGGTTCGCATTGCGCAGTTCGGAGACACCCACCTGCAACACCAGGTAAACGCAGGAGCCCGCGGTGAACAGCGCCTTGGTGGACGGGTCAAATCGCGACCCTGCGTCCACCACCACGTAATCGAAATCCTGACGCGCAACGTGTAACAACCGCTCCAGAGCTTCGTCGACGATTTGCACCGTCGTGAATTTGTCCGGCGCCGCAAGCACCGACAACCCCGAACTGTGCTTCACCAGCAGCGTGGACAAATAGTTCGAGTCCAGCCGGCTCGAATTTACCAGCGCATTCGCGGTCGAGTACATAGCGCTCAGCCCCAGACCAATTGCCGCATCCCCAAGCGGAAGATTCAGGTCGATCAACACCGTGCTGCGACCCGATTCCCGCGCCAGCGAAACCGCAAAATTGGTGGCCACCGTGGTCACTCCCGAGCCGCCTTTGGCGCCCGCAAACACCAGCAACTTGCCCACCGGCTTCTTCGCCGCGTGACTTGCAGGACGGCGGACTGAAGCCCGGACCATCGCTTCCGCAATCGAACTCGTAGTCACCGGATGGGTCAAAAATTCCCGCGCACCCGCCCGCATGCAGCGCACCAGCATCTCCGGTTGCACCTGCTCGGAGTACACCATCACCGTCACCTGGCTGTTGCTGCAAATGCTCTCCACCAGATCCAGTGCGTGCTCCGGATTGCTGTCCAGCTCAATAATGATGACGTCAAAATCCGCCTCCAGCAGGCGCGGCACATCGTCCAGATCGGGATACGCGGAGAACTCCCGCGTCACCGCGCCATGCAAACTGGCTAGCGCCGCGGCTATCGGCTCTCGACGCGCATCCGTAGGGCCGATCAAGCCAATCGATAGCACGCCGCTGCCCAGCGCGTCCGGAAGCTTGGTGATAGGCGAATTCATGGGCAGCCCACCCCCCACGCCTGCCAACCTCTCCGGCGATTTGACTGAGACTGACATATCGGCGAACTCACCATGTGCGTCTTCCATTCCCTAACGAGAAAAAAACGAGACCAGCGTTCCAATCGCAATTGCGGGCGCGTACGGCATCTTGCGGGCCTCCGGATTGTCGAGAACCAGTTCAGGATGCGGACGAAGTCCGCGGTCTTTCAAACCGAAAACCAGCTCCCCCGTGTTCTTGAACAGGTCCCCCAGAAACCCGCCGGCAACCGCCCAGCAGATGGCCATGATACCGCCGGCAATGCCTGTCAGAACCAGTGCTACCAGCAACTGCGACGGGCCGATCCAGGCGCCGATCGCCGCGCACAGCTTTACGTCGCCCATCCCCATGCCTCCCATCCAGCAGAGAATGCCGAACAGCAACGCGCCCAGCCCTAACCCCGAAAAACTCTGCCCTATCCCATGCCATCCGTGCTGCCATCCGGAGACGGCAACCCCTGCAACCATGAAAGGAAGAACCAACCAGTTTGGAATACGCCGGCTGCGCAGGTCCGTAAAGGTCGCCACCGCGAGAACAATCAGAGTCGGCCACCACGCAATCGAGTGCATAACCAAACCTCTCCTCCCAGAAGGGGGATCATAACCTGAATTGCAATTCCTCATCCAAAATGAACCGCCCCCTCAAATGCCTGATTTCAAGAGCTTACGGTCCACTGCGCCCAGCCGGTGTTCACGGCTGTTTACATCCCTCTCTTCGGAGTGAAGCGGAGCATATACACCCCTGTACCAGTTACCGTAGCACGCCGCCAACTCCTGTGTCGGCTTTACCTCGACTCCTGCAAAAAAGACGCTGTGCAGTCCGGAATGTGTCCACGCTCCGCCTCCGCGAGAGACTACGCTCCACGCCTCAAAGCCTGTCCCGCACGACGCGCTCGTGTCAAACCGAGAAACCTATGAGCCTCGCATGCGGATTGGCCTGACGAAAATAGCACTCTCGGGTTATGCAGGTCGCCCGACGCAATCGCTCGGAAGCATAACTTGTTTTTCCATAAGACTATGCAACATCTTGCAGCTACTCTGAAATAAAGCGCCGTTGATTGCTGATTGTATGACACTTATGCGCATCATGACTCTGGCACTTGGATTGCTTGTTAGATTTGGTAAGTTGCCTTCTGTTGTCCGGGCCCCTACACCCACATTAGTTCATAGATAGCCGGTAGCGTACCTCATTGGATGACCCCTTGGGAGATTGTCTGCAGCACGAACCAGGATTGGTCATACTCATGGCTAGGCCGCCCGTCATGCCGAGCTTATTCTTCATCGCACCTCGCGAATAGCATGGCAATCGATGGGTTATATCCAAGGCGATTAGTCGCCTGCCGCTAACAGAACGAGATCGGGGGACCAGTTGATGATCCGCATCGGACTGCATTCTGACGACCGCACCCTGCAGCCACTCCTTTCATCCGCCTTGGGCAAGGAATTTCAGGTTCTCTTCGAATCCAGCGAAGACGGAATCCAACAACTCCTCTCCACCGGGAGCTGCGATGTTGTGGTCCTGGATCTGGACGCCAAACCGGAACTACTGAAGCAGAGAACCGAGTCCTATCGCCGCATCATCGCGTTTCGGGATTCTTCAGTCATCGTCGTACTGGCCGACGACGGCCTGCGCTCGACTGCGGCCGAGCTCGTTCGCCTCGGCGCTTTCGGCTACTGCCGCAAGCCCCCCTCCGTCCGCGACCTCAAGGCAATGCTGCGCCGGGCGTACGAGAACTCCTCGCTCAGGCGGGACCTCCAGTTAGCCCAGCAGCGGCTGGAGGCAGCCACCAATTGCGATCGAATGATCGGATCCAGTGCGCCCATGCAGGAGGTCTACGATCTCGTTCGCCGGGTCGCCAATATCAATGCCACCGTCCTGGTTACCGGCGAAAGCGGCACCGGCAAGGAACTCATCGCCAGTGCCATCCACAACCTCGGCGGCCGTTCCGCTCATCCGTTTATCGCCGTCTGCTGCGGCGCTATTCCGGAGACGCTGATTGAAGCCGAGCTCTTCGGTCACGAGAAGGGCGCCTTTACCGGCACCGTCGGCGCACGCGTCGGCTTGCTCGAGCAGGCGGGCGAAGGCACCGTATTCCTCGATGAAATCGGCGAACTCACACTCTCCACCCAGGTCAAACTGCTGCGTGTGATTCAGGAGCGCCAGTTCAGCCGGCTGGGCAGCAACCGCCTCATCCCGCTGCGCGCGCGCATGGTCTTTGCCACCCATCAGGACCTCGCCGAAATGGTCACCCGCGGCGCATTCCGCCAGGATCTCTATTACCGCATCAACGTCATGCGTATCGACGCTCCCGCGCTCCAGGACCACCGCGAAGATTTGCCCCAGCTCGCCAACCATTTCTTGCATTACTACTCCGACATGTACGCCAAGCCCATGCAGTGCATCGATCCGGAAGCCATGCTCCTGCTGGAGTCCTACTCCTGGCCCGGAAATGTGCGCGAACTGGAGAACGTGATTCAGCGCGCCATCATCCTGGCCCAGGGCACCCGCATTGGAGTTGAGAATCTGCCTGAGAACATCCGCGAAGAAGGAGTTGTCAGCATCGACGACTACCAGCCCGCGGGCTCCTTCGAACGGCAACTCCGCGACTACAAACTCAAGCTCGCCGTCGCCGCCGTGCGCGAGCACAATGGCAATAAAACGCTCGCCGCCCGCAGTCTCCAGATCTCACGCGCCTACCTCCATCGTCTCATCCGGGGCGCCGGACCGGAGTTGGTCGGCGAAGCGGAGAACCCCAAGCTGGAGATCGCGTGACCACAGCACCACCGGCCCCCAAACCAAGTCCAGTGCTGGCGGGGCCGGGGGTCTTCGATAGGGTCTTCTCCTTCCCGGTAGCCATTGCCGGCCTTCTTATCGTGCTCGCAGTGCTCACCATGCGGTCGCGCTTCGACGACCCCGACATGTGGTGGCACCTCAAAACCGGCGAGGTCATGTGGACCACCCACGCCATCCCCACCACCGACATCTTCTCCTACACCACCAATCACCACGCCTACATCCCACACGAGTGGCTCGCGCAGCTATGCATCTTCGCCGCGTATAAGCTGGGCGGCTACTCTGGCCTCATGCTTTGGCTCTGCTTCTTTACCTCCGCCATCCTCATCGCCGGCTACACCTTGTGCTCTCTTTATTCCGGAAACGCCAAAGTGGCCTTCCTTGGCGCGATCGCCATCTGGCTGTTTGGCACCATTGGCTTCTCCATCCGGCCACAGACCATCGGCTACCTCCTCCTGGTCGCCGAACTATTGCTGCTCCATCTCGGCCGTACTCGCAATCCTCGCTGGTTCTTTGCGCTCCCACCACTGTTTGCGGTCTGGGTCAACTGCCACGGGTCTTTTTTTCTTGGATTCGCCGTTGCCGCAATCCTCCTCTTCAGCTCCTGGTTCAGTTTTCAACGCGGCTCGCTCCTCGCCATCTCCTGGGACGCACCCCGCCGGCGCATGCTCACCTGGGCATTGGCTCTGTCGGTCCTGGCTCTGTTCCTCAACCCCGTCGGCGTCAAGTTGGTGCTTTACCCGCTGGATCTCATGCTGCATCAACCCATCAATCTCGCCAACGTACAGGAGTGGCAGCCACTCCGCTTGTCCGATCCACGAGGGCTCGCGTTCCTGGCAACACTCGGCGGCTTGTTCCTCTTTCTCATCGTCCGCCGGGCAGAGCTGCTCTGGCATGAGCTCTTGCTGCTGGCCTTGGGCGCCTACCTTGCCGCGACCCACGAACGCATGCTCTTCGTCTTCGGCATCCTCGCTGCCCCCATTCTGTCGCGAGTCTTCGCCGATTCCTGGGACCACTACGACGCCGCCCGGGATCGCCCGCTGCCCAACGCGGTGCTCATCGCGGCGTCCTTGCTGGTCGCCATCTGGGCCTTCCCCAGCCGCCAGAACCTCACCCGCCAGGTCGAGCAGCACAGCCCGGTAAAGGCCGTGGACTTCATCCACACCCACCATCTCTCCGGTCCCATGATGAATGATTGGATCACCGGCGGATACCTGATCTGGGCAGCGCCCGATCATCCCGTCTTCATCGACGGCCGCGCCGATGTCTTCGAGTGGTCCGGAGTCATGACCGAATTCGGCAACTGGGCAACCCTCCAGAGCCCCCCATCCACCCTGCTCGACAAGTATCAGATCAACTTCTGCATTCTGTCCCGCGATTCTTCCATGGCCTTTGTCTTGCCATTGTTGCCAAACTGGAAGACCGTCTACTCCGACGACCAGACCGTGATCTTTGTGCGCGACCCACCCGCTACCCACTGACCGATGCAGGGAGCCACCGGAGTTTGTTACCCTCCAGGTCGCGATCCCGCAAATCGTTCCTAGCAGACGCCGTCGCACCCTGCCCTGCGCGTACCAAAAAGACTGCGTGGCCTCCTCCCCGGAAAGCCACGCAAATAGTAGAACTTGAACTCTTAATGTACCTGCCGAAGCAGCTTACGCCCGGGCTGCCAGCATCCGCCGGCGCATGATCCACGCGAGCCCGGCCATACCCGTTCCCAGCAACAGCAGCGACGACGGTTCCGGAGTGACCACGGGAGTGAACTCCAAAAACTGCTGCGGTTGCGGGCAATTCTGCTGGCCAACTGTACAGGTTCCGCTCGAAGGATAGTAGAAGGTGAACTGGGAATAGAAGGATGACGTGTCTGACGTTGAGGCCGCGAACGTCTCGGCCTCTGACACCAGGGTCGACTCCGCACCGTTCAGGGTCGTAAAACCTGGATCCAGGATGTCCCAGATGGCGATCTGAATCTCGTCGTTGCTGTCCCCGCCGTTGGGATGTGTGCCGTACAACGAATCGAGGTAGGCGTCCTCTTCCAGGGAAGTCATGGTGGATCCGTCAACTTCACCGGTGCCGCCCTGGGCGTTTAGGAGATACCCCAGACCTTCTGCAGTCGCGTCCCACGTTCCATCGCCGACGCCGCGGTTGTAGTTCAGGCACGACATGTCAATGCTGTAGGGGGTGCCGGATGGTGAGATGGGCTGAACGGTGAACTGGTAGGGGTAGTAGATACCGTTGGTCCCAGTTAAAGTCAGTTGCACCGCAACCGGTGCCGTGATCCCGGTGGCGCGCGCTGCCAGAGGAGACATCAGAGCGACAATGCAGGCGAGATAGAGGAACTTTTTTGACGTCGTCATCGAGGAATTCCTTCTATAGAAAACTTCAGTGCTTCAATCGCAAGGCCTAAAAGTGGTTCCGACAATTCGAGTATACAGTCCTTCGCTTACTACCTAAGCACTTTAATAGCCAATCCGCGACGGCCCCGCGCCCCGCCAAATAACACACTGTACAGAGGTTATCGTCCACATCGGGCCCTTTCACGACTTTGCCGAATACCCAATGTGCAAATCATTGCAGTCAAATGGGTAAAACCGTAGCCACACCCCGTCCGAATGCCCTCGGAGGTGCCATCACCCCCTGCTCCGCCCGCAGTACCCTGGCACAAGCACCTCGACCCTCGAACCGCTATCATCGAGCCAGTGCCCGCATCCGTTCCAACCGCCGCCCTCACCGAAGCCGGCATCCGCGCAGCCCTCCGCGACTGCTATGACCCCGGTATCCCCCTCAACATCGTCGACCTCGGCCTCATCCACTCCATCTCCATCGCGCCCGATCCCGGCGCCCCCGGCGCAGGCATTCCCGGAGTCCCATCCCGCCATCGCGTCCGCATAGCTCTTGTCCTCGCCCAAATCGTCTCGCCCTCTGGCTCTCAAGATATTCCGGATTCTCAAGACACTCCGCTCGTCGCCCAGATTCAGAACCGCCTCGCCGCCTTCGAATCCATCAGCCGCACCCATGTCGAAATCCTCCGCGAACCCGCCTGGAACCCCGGACGCATCAGCCCCGAAGGCCGCGCGCGCCTCGCCAATCATCTACCATCGAATCAGCCCCCCTCGACTGAGACAGATGCCCTCATCCAAATCCAAACCCGCCCCGCCAAAACGTAAACCCCAGTCTGCGGCCAGCCTCGTCCCCGCTCCCAAGCGTTCCCGCGACCTGCTCCAACTCACCGAGTTCCCCATCCATCCCTTCGACCAGGCGCACGGCGTCGACACCAGCGGCCTCGTCCCCGCCAAACACCTCGTCACCGGCCACGCCAACGACGAGCACGTCACCGCCTACTACGGCGTCGCGCCCAGCATCCTCCGCTCACTCATCGCCCAATGGCGCGAGACCATCCCGCCCCACCCCATCTCCAGCTACACCTTCATCGACATCGGCGCCGGCAAAGGCCGCGGCCTGCTCGTCGCCAGCGAATACCCATTCCGAAAGGTCATCGGCATCGAGCTCAACCCCGCGCTCGCCGGCATCGCCCGCGCCAACGTCGCCCACTGGACCCAAACCCGCGCCGCCGACCCTACCTCCGCCCAACTTGCCCCGATCGAAATCCTTGAGCAGGATGCCCTCGACTACGATCTCCCCACCACACCCGTGCTGCTCTTCCTCTTCCATCCCTTCGAAGCGCCCGTCCTCCGCCAACTCCTCCGCCGCATCGAAACCCAGTTGGGTGCCCCATCCTTCGCAGCGACCGCCCCCCCCCGCGAGCCGTCTTTGCTCGCGGGGGTGGCAGAGCGAAGGGTGGGAAGCCAAGCGTTTGCTCCCGCGCTCGACCTCATCTACGTCAACGCCGAATGCGCCAACGTCCTCGACCGCAACCCCGCCTTCGCGCAACTCTTCCTTGACAACGTCAAGATGACCCCCGAAGACCACACCGCCGACCTCGCCGCCATCGCCCGCCAGCGCGAGTACGG
>CAZAXI010000010.1:0-49008 GCA_964489045.1 uncultured Granulicella sp. | reverse complement strand
GCCCTCAGGAACGACTCGCTGCAGCAGGTACACTCCTGAAAGTGCAGCCACACCACGGCCGGTTTCTCCTGTTTCTCGAAGGCCGACGCGACCTGGGCCACGCCGCTGCGGCCCAACCCGGCTACGGTTGCGGCTGCGGCGCAGAATTGTAGGAAATCCCTGCGGTTGTAGCCCTTCTGCTCCATCGATTGCCAAATTGACTGACCCATGCCGACCTCGCTGTTCGTTCGCGCACCGATGAGAGGTTGAGGGGCCACAAACCAGCCCAGGTACAGGCCCCTTGCGATTCACCGGCGATATTGTGTGACGCTACCGCACACGCGCACAGAGAGGATGTGTCCGCTATCACATCTCATGGGGAAATTGATCACGCACAATTGTGGCGGGCAGAAAGCGGGCCAGGATCAGGCCAACATTTGCGCCCTTCGACCGGCAGGTGTCGCTTTGGAGTCAGCTACAACTTAATAGGGGTGGATGTCCCGGAGCGGATGGTTGTATGCTCACAGGTAGTTGGCGTTTTGATTCGTTTCAGTACGAGTCGATTGCGAGGACGGTTATGAACAAATCACTGCTGCTTTCCCTTTGGTGTGTCGTGCTGCTGCTGGTTGCCGTCCCCCTGCACGCCCAGACCGGCTGCACCGATTCTCCGGAGAATCCTACGGTTGTTCTGGCTCTTGTCGGTTCAGCGGGTGCGCTCTTTTCCACGGTTCGCGCACGGTGGAAGGCTCGCCGCGATTCGTCCATTCGCTAGGTCGAGGTACACTCAAGTTGAGTGATTCTTTGAAGCCGGATCGATGTCTGTCGATCCGGATCATAGGAAGCTGTAGCGTTTTATCGTGATTGGCCGAGCCCGACAATCTCACTCGATTTTGAAACTGCCAGCGGACTCTGGACTTATAGATGCGTCACCCGCTTCCTTCCTTCCTCCGCTCAATGGTCGCCTCGATATTCGCGGTGAGCATGCTGGCGTGCGGACTTACGGGCTGTGGAAATTCGAAGGTTGCCACCGAAACTCAAACTCCGCCATCTATCTGTGGGAGTTCGAGTGTCACCGAAACTCAGAATCCGCCGGCTAATAACTACCCCGGAGTGAGTTTTGGCGGCAGGGCGATGGCTGGTAAACAGCCTCTGATCGGCGCGACGGTGCAGTTGTATGCCGCCGGCACCAGCGGCAATGGCTCAGCCGGGACCGCACTCTTGTCCGCTGCGCTCACAACCGACACCAATGGAGCCTTTACCGTCCCAGCCAGCTATTCTTGCCCATCGGCAGCGTCCCAGATTTATGTTGTGGCACAGGGCGGCAAGCCGGGAGCGGCGGCGACTTCAGCGAATAGCGCGGCCACCCTGCTGACGGCGCTGGGACCTTGCAACCGGGTGGTCGCGTCCAGCCAGTTTGTAGTCAATGAGGTCACCACCGTCGCGGCAGCGTATGCGCTTTCACAGTTTCTCTCTGCGGGAGCGAACCTGGGCTCCAGCGCAACCAATGCCACCGGCCTGGGAAACGCGGTTGCAACGGCTTCCGCGCTGGCAAACACCTCTCAGGGCACAAGTCCCGGGCCCGGCTTTGCGGCGAACGGGACCTCGCCGGCGTCGAGGATCGATTCAGTTGCGAACCTGCTGAACGCGTGTGTGGCTTCCACCGCGAACGGAAACGCATGCACGGGTCTTTTTTCCGCTGCCAGACCGGCTGGCGGCCAAGAGCCAACCAACACGCTGGACGCGGCCCTCAATATCAGCCGCAACCCTGCAGCAAGTGTTGCGACTCTGTACACGCTGTCGACTGCCAGTTCCGCTTTCATGCCGGTGCTTGCGGCGGCGCCGGCCGACTGGACGCTGTTTGTGAATTACACCGGCGGCGGGATGGCTTCGCCGTCAGGCCTTGGGATTGACGGCTCGGGCAACGTGTGGGTGGCAAGCTACTTCAATTCTGCTTCCCTGTTTTCCCCCCTGGGGAATCCGCTGCTGCCGCAGGGAATCACCGGCTTCGGGCTGAGCGCCTCGTATGGCCTTGCGGTCGATGCGAACAACGATGCGTGGATTCCCAACGAGCCCAATCCTGGTTTTGCCGGGAATAGTGTCAGCGTGTTCAATACCGCCGGCCAGTCCGTTGCCGGCAGCGGGGGCTTTACCGCCGGGGGACTCGACTACCCCATCGCCGTTGCCATCGACACCGATGCCAGTGCATGGGTGGTGGATTACGGAAACTCCCATCTGACCCACCTCTCGGGTTCCGGCCAGGCGCTATCCGGGGCCAGCGGCTACACGTCGCCGTTGCTCGCCTTCCCCGTAGCCGCTGCGATCGACGCAAGCCATAACGTCTGGGTTGCAAACCAGAGCGGGCCCACCGTGACCAAGGTTGCCTCCGATGGATCGCAGTTCACCAGCTATACCTGCTGCGACGCGCCATCCAGCCTGGCCATCGACCCGTTGGGAAATGTATGGGTGGGTAATTATTACGGCAACAGCGTCAGCGAGATCTCCAGCTCGGGGGTTGTGCTCGCGAATGGTACTTTTACCAGCGGAGGCATCGACCATCCTCAAGGCATCGCGATCGACGGCTCCTGCAATGTCTGGGTCGCGAATTACCGGAGTCCCTCCATCACCGAACTGGCGGGCGCGGGCTCTGCTTCTCCCGGCGCGGCGCTCTCTCCTTCCGGTGGATTGGGGCCCGATGCCAATTTGCTGGAAGCGTATGCCATCGCCGTGGATGCAAGCGGCAACTTGTGGATCAGCAACTTCGGCAGCAATATCCTGACCCAGTTTGTCGGCCTGGCTTCGCCCGTCCGGACCCCGTTGATCGGTCCTCCGGTAGCTCCCTGAGCCGGCGCAGTTGAGCGCACCGCCGCGCCACCGTTCTCTGTAACTTTGCAGCTATTTCAGCTCGCCCCCTTCTATTGAGGGAAGGGAACGAACTTGTCCGCGCAGGAGTCGGGCTTGCCTGCGGAGGGCTTGCCTGTGATGGTGACATCGGTGGCGGGGGTGGGAAGTTGGATGTTGCTGCCGCCCGCGCCGTAGGTGATGTCGGCGTAGTCAAAGGTGTAGGTGTAGGGAGTGGGCGGATTGGCCGCGTCGGCCAGCCAGACGCCGTCCAGTGTGAGCTGCGCGCGGTGGTCGTGGTCGTAGCCGTCGAAGAGGATGTGGCCGCCGCCGTAGACGCGCACGTTCTTCAACGTGATGTCCTTGAAGGTCGGTGGCGAGGGGCCTTTGGCCGGGCCGTTGGCGGCGTAGGCCATGGTGATGTCGAGCGGACGGCCAGAGTTGCGGATGCAGATGTCTTCGTAGACGGCATCGTGTACCAGGCCGCCTCGCGTACCCATGGACTTGATGCGGATGCCGGAGTCAGTGCCGTCGAGCGAGAGGTCGTAGACGCGCAGCTTGCTGACGCCGGCGTTGGTCTCAGACCCGATGGACATGCCGTGGCCCCAGTAGAAGTGGTTGTGGCTCACGGTCATCTGGGTGAGCTCGCCGGGACCACCGCCCTTAATGGCGATGTTGTCGTCGCCCTCGCGAAAGTAGCAATGGGTGATGGTGATGTTCTTGGAGCCGCCGCTGGGGTCGATGCCGTCGGTGTTGCGGGAGAGCGGATGCGGCGAACTGGTGTCGCGGCGGACTGTATCGATCTTGACGCCCCAGACGGTGAAGCCGTCGCCGGCCCGGTAGGAGACGTGGAAGTTGGGGGAGTTCCTGAGCGTGATGTGGTAGAGGGTGAAGTTGTCGGCGTGGTTGCAGACGATGAGGCGGGAAACCCTCTGGCTGCCGCCGTTTACGTCGGCCCGCTGGCCGAGTTCCCAGGCGCTCTCGCTCTTGCCCAGGATCTTTTCGCCGCCGCGGCCGTCGATGACGCCATCGCCCATAATGCCGGCGCCGGAGACGTTGTCGACCGTGATGAGCGGTTTGCAGCCGCCCCCGCCGCCGGTGGCGACGATGCCGCAGCTTCCGGGCGCGGTCTCCATTACGGCGGGATCGAGGGTCTCAAAGAGGGTTGCGCCTTTGTCGACGACCAGGGTGACGCCCTCGCGCAACTCCAGCGGGCCGCTGAGAAAGGCGTTGGACGCGCCGTGAGCCTGGAGCGCAACCGCCTTGCCCTTGCCGCAGGAGTCGATGGCCTTCTGGATGCGCTCGGTGTCGAGCTTGGATTCGTCAGCCGGGGCCAGAGTGTTATAGGTGCCATCGTTGACAGAAGCAAGGTGCGCGTCAAGCGTCGCGCAGAAGGCCGGAATCTTCGGCTCCACAACGGTGCGCGTATCCTGCGCGAGCACCGCGGAGGAAATGGCCATGGCGAGAATGCCGATCGAGGACAAAAGCCGACGCATAGAGACTCCTTTGTGCATGCAATGTGGAATTCTACATACCGATTCGGTTACTTCGCTTGTTTCTCTGGATTCCAGTGATCCGCCCCGGCCAGGAACCTGGCTGTCTCGAATTGCTTCGCTGCGGCGCTTGTCAATTGGTGAGATTTGGGCTCGCGGGCGGTTGGATTGGCGCCGGGGCCGGTGGATTCAAACTCCGCGTAGAAGGCGGTGTCGAGCCGGTGCGTGGTGGCGCCCCACTCGCGCCAGCCCGCGGGTTCGATGTGGCCCTCCATCACGCAGTTCAGGTAGACGACGGAGGCATAGTCTCGCCATGGGCGGCCTAGGAAGACGTGCTGCTCGCCGGGCTCGGCGGTGAGGTGGCAGTGGTTGAAGACGAAGGTGGATTGCTGGTCGGCGAGGTACTTGCCCTGCGCGGTTAGGTAGCCGCCGGCAGCGTGCAGGGTGCTGTGGATCTCGCAGTCGTTGAAGACCGCGTTGCCGTCGCCATAGATGAAGTCGACGTTGCCGGCGATAACGCAGTGGGTGAAGTAGCTGCGCGTGGGAGTCGGAACGCAGGGCGTGCGCGTGGCCGAGACGGCCGCTGGTTGGGTGGTCGCCGGGTAGGAGGTAGAACTGGGCGGAGGCATGCGCAGGCTGCCCGACTGGCCGCAGCCCTTTGCGCCAACGTAAAGGGTGTCCTGGTTGGCGAGAATCTGAACGTGGTCGAGGATGTTGCGGTCACCCTCCATGTTCAGCGCCTGCGCCTGCGAGCCGGCGGACACCTGCTCGTGGGTGCGGTTGAAGTCGTTCTGGAAGGTGATGTTCTCCGCGCGAAAGTCGTCGCCCAGCACGTGGACGGCGGCATAGCTGGGCTTGCTGCCGCGTGTGCCCTGGCTGGTGTCGTCGACGATGATCGTCTTGCCGGGATCGGTGCCGGTGCCCTTGAGGGTGATGTGCGACTGATTGATGATGACCTGCTCGCGATAGGTGCCGGGGGCGACCAGGACGGTGCCGCCGGTCGCAGGTACGTGATCGATGGCCGATTGAACGGTGGAGTACTCACCAGTTCCGTCAGCAGCAACGCGAAAGGTGGGAACGCCGTGTGCTGCAGGCTTGTGGCCCTGCTGGCCATGTGCGGGTCCGTTGCCGCACCAGATGACTGCTGCGAGCAGGGAACAAACGCCGAAGGGAGCGCCCTTTGGTCTGACCATGACGTCGAAGAGGATAGTCCATTCCACGCGCATTGGGCAAACCACGATGGGTGTTTATCCAACGGCCCGCTGGGGCCATTCCTCCTGTTTGCCAAAGGAATGTCGAAACTATACTCGTGGCTCGTTCGTCACACGGGCGCACCCATTACTTGGCCAGTATTTGCGCTTTGACATTGTTTCTTTCAGGCCGTTAGTATGCTCGCCACTCGATGGTATGACCACTCTGCCCGCCCAGAATGGCGACCTTGGAGAGCTCGGCGCGCTCGAAGTCCCCGCAGGCGAATGAGGTAGCTCCAAATCGTATCTCCAAGTCCAAGGCTGCGCGCAAGGAAGTTGCTATGAAGACGCTGGTCGTGTGCTGCACGATGCTCGCCATGGTTGCAAACAGTTCGCCGTGCCTGGCACAGCAGCGCGCAACCGCGCCGGCCGGAGCGCGCCTGGACCCTGCGGCGCGGCCCGTCCGTTCGCCGGAGATCAGCGCGGATCGCCACGTGACCTTCCGGCTGCGGGCGCCGGATTCCGCGTCCGTAGTTCTAAGCGGTGAGTTTATGAAGGGTACGCAGCCGTTGGTGAAGGACGCAGATGGCGTGTGGAGCGTGACGGTCGGGCCGCTGGCGCCGGAGATCTATGCATACAACTTCACCATCGATGGCATCAAGACCATCGATCCCGGCAACTTCGAGGTGAAGACGGGATCGACCGCGAGCACCATCGAGAGCATTCTCGAGGTGCCCGGCGACCACCCTTTGTTCTACGATGCGCAGCCGGTTCCGCATGGCGAGATTCGCACCGACTGGTACGACTCGAAGTCGCTGAATTCAATCCGCCGCGTGACGATCTACACGCCGCCTGGATACGACTCCAGCGGGAAGACGAAGTATCCGGTGCTGTATCTGTTCCACGGAGCGAATGCGGACGAGACGGCATGGACGCGCCTGGGCCATGTGAATCTAATCCTCGATAATCTGCTGGCGGCGGGCAAGATGAAGCCGTTTATTGTGGTGATGCCGTTCGGGTATCCGTCGCCGCCGAGCGTGCAGGTTGCGCCCCCGAGCGTGCCCACCACTAGCCCGTCGCGCGGGTTCAACTCGGTCACGGAGGACTTCGCCAAGGACCTGCTGGGGGACGTGGTCCCGTATGTGCAGACCCATTACCGCGTGTACACGGACCGTGACCATCGTGCGATTGCGGGCCTGTCGATGGGCGGCATCGAGTCGCTCGAGATTGGCTTGAACCATCTCGACCAGTTCAGCTACGTGGGTGGATTCAGCGCGGCGATATCTCCGGCGGGATTTGCGAAGGACTTTGCGGAAATTGCAGCCGACCCGAAGGGCGCGAACCGGCAACTGCATCTGCTGTGGATCGGCTGCGGCACGGACGACAGCTTGTTCCCGACGAGCACCAGTTTTTCGAAGTTTCTGGATGACGCGCAGGTGAAGCACACGTTCTACAAGATTCCCGGGGCGCACACGTGGATCGTCTGGCGTCAGTTTCTGGAGGAGTTTGCGCCGCAGTTGTTTCGCGCAGGCTGAGTCTTATTCGCAGCAGCGCCCACATCTAGAGGAGGATTCCGCTGTATGAAGCTTTCTTGTTCGACCACGCGGTCTGTCCTGAGCGTTCTTGCCCTGCTGGCTGTGCTGCTGATTCTGATGCCGACCGGCCGCGCGCAGATCGATCTCACGGCCGATACCCAGCATCCGGCGCTCTTCCTGGTGGGCGATTCGATTATGCGCACCGGGGTCGCTCCCGGCGATGCAGGCCCGTGGGGCTGGGGTTACGAGATTATCCCGATGTTCGACCCGGCGAAGATCCATGTCTACAACGAGGGGTTGGGCGGACGCAGTAGCCGGGGATACATCCAGGAAGGCGCGTGGGCCAAGATAATGGGTCATCTGCAGCCGGGTGACTGGGTGATTGTTCAGTTCGGCCATAATGACGCAGCCAACTCGCAGAACTACCCCGACCGCACAACTGTGAAAGGGAACAGCGACGAGACCCAGGATATCGACTCGCCAGTGACGCACGAGAAAGAGACGATTCACAGCTATGGCTGGTACCTGCGGCAGTACGTGCAGGATGTAAAGAGTAAAGACGCGAACGTGATCATCTGCTCGCCTCCGCCGCGCAATACGTGGGTGGACGGCAAGATCGTGCGCGGGCTGGATGGGTACGCCGGATGGGCGGAAGAAGCTGCGAAACAGAGCGGGGCACTGTTCATCGATCTGAACAGGATTTCGGCCGATAAGTATGACGCTCTGGGACAGGATGCTACCAAGCTTCTCTTCAACGACTTTCAACATAGCCGCAAGGCCGGCGCGCATTTGAATGCGGAGTCGGTCGTGACCGGGATTAAGCAACTGAATATTCCATTGGCGAAGGATTTGGCGGCGACGGCGCCACCGGCTGCCGCGAAGTGATTTTGAACTCGATGTGGGATGGATATGGTGCGATTCCGGTCTAATCCGGCGCACGAAGGAGAAAAGAGATGGGAATGAATCGAAGGCTGTGTGGAGTTGTGGTGCTGGCGTCGTTTGCGGCAGCCGGCGTGATGTTGAGTGGGCAGGCCCCGCCGCCGGCTGAGCCTGCGACAAGGGCGCCGATTCTGCCGTTGCCCGATCCGAAGGAGATTCCGCTGCCCGTGATCAAGACCGACATGAAGCCGATGCCGGGCGTGGATCAGCTTCCCAATCGTCCTGAGATGCCGGACGTGATGACGCTGAACAACGGGCAGAAGGTGAAGACCGTCAAGCAGTGGGACCAGCGCCGCGAGGAGATGTTCAAGACCCTCGACTGGTACGCGTTGGGCGAGGCGCCACCGCCGCCGGGCAACGTCAAAGGCACCGAGGTGCACTCCGAGCTGGTGCTGAATGGCAAATACAAATACCGCCTGGTGCACCTGACCTTCGGACCGAACTCGAGTCTCTCGCTCGACATCGGTATCTTCGCGCCGGTGGACAACAACCACGTGCCGACGCTGATCTCCTTCGGCGGCTCGCCTCCGGGCGCGACGGCGCTGCCGCGGCTGGCGCAGGGCGCGAACCAAGGACGCAATGAGGACGTGCTGCTGGTGACCGGGCCGATGGTTCCTGGATCGGGTGGATTCGGTGGCGGACGTGCGCCGGGAGCAGGTGCTCCGGGTGGTGCGAGCAATGCAGGCGGACCTGGAGGACCATCGGGTCCGGGCGGCGCAGGTGGCGCAGCGCGCGCTTCGGGTGGACCGGGAGGTCCGGCTGGGCCGGGCGGAGCGGGTGGAGCCGGCGCAGCGCCGCGGGGGTTTGGCGGGCCGCAGACGGCGGAGTCGATAGCCGAGCGCAACCAGGCCATCCAGCATGGCTACGCCTACGTGGTGTTTAACAACGGCGACTGCGGCGAGGACACCACGCTGCGACTGGCGGACGGAAGCTGGGCGTATCGCACCACGCGCTTCTTCCCGGCGTATCCGAACTACGACTGGGGACTACTGCGCGCATGGGCGTGGGGCGCTTCGCGGGTGGTCGATTACCTGGAGACAGATCCCTCGGTCGACCACTCGAAGTTCATCATCACCGGCGTTTCGCGTACGGGCAAGGCGGCGCTGGTCGCCGGCGCGTATGACGACCGCATCGCAGTGGTCGCTCCGGTGGCGAGCTCCGGCGGCGGGACTCCGGCGTATCGCTACAGCGGCTCGGTGCCCGACCGCGGCGGCAAGGAAGGCCTGACCGAGATGGTGCGCAAGTATCCCAACTGGTACTCGGACCACCTGCATCAGTTCTGGGGCCAGCCCGACAAACTGCCGTTTGATGAACACTGGCTGATTGCGCTGTGCGCGCCGCGGCCGATGATTGCGCTCGAAGGCGATCACGACCAGAACGTCAACCAGAACGGCGTGTGGCACTCCCTGGTCGCGGCCAAACCTGCGTACGAATTCTTCCACGATCCGGACCGCATCGGCATCAGCTTCGCGGACCGTCCGCACGGCATGGTGCAGGGAGACTGGGATGCACTGCTTGCATTCGCAGACAAATTCCTGATGGACAAGCCGACCACGCGCACCTTTGACCAGTACCCGCCGGGAATGGGTCCAAACGCTAAGTAACGCAGGCGTTCTTGATCCAGGAGCGGACCAGCAGTTTCGAGAGAAAGGCACATGATGACGACGAAAGCGATGCAGCGCCGCTACTTTCTGAAGACCGCTGCGCAAGGCAGTTTAGCGGCCCCGATGCTTGCCATGCTTCCGAGCCTGGCGGTGGCGCAGGAGGCGACGAAGACAGCGGCAGGCGCGGTCCCGCCGCATAAACCGGCTGCCACGCCGGCCAAGCCGAAGGTGACGCTGAACGTGAAGGACTACGGTGCAACCGGCGACGGAAAGACCAAGGACACGGTGGCGCTGCAGCAGACGATCGAGCGGTGCTCGATGTTCGGCGGCGGCGAAGTCGTGGTCCCGGCCGGCGACTATCTGACCGGGGCGCTCCAGTTGCTGAGCAATGTCGTGCTGCGCCTGGAGGAGGGCGCTACGCTGAACGGATCGCCCGACGTAAAGACGGACTATCCCCTGCGGCAGGTGCGCTGGGAAGGCCACTTCATGAAGGCCTACATTGGCTTCATCTCGGCCACGGATGCGGAGAACATCGGCATCGTGGGGCCGGGCAAGATTGTCGCGACGCCCGCGATCCGGGGCCGGCTGGAGCAGGGCACCGGGATGCGCCTGCCCCCGCTGCTGGAGTTCATCAACTGCAAGAACGTCACGGTCGAGAACTGCTATACGGAACAGACCGGCATGTGGTCGATCCATCCGCAGTACTGCGAGAACGTCACTTTCAAAAACGTTGTGGTGAAGAGCGGCGCGGACGGCATCGACGTCGACTCGTGCAAGCATGTGACCATCGATGGCTGCGACTTCGACACCACCGACGACTGCATCTCGCTGAAGTCCGGACGGGGGTTGGAGGGCTATACCATCGCACGGCCCACGGAGGATGTGCATATCTCCAACTGCACATTCAAGGACCGGGTGTGGGCGTGCATCGGCATCGGCAGCGAGACGTCGGGCGGCATTCGCGGCGTTCATGTCGACCATTGCAAGTGCCTGCAGGCGGGGACGTTTGCGATTTACATCAAGAGCCGGCCGGGACGGGGAGCGTTCATCGAAGACATTTATATGAACGATCTCGAGGTCTCCGGCGCGACGCTGGGGTTCCTGCGGTTCAACATCCTCAACAGCGGTATCGCGGATACTGCGAACCTGGTGCCCGGCGATGAGGGCATCCCGACCATCCGCAACTTCCACTTCAGCAATATCAAGGTGAAGGATGTACCGGTGCTGGTCGATGGGTTCAGCATTCATCCCAGGAAGCCGCTGGATGGCTTCTCCCTCACTAACATTACCGGGACCTGCGGGACGATTCCCGAGCCTGCGGTAAAACCCAGGGGCTTTCCGGACAAAATCCCCGCAATGATTACGCTCGCAAACATCAACCATGCGGTCCTCAGCGGGATCAAGGTGACGGTCGGGAACTTCAAAGGGCCTCTGCTGGCCACCTCCAACGTCACTGGCACCGGGCTGACCGGAGCGGCAAAGATCGCTGAGGCAGATATGCCCAAGGTGCCCGATCCCATCCTGCCGCCTGCCACGCCGTACCAGCTTCACTGAGGTCGACTTGAAATGTAGGTTTGGGGTACCCCGTATGAATCGTTCACGCTTCTCGTTTTTCGCTTGCGCACTGGTGTGCACGATGATGGCCGCGCTCGCAAATGCACAGCAAGTTGGCCTTCCCAAGGTCGTACCGGCAGTGCCCGCTCCTGGAGAACCTGGGTTGCTGTTCTATCTCTCCGGCGACCACGGTTTCAATGCCGACTATGCAGCGAGCGGGCAGACGGCCCCAAACTTCCAGTCCGACGTGCAGATTCTTCCCGGCGGAGCGAAGGGCTCCTATATCCAGTGCGGCAACAATCAACTGCTCTCCTACTGGGCGCCGGGCAACATCTACGCACAGCGGGGCACGCTCTCGTTCTACTGGCGCTCGCGCGATCCCGTGGACGAGACCGCGTTCCCAGTCTTCCGCGTTGGCTATGCCGACCACTCCAGTTGGGACCAGGTGTGGCTGCGCATCGATTACAACGGCCACGGCTTCGATGCCTTCGTTACCGACATCAATCTTGGCCGCACCCGGGTCTCGTTCAACATGCCGGACTTTCCCAAGCCCGATCAGTGGACGCACCTGGCGCTGACCTGGGACGAGACCACGGGAATTCGCTTCTATGTCAACGGCAAGCTGGTCGAGCAGAAAGCGGCCACCGGGATGTTCGATGCAGGACTCGACCAATTCGGCCCGCACTCCCGCATCATCGGGCCCACGGGCGTGGAGAGCTCTTACAACTTCGACCGCGGCGGCGATATCGACGAGGTCCGCATTTACGACCGCGCCCTCTCCGACGACAACGTTGCTTCGCTTGCCAAAGGTGAGATTCCACAATCGATTCCGCCAGTCACTCGCACGGTGGCGGCTGCGACGGTCGCGGTCAACGCAACTGCGGCTACGGTTTCGCCTGCGTCGCAATCGTCCTCCCTCCCCGTCGAAAGCTGGCAGCAGGAGTGGTGGTATCACTATGGCTGGAACCGTCCCGGCGACATCCCGGCCCCATTGGCGTCGCAATTCACCACGGTCCGCAAGGTGGAGATTCTCGAAGCGTACGACCTGAAACGCTGGTGGTGGCGCGCGAATGACGGTATCCGCGAGACCACGTGGCCCGGCGTCTACAATCGCTCGAAGTTGACCGGACGCTTCGACTACTTTCAGCTTCCCGACTGGGACTGTTACTCGGTCTCCGGCAAGTCCATCACCTTCTACATGCCGGACGAGCCGTGGAACCACCTGGAGATCGAGGGCGGCGCGTGGGGCAACGTGTCGCTTTTGACGCCCGGCAATGGCGATCCGAAAGCGGTTGCCGACCCGGACCAGCACGACACTTCGCCGATGCTCGCGAAGACGCTGTTCGAGCGGCCCAAAGGGCAGGAACGCACCAGCAATCAATTCGCGCAACCCATCACAGGCGAAAAGGTCCGCTTCACCAATGTGGAACAGGAGTGGCCTATCGGCGAGCTTTCCGCATACTACGTGCACGATGGCCGCGAGCCTGCCGGTAGCACGAAGCTCACGTACCGGCTGACTGCCAACGCATCTCCCTCGGATAACCCTTCGCTGGACTCTTTGGTTGCATTTATAGCCGGGCGCTATCCGGAGGACGAACGCCAGACCATGGTGGCGACGGCGGCCGGTGGGTTTGGCGGGCGCGGAGGCCGCGGCGGGGGCGGTCTGCCGGTTGTAGCAGAAGGCGAGGGAGGTGGCACTGAACTCCTGGGCGCCGGACCTGGCGCTCAAGGTCCAGCCGGAGCTATTGCGGCAGGGGCCGGTGCAGCGGGCGCTCCCGCAGGCAGGCGTGGGGGCGGCGCGGGGCGTGCGGGATTCCCGGGAGCCCCGCGCGCGATCGCGCAGACGGGCCTGCCTCTGGTCCACATCCTTATCGCCGCCGACCCCCGCGCCAGCCGGGGAGTGGCTGGCGGTCGCGGTGGCGGAGGCAGCAGTTGGCAGAACCTCGACGGCGGCCTGGACGGCATCGCCATCGATCTGCCCGCGCTGAACCTGAAGCCCACCCACGGCGACTACATTCCCATGAACATCCAGGTGATGGATCCGTTGTGGCCCATGCGGGATATGCTCGACTTCAGCTTTTCGGTCAAGCCCGGCGAACCGCACACCCTTTGGCTGGACACCCGCGACCGGATCCTGCAGAACGACAAGAGTCTCTACATCACCATAGCCTCTGCTTCGGCGGAGTTCGGCCCAGGTGCGCTGGAAGGCGCCGAGATTCGCGTCGTCTTCAAGCCGCGCAAAGACGCGCTGCCGGAACATATTGCCGACCGCCTGACCCAGGTGAAGGACAACTTCTCCAACATGGTCGAAGAAGCCGTCAGCTCGGAACGCCTGAACACCTGGAACCGCTTTTACGGCGACATCAGCGACTTGCTGCGAGTTGATCCGGAGAACGATCTCGGCCGCAAATACTGGTTCGCTGCAAATAGAGGCGCGGGAGGGCAGGCGCCTCCCTACACCCAGCCCGAAGTGCCCGCCGGAGTGCCTGCGTGGGCGTGGCTGCAGGTGAAGGACATGGACTACTTCAAGCGCTTCATCAACTGGTACATCGACAACCGCCAAATCTCGAACGGCGAGTTCGGCGGCGGACTCTCCGACGACAGCGATCTGACTGACTTGTTTCCTTCGGTCGCCTTCATGGGTGCTCCCGCGGACAAGATCACGCAGTCCGTCTCCAGGGAGCTGGAGGCCGATTACGACCAGGGGCTGTTCCTCAACGGCCTCGCCTCGGGGCAGTATGACGAACTGCACAGCTTCGAAGATGGCATCAACGTCCTCGGCCAGATGATGCTGCTGGACTTCGGCAGCCCCAAGCAGATCGAGCGCGCGATGCAGACGTCGAAGCGGCTGGAATGGCTTACCGGCATCAACGCCGCTGGGCACCGTCATATCCGGTCTGCCTACTTCAACGGTGCAAAGATGTCGGAGGGCGGTGTCTGGGGATGGTCCAAGGCGCGCGGGTACTACGTGTTCCAGCCCGCGCTCTCCCTGGTCCTTTTCAATGGAGTGCCCGAAACCAAGAAGATGATGCTGGAAATGGCGGACGGGCTACTCGCCCACCGCAAGCTCGGCCCGAATGGGAGGTATACCACCAGTTCTACCATCAACTTCAAGACGGACCAGGAGGCGACGGGCGGCTTGGGCGGCGGCGGCGGAGCTCCGTGGTTCATCATGTGGTCGGCCTACCGGTGGACGGGCGACAAGAAATACCTCCAGCCGCTGCTGGATGGCGGCGCGGTCTCTCTGGAGCAGGTCAACTCGGATGCGATTGACATGCTGCAAATGCGCGACGCGCTGGGCAAGGAGATTGCGAGCACTGCGGGTGCGGCGGGGGGCCAATTCGCCTGGCAGATGACGGGCGACACTCACTATCTCGAACAGGTCTACCGCACACAGTTGGAAGCCGAGGCCGATCGCGAGTACATCAACACCGAAGGCAGCCTGTGGATCGACCGTATTGCGGATGGCGGCGGCTTCAACACCGGCGATCTGCAGCGCGCGCGTCTCGGCGGCATCGTCCTGCAGCGGGACCGCATCTATCCCGGCAACGTGGTCGGCTGGCAATTCGATGCGCCCGCATCGGACGAGAGCGTCGCGATCCTTATACCCGAGGCAACGCCCGACTACTTCAAGGTCATCGCCTACAACCTCGATGCGGTCCCGGTGAAGGCGCACATGACTGGCTGGGAGATCGATCCGGGCAAGTGGGAGATCACACAGGGCACGCAAACCGATGCGACCACAGGCCCAATTCAGGGCGGAGTCACCCGCACCGCGGACTTCGAGCGCAGCACCAGCCTTGACATCACCTTCCCGCCGCACGCCACGACCGTGCTCGAACTCAAGCTGGTCGAAAAGGGGGTGCCCTACTGGTCCAGACCCGACCTGGGGATTGATCCCGGCGACGTCAAGGTCGAGGGAAAAACCATGAAAGTCACCGTGCATAGCCTCGGGTCGGTGGATGCTCCTGCATCAAAGGTCGTGCTTCGCGACCGCACGGGCAAGGTATTGGCAGCCGCCAAGGCGGCTCCGCTCAAGGCCCCGCTGGATCTTGTGCCCAAGACTGAAGTGGTATCTCTGGCTTTACCGGCCAATGCGGATTGGAAGGGCGGAAGCGTCACCATCGAGTCGAGCGGCAGTGTTCCGGAGATCACCCAGAGGAACAATCGGGTTCAGTTCTGAAGCAGGGCATTAGCATCGCTTCAACCAGAACTGCGCGCTGGGCCGAACTCCTATAATCAGGATTGGCCTTCGACATCGGTCTTTTGGAGTGGAGCTTCCGTGCAAGCCGCATTCGCTTTTGGCAAAACAGGTTTGGTTCTTTCGCTTCCCCGTGGGCCTCACTACGACGTGGCGGAGATTCGCTCCGCCGGCCCGCTCGTGGATGTTGCAGCGGCGTTGGGCGAAGCGCTGGACCATCCCATCGGAAGCAGGCCGCTGGTCGAACTCGCGGCAGGGAAGCGAACCGCCGCAATCTCGGTGTGTGACATTACTCGCCCTGCTCCCAATCGAGTGACCCTGCCGCCACTGCTCGAGCGGCTGCACGCTGCGGGCATTCCCGAGACCGGCATTACCATCCTGATTGCCACCGGCCTGCACCGCGCTGCCACCACCGCGGAAATCCAGACCATTCTTGGCCCCGAGATTCCCACTCGCTACCGCGTGGTGAACCACGACGCCCGAGCGCTGGGGGACCATCAATCGCTGGGGTCCACCCGCCGCGGTACCCCGGTCTATATTGACAAGCGATTTATCCAGGCCGATCTGCACATCACACTCGGTTTCATCGAACAGCATCTCATGCTCGGCTTTTCCGGTGGCCGGAAGCTGGTTGCGCCCGGTCTTGCGGCGCAGGAAACAATCAAGGTGATTCATTCGCCGCGCTTCATGCGCGAACCGATGGCTACCGAGGGATCGATCGACGAGAATCCGTTGCACGCGGAACTTCTTGAAATCGCCCGCATGGCACGCCACGATTTTGTTCTCGATGTCACCCTCACGCAGCAGCGAGAGATATCCGGCGTTTTTGCAGGCAATCCTGTGGAGGCGCACGCAGCGGGGGTTGCGTTCCTCCGCGCCACCTCGCTTGCGTCGTTACCCGCGTTCGCCGATGTGGTCATCACCAGTGCGGCCGGATATCCGCTCGACCTTACGTTCTACCAGTGCGGCAAGGGCATTACCGCCGCCCAGCACGTCGCGAAGCCGGGTGGAAGAATCCTGCTTCTGGGCGAATGCGCCGAGGGAACGGGGTCGCCCGAATTCACCGAAAAGCTCCGCAACTTCACCGGCAATCAAGAGTACCTCCGAGACATCGCGGACACTCCAGTTATTCCCGACCAGTGGCAACTTGAGAAGCTCGCGCTGGTCGGCCTCAATCATGAGCTGTTCTTCTATACCCCGGGGGTCTCGGTGGAAGCCCTCGGCGCCCTCGGCGCGCACAGCTTCTCCGACCTGAACCTAGCTGTGGATCGAGTGCTCGCAGACTTGCCTGCGGGAGCGCGCGTTGTCCTGATTCCGGAAGGTCCCTACTGTTTTGCCCGAGTCACCGAATAAGCGCACCGAGGGTATCCCTGTCGGCCCCGCCAGGGTCAGAAGCCCGAATGCAACAATTTGCACTTCGGTTAGGGCACAATAGCGCCAGTGGTTCGACGCTATTTACAGTCAGTGATTTCCGAATACAATCTTTCCAGGTGGAAGCTTTCATACCAGAGTTCCAGGCTCTCCTTGTGGAGTGAGCGGCTTATTGGCCGTTATGTTGCGCTATACCGCAGTTCGCAGTAGAAAGACCGTCTGATCAGCTTCAAGGGCCCCTGTTTATTCTCGTAGTCCCGTGACCGCTCGGTAGTCCTATGAACCCTTCTGCCGCGCATGAGCGCCTTCCCTGGTTGTCTTCCGCTAGCAGCCGGACCCGGGCCAATTCGCGCCTATCGAGCGTCGTGCGGGCTGTCGGCCGCTGGCCCGCGGCTGCACTCGGATTGGGAACACTCATAGGTCTGTCTCTGTCTGGCGCGGCGCAGACCTCCGCTCCCCAAGTACGCGCCGAGTTCCGGACCGCCCCCCGTTCGCTGATCACGCAGGGCATCGATCGCACCCGCCTGGTGACGACGACGGGCGCCGTCAACCGCGAAGCGGCCACTGCGCAGGACCTCGGAGCCCGCGATCCATCCGGGCCCATAGAGCACATTCAGCTTGTGTTGCTGCGTCCGCCAGAGCGCCAGGCCGCGTTTGACGCCGAGGTCGAAGCGTTGCACCGCCCCGGCGATCCCAGCTACCACCAGTGGCTTACGCCGGAGATCGTGGGAACCGAGTTTGGCCCATCCGCGTCCGACATCGCCACGTTGACCAGCTACCTCCAGTCCGAAGGCTTCACGGTGAACAACGTGGGCAAGAGCGGCATGTACGTCGATTTCACGGGTACAGTCGCGCAGGTGCAGCAGAGCTTTCACACCCAGATCCACAACCTGCGTCTGGCAAACGGAGAGGAGCACTACGGTGCGATGAGCGACGCCCAGTTGCCGGAGGCGTTGGCGCCGCTGGTCTTGGGATTCGTTTCGCTGAGCAATGTTTCGAGCATCCATCCCACCTATCACAAGGTCGTGCCGCCGTCGGCCAGGGCTGTCCCTGCCGGCAGTTTGGGGCCTAAGCCACTGGACGACGTGAGTTCGACGAACTACGCGGTTGGCCCGCAGGATTTTTACACGATCTACAACGAAACGCCGCTGCTGACGGCCTCGACTCCGATCAATGGCAGCGGAGTCACCATCGCGCTGCTGGAGGAGACTGACATCAACACTGCGGATGTCACCTACTTCCGCACCAATCTGTATGGGGTGAATCCGGGCACGCCGGTCTCGCTGGTGGTGCTGCCGGTGTCGGATACCCAGTACCCCAACTGCACTCCGGCTGGCACGCTGAAGTCGGATGGCGAAGAGGGTGAGGCGGTTCTGGACACGGAGTGGTCGGGTTCGGTGGCCCCCGGTGCAAATCTCCTCTTCATGGAGTGCGCGACCACGGGGACGATGGGGGGCATCATCCTGTCTGCCCAGACGGTGATCGAAAACAATCTCGCGGACATCATGAGCCTGAGCTACGACGACTACGAAAGTGATAGCCCCAGTCAGGACGCGATGGTCAACGACCTGTGGGAGCAGGCCGCCTCGCAGGGCCAGACGGTGGTTGTTTCTGCCGGCGACACCGGACCTGCCACCGAGGACGGGGACCTTCAGAATACCTACGCAAAGAACGGCATTACTGTCAGCGGCTTATCCTCGACCGCTTGGAATGTTTCCGCCGGAGGCACTGATTTCCAGGATACCTACAACCAGCTTGAAAACAGCCACACCGCCTACGGCATCAGCGCGTTCTGGAACAGCACCAATGGGCCCGGGCTAAGTTCTGCGAAGAGCTACGTCCCGGAGACCACCTGGAACGATACCTGTGCCAGCAGCATTTATAACGCGTACGTGGAGGGCTCCTCCGCGAATGGAGCGACCCTCTGTGGAGCTACTTCGGAGAGCAATCTCTATCTGGCTGCGGGAGGCGGAGGTCCGAGCACGCTCTACACCCGCCCCTCGTGGCAAACCGGCACGGTATACGGTTTGCCCTCCACGTCGGCCTATACGAACGCCGAAAACCGGCTGCAGCCGGACGTTTCACTGTTCGCCGCCAACGGCTTCTGGTACCACGACCTGCCTGTCTACGAATCGGATGAATCGTCGTCGCCTTCTTATGCAGGCGGGACTTCCTTTGTAGCGCCGCAACTGGCGGGTGTCTTTGCGTTGATCAAGCAGAAGACCGGCGAAAGGCTCGGCCAACCGAACTACGTGCTCTACAACATGGCCGGAGTGGAGTTTGGAACTACCAGCTATACGGGAAGCGCCTGCAATGGGAGCGGTGCGTCGGGCATCGGCACCACCAGTAGTCTTCCTGCAAGCACCTGCATTTTCTACGACATTCAAACCAGCAACAACTCGGTCGATTGCGGACATGGAACGCCTGACTGCTACACGCTCTCCGGCAAATCCTTCGGCATCCTGTCCACCAGCACGACCGCGGAGGACCCCGCGTTTCCGACCAATGAAGGCTGGGACCCAGCGACCGGCATCGGGTCGCTCAATATAACCAACCTGGTCAACAACTGGCAGAATGCGGCCGCTGGAGGAACTCTCTTTACCCCGACCGTCACTGTGACAGCAACGTCGGCCTCCTATACCTACGGCTTGCCCTCGGCGATCACGTATACCGCGACGGTCTCGGGTCCGGGCAGCTTTCCCACCGGGTCCGTGACGTTCTCCGGTTCGCCCACCATTTCAACCATTGGCAACGATCCTCTGGCGATAAGCGCTGGCTGCAAAACCGGCTCAACCTGCACCGAGTCGGCGGCGCAGGCGTACACGCCGCCGGCCACGCTCGCCGCAGGAAGCTACACCATCACTGGCGCCTACCTCAGCACCAACGAGAATTACGCCACCGGTTCGGGCACCACATCGCTTACAGTGACGCAGCGCACGCCGGCAGTGACGGTAAGCGCGGTGTCGATCGGTCAGGGATTGGCGTCAACGACCCTTTCGGCGACCGTTACCTACGGCGGCAGCGGCGTTGCGCCTACCGGCGGGCTGACGTTTCAGGTGGACTCGGGCAGCGTGGTGACGGCGACCTGCACGGGTTCGTCGAGCCCGCTGAGCTGTTCCTACGCCGCATACCCAACCTCGACCCTGGCCCTCGGTTCGCACACGATTACCGGGGTGAGCCTGGCGGACACCAACTACGCGAGCGCGAGCGCCACCAACACCCTGACCGTAGTTACGCCGACGAGTCCGACCATTACCTTTACGGTTCCGAGCCATCACACCATGGATCAGCCATTTGCGGTAACGGCGACTTCAAACTCGCCCGGCTCGATTACCTACTCGGTGGTCAGCGGGCCGGCGGCGATTGCGGCCAACACGGTAACGCTCACCGGCGCGGCGGGGACGGTGATGCTGAAGGCCTCGCAGGCGGCCGGCGGTGTCTACTCGGCGGGTACGCAGACCGCCAGCTTCACGGTCATCGCGGGCAGCGTGTGGTTCGGCGACGGCACCGGCAGTCTCAGCACGTTCGACCTCACCGGAACCGCGATCACCGGCACCAGCGGCTTCACCGGTGGTGGAGTTGGAACCATCGCAACGCCGCTTGGACTGGCCTTCGACTCATCGGGCAACGTGTGGGTTGCCAGCAGCGCCGGCGTCAGCGAATTCACTCGCCAGGGCGTCGCGGTCACGTCGACGCCCTATACGGCCGGCGGTATCAGCAATCCGCTGGCAGTCGCGGTCGACGGCGCAGGCCAGGTTTGGGTTGCGAATGCAGCAGCGGCGGGCACGGTGAGTGTGCTGAACAATGCGGGCGCGCCGGTGTCGCCTTCCACAGGCTATTGCATTACGGCGTCGTCCTCCACAGGCACTTGCGTGACGGGGAGCAAGCCCGCCGGCATTGCCATCGATATCTCGGGCAACGTCTGGATTCCAAGCAACACTGCGAACACAGTCACCAGGATCCTCGGGGTGGCGGCGCCCGTCGTGCCCCTTGCAACCGGAGCCGCGAGTGGGCCAGGAGTGGAGCCATGATGCGTCAACTTTGGTTGAGATTACTTGTTCTCGCATGCGCGACGGCTATGGCGTTTGGTCTCAGCGGTTGCGGCGCGGGCGTGCCGCCGGGCGCAAGCGCTCCCGCCACGCTCACGTTGCCCGCGGCCCACGGAGTTGTCATGGGCGGCCAACAACCTGTGGCTGGAGTGACCCTGCAGCTCTACCAGGCGGGCACGACTGGTTATGGCTCAGCCGCAACCAAGCTTGGATCTCCGGTTCAGACCGATGCGAATGGCAACTTCAACATACCTACCAACACCTGCACCGCGGGCTCACAGGTCTATCTGGTGGGCATTGGCGGACAGCCGATCGCAGCCACCATGAGCTCGCCTGCGGTCACCAACAACAACCTGGCATTGATGGTCGGCCTGGGCACATGCGGCGGGGCCGATCTCAACAACTTCATCAACGTCAACGAGCTGACCACCGTGGCGAGCGTCTGGGCGCTCGCGCCTTTCATGACCGGGATCGCCAACATCGGCAGCAGTTCCACCAATGCGGCGGGGCTTGCGAACGCTTTTGCAACCATCAACGAAGTCGTGAACACCGCCAACGGAACCACCCCCGGGCCGGCATTGCCCACCGGCGCAACCCTGCCGACGACTGAGATCAATACCCTGGGCGACATACTCGCGGAGTGCATCAACTCGGGTGGCGGAACGGAGGGTGACGGCAGCGCCTGTGGCATGCTCTTCGAGTATGCGCCGAACGCCGCCGGCACCGTCTTTCCCACGGATACGATCACCGCCGTAATGAACATTGCCCAGTCGCCGGGGCGGAATGTCTCGACTCTCCTCCGAATAGTCTCCCCGACTCCGGTGTTCCAGCCGGTGTTGAACGTCAATATGCCGCCTAACGACTGGACCATCGCTATCACCTACACCGGTGGCGGCCTCAGCACGCCGACCTCAATTGCCACCGATGCGGCCGGCGCGGTTTGGATCGCCAACCACGGCAACTCCAGCGTGACCAAGCTCAGCTCGACCGGCGCCGCGGTCTCGGGCAGCCCCTTCACCGCCGGCGGCGTCAACGCTCCCTCGGCCATTGCCATCGATACCAGCGGCAATGCCTGGGTCGCAAACGCCGGCAACAGTACCATCACCAAGCTCAATTCCGCCGGTGCCGGTGCGACCGGCAGTCCCTACTCAGGCAACGGCCTCAGCACGCCCGCGAGCATTGCGATCGATGGCTCAGGCAATCTCTGGGTTGCCAACACCGGCGCAAACCCCGTGAGCGCGTTCACCAGCAGCGGCGGTACGCTGGCTGGCTCTCCGTATTCCGGCGGGGGAACCAGCGCGCCAGTCAGCGCCGCCGTTACACCGAAGTAGTTGCAACCGTTTTGAAAGGAAGAATCGAAGGCATGAAGCATCGCGACGCACCCTGCCGAATTCGGGAGCACCTCTCGATCCAGCAAATCGGGACGGAGACTCTCGTATATGATGAGCGTCGCCATCAGGCCTTCTGTCTCAACCAGAGCTCTTCGGTCATCTGGTACCTTGCGAACGGAGAGCATTCAATCGCTCAAATCAGCGCAGCGGCGTCGCTTCAGCTCGAGACTCCGATAAGCGATGAGTTGGTGTTGTTTGCTCTCGAGGAGTTGCGAAGAGACGGCTTGGTTCAGCCCTCCTCAATCGCTGAAGCCGGGCAGGCAATCTCCCGTAGAGCCATGCTGCGGAGGCTCGGAGTTGGCGGCGCCATGCTGCTTCCTATCGTTTCCGCAATCATCGCTCCTACCCCGGCACAGGCGGCTAGCGGTTGCGTCGATTGCTCGAGTAGTGTGCCGGCAAGAGCGAGAAAGCGGCGGGCTCCGGCTGCCCCTTCTCAATAGCAAAAACGAAGCCGCGGAACGACATGAGACTCTCTTACTACATCGGGCACCAGGGCCACGCACGACAATCCAATCGAGCCGGCGCGCTTGCGCTTGGACTGGTTTTGGCGTTTTCGGCCGGCTGCGACCTGTCGAGCCCGTTGCTATCCTCCCCTCAGCAAGGCGCCGCGTTGCAGGGGCGAGTGCGTGGTGGGCAGCAGGCCGTCAGCGGCGCATCGATCCAGCTCTACGCTGCAGGTTCTGCGGGAACTGGTGCGGGAGCCGTCAACCTGCTCGCACCCAATATCGTCACTACGGATGCATCCGGTTTCTTCAATATTACCGGCGACTACATGTGCCCCACCGCAACCACCCAGGTTTATCTCGTGGCTCGCGGCGGCAATCCAGGTCTCGCCGCCGGTGTGGACAACTCCGCGCTGGTCATGATGGCGGCAATCGGCAACTGCGGAGACCTGACAAGTTCCAGCAGCATCGAAATCAACGAGGCTACCACCGTCGCCTCTGCCTGGGCGCTATCGCAATTCATGGTCCCCGGCGCCATGGTCGGGTCGACCGCAACCAACACCGCGGGCCTCGTGAATGCTTTTGCGGTAGCAGCCAACCTCGCCGACACTGGCACCGGCCTTGCTCCCGGCTCGGCTCTGCCCACCGGTGCCGTCACGGAGACGGCGAAGCTCTACACGCTGGCAAATGTCCTCGCTGCCTGCGTCAACTCGGATGGCGGCTCCGCCTGCGCTCCATTGTTCGTTGCGGCAACAACTCCTCAAGGTACTCCGGCCAACACTTTCGATGCGGCCCTCAACATTGTGGAGAATCCTGGCAGCAACGTCGCGGCGGTCTTCAATGCGGACGCGCCGCAAGGGCCTTTCCAGCCTGTGCTCAGTACGCAGCCCAATGACTGGACGATGTCGATCACGTATGGAGGTTGCACTCCGGCGTGTGGTGGCCTCAACACGCCCGGTTCGCTCGCAATCGACTCCGGCGGAAATGTTTTTGTCGCGAATTATTTTGGCGGCGTGGTCTCGGAATTCTCGCCTGCTGGAGTACCTGCGTCCGCGACAGGCATCTCCGGCATCGGTCTGGACGAGTCCTACGGCATCACCATCGACGGCTTCGACAACGTCTGGGTCACGAACTACCAAAGCGTGACCAGCGCCAACAACCAGCACGTCGGCAGCGTCAGCAAGTTCTCCTCCAGCGGCGTCGAAGTCTCTGGCTACGGCTATACCGGCGGCGGCGTCTACTATCCGCTGGCTGCGGCGGCAGACTCCAACGAAACCATCTGGGTTGCCGACCATGCGAGTTCCTCGGCAACGCTGCTGGCCAACGATGGTTCCGCGATCTCCGGCAGCAGCGGCTACGCACCCTCCGCGCTTCCATTTACCTCCGCGGTCGCGCTCGACGGAAGCCACAACGCCTGGTTCGCCGTGCAGAGAGGAGCGGCGCGCGTGACTGCATTAGGCGCGGTCAGCAGCTTCTCTTGCTGCAACGATCCGGAAGGCATTGCTATCGATCTCTCAGGGAATGTCTGGATCGCAGACTATAGTGCGTCCGAAATTGTGAAACTCACCCCGTCCGGGAGCGTCGCGCAACGAGTGGGCCTTAGCAACAGTGCCGGTCCGCAGGGAATTGCAATCGATGGCGCCGGCAACGTCTGGGCAGCGAACTATTACGGCGATTCCCTCGTCGAACTCGCCGGTTCGACCGCTGCGATCGTCTCCCCATCCCATGGCTACGGTCTCGACGCGTACCTCAACGAGCCCTATGGATTAGCAATCGACGCGAGCGGCAATCTCTGGCTTTCCAATGCCGGCGGCAATACGCTAACCCAATTCGTAGGACTCGCAACCCCAATCAAAACGCCGCTGCTCGGCCCTCCGGTCCAGCCATGACCGCTCGCCTCCGGTCGCTGCACTGTCTGCTACTGCGGCGAGTATGCCGTCCTCGACCAGCAGGGCCGCGTGTATGGTTGACTGCGATACCCTTGGGCGGGGCGCCCCTATGAGACCAGGCATCGAATGCCTGCTGGAGATCCTGCGCGGACAAGGCGTTGCCCGCACCATCGACGCAGCGGAGTGGGAGGCAGCGCTGGTGCTTGCGGAAGAGGAGCATGTGCTGTCGTGGACGGTGGCCCGTCTTCGCTTGCGACAGTCCTCAGTCCCGCCGGAAATCGCCAGTAGTTTTGCAAAAATCGAACGCGACGCCGCGCTCGCCGCATTCTATTGGAGTTCCGAGCTGAAGGGAGTGTTGCGCGCGCTAAGCCAGTCAGACATCCTGGCCGTACCGCTCAAAGGCCCATTCCTGGCTGAGCGGCTCTACGGAAACGCCGCACTGCGGGTCAGCCGCGACCTCGACCTCCTCGTCCGCAAAGCCGATCTGCCTCGCGCCGAAGCCGTTCTTGCCGCGATCGGATTCATCCCCGGCGTACCCGACGACTACCATCGTTCCTGGTACAGGCGGACCACGACCGTCGAGTTGCACCACGACGTGGAGAACCCGCTGGCTTTCAACTTCCACGTCGAAGGCGCATTGCAGAGGGCGCAGCCAGCCGTCTTTCAGGGAGAGCGCTGCTGGCAGCTTGCGCCGGACGACGAACTGCTCTACCTTTGCCTCCACGCCGCGCGTCACCGCTTCGAGCTTCTTAGCCTCATTGTCGATCTGCAACTGGCGTTCGAGAAACTTGTCCACCCGGCCACCGTTTGGCCCCCTCGGCCGGAGGTCGCTGAACTCAGCAATCTGCTTACGCTGGGGCTGGCGATAGTGCGCCGTTTGCAACCGAACACTGCAGTCGTCCTTAGCCTTCCTGGAACTAAAGAACAGAACCAACATCTTGAAGGCCTTGCCGATCGCCTGTGGCAGCAACTACTAACCCAGCCAAGCGAGCCTCTGAACTGGCGCACGGCGCACGCGTTCTTCGTGGAGATCGAGCGTCCTGGATGGCCGCGATTCCGCCGCCATTGCCGGCATCTTAGGATCCTCGCCGGGCGTGCCATCGGACCTGACTACGAGTTTGCCGCGCGGTTCGGGTTGCATCGAACCTGGCAGGTGCGGATGCTGCGTCCTTTCCGGCTGCTCGGTGACTTGTTCCGCCGCCGGGCTCCTCCTTTGCAATGAGGTGCGCGCAAGCCCGCAGTTCCGGGAGCGGTCGTATCATTGGATCAGCTTCGCCAGCGAATATGAATGCATTGGTTCTGTCCGACTACAAGCAATTGAAGATCGAAGATCTGCCCGTTCCAGTGTGCCGCCCCAGAGACGTTTTGATTCAGGTGGCCGCGTGCGGAATCTGCGGCAGTGACGTCCATGGGTACGACGGCTCTACCGGCCGGCGGATTCCTCCTATCGTGATGGGGCACGAAGCCGCAGGCATTGTGGCCGCGGTGGGAGCGGAGGTAAGTGGCGTTGCACCGGGGGATCGCGTTACCTTCGACTCGACCATCTACTGTGGCAAGTGCGAGTTCTGTCTCCGCGGCCAGGCCAACCTCTGCGAGAATCGCCAGGTCGTTGGCGTCTCCTGCGGCGAATACCGCAGGGCGGGCGCCTTCGCCGAGTACATCGCCGTGCCCGAGTACATTACCTATAAATTACCGCCGTCCTTGTCCTTTGCGGATGCGGCGATGCTCGAAGCAGTGTCGGTCGCGCTGCATGCGGTCAAGCTTGCGCATATCGAAGGCGGTGAAACCGCATTGGTCATCGGAGCCGGCATGATTGGGCTGCTGGTGCTGCAGGCTGCTCGCGTAGCGGGTTGTTCGCGCGTCCTGGTCGCGGATGTGGACGGGACCCGGCTGGAGATGGCGGCGGCGCTGGGAGCGGCGGAGACGCTTCATTCCTCTGGAGCAGAGCTGACACAAGAGATTCTTCGCCTGACCAACGGTCGCGGAGTCGATGTCGTGCTGGAGGCGGTTGGGCACACTGAGACCGTGGCGACTGCAATCGATTGTGTACGCAAGGGAGGCACGGTGACGCTGATCGGCAACCTCGTACCGCAAGTCTCAGTCCCGCTGCAAAAGATAGTGACGCGCCAGATTCGGCTGCAGGGCTCATGCGCGTCTGCCGGAGAATATCCTGAGGCGATCGAGCTGGTTTCCAGCGGTAAGGTCAAGGTCGCTCCGATGATCTCTGCCATCGCGCCGCTGCGTGACGGGCCGCAGTGGTTTGAGCGCCTTTACGCACACGAGCCGAACCTGATGAAAGTAATCCTCGATCCGAGAGAACCGGGTGCAAGCCGATGAGCGAGCCTCTCTTCAGTCTCGGCGGCCAGACGGCAATCGTCACGGGTGCGAGCCGTGGCCTCGGACAAGTCTTCGCCCGCGCACTGGCACACGCTGGAGCCGACCTTGTTCTCACTAGCCGCAAGCGCGCCGATCTGTCTGCCTTCGTTGCGGAAATCGAAGCAATGGGGCGCAAGGCGCTTCCGCTCGATCTGGACGTTCGCGACCAGGACAGCATCGAGCGCATGGCAGCGGCTGCCGAGCAGGCGTGCGGGCAGATCCACATTCTCGTCAACAACGCAGGTTGCAATGTGCGCAAGCCGGCCCTCGACGTAACCTGGGACGACTGGAACCTGATCCTGGACACCAACCTGCGCGGCAGCTTCTTCGTTGCTCAGCAAATCGCGCGGCGCATGGTCCCGCACGGCTACGGCCGCATCGTAAACATCGGCTCGGTCACCAGCGTATTTGGCTCCGCCGGGTTGGCCCCGTATGGCGCAAGCCGAGGCGGCATCCGGCAAATGACCATGAGTCTCGCCGACGACTGGGGCCGTCACGGCATTACGGTCAACTGTCTCGCGCCCGGCTGGTTCCGGACGGCGCAGAACGACGTTCTATACCGTGACCAGGCCTGGGTGGATTACCTCATCGACCGCATTCCCGTGAAGCGTCCCGGCGAGCCGCGCGATCTCGAAGGGCCAATCGTCTTCCTTGCCTCCGAGGCCAGCCGCTACATTACCGGGCAGACGCTCCTGGTCGACGGAGGCATCTCGACCGGCGCAACCCGCGCCATGGTCGATCCGGCTCGCTAGGCGCCACTGGCCGCCTCCTGCGGAATCTGCTCGATTCGGCCGAGGAGGAAGATATAGCTGGCAATGCCGATCAACAGATAAATTGCCGAGATACCGAAGGCCCATGCGTAGGCGTGAGTCACCGCAACAACGTACCCGGTAACAATCGGCGCGGCGATACCGGAGAGTTGGTTGGAGAAGTTCATGATTCCGCCGACGCTGCCGACGCTGCCGCGTGGCGCGATCATCGAGGGGACCGACCAGCCCACCGGGGATGCTGCGGACAGCCCGCCAATGGAAACACTGATCCATATCAGTGCGCGCGTTGCGGTGTGGGCGTGCGCCGCGCCGAGGATGCCGAGGCCGAACGCGGTACCGACGACGATGATCGTCTTGCGCACGCGGCTCGGGTCCCATCCGCGATGGATCAGGAAGTCGGCCAACCACCCTCCACTCAAGTCTGTCGCGGTGGCAAACAGCCAAGGGACGCTGGTGTAAAGGAAGGAGTGCAGCAGGTCGATGTGCAGCGCCGCGGAGAAATAGCTGGGCAGCCACGTTATCAGGAGATAGAAGACGTAGTTGTACGATCCAAAACCCACTGCAAGACCCAACACCTTGCGCTGGCGCAGCAGGTAGCCAAGCCGCGCCCGTGGCTGGGCGCTTTCCAGTGGGTCGGGTTCAATATGTTCCGCGATGTGTGCGCGCTCGGCATCGCTCAGTTGCGGGTCGTCCTGCGGGTCGCGATACACCCGCCAGAACAGCAGGAAGTAGGCGAGGCTGACGAATCCGGTTGCGGCGAAGCTCCAGCGCCACCCCACCTTTAGCAGAACGATTCCGATCAGAGGCACACCGATGGCGTTGGCGAATTTGGCGGCCGAATCGAAGATGGCGGTGGAAAAGCTGCGTTCCTTCGGCGGAAACCAGTGGCCGACCGCCTTCGCGCTCGCAGGAAAGGTGGGCGCCTCGCCGACCCCCAGAAGGAACCGCGCCGCGAAAAACCCGCCGAGGTTGGGAGTGACCGCTGCGCCGAAGGAAGCGATGCTCCACAGCAAGGTGCTGATACGGCCGATGCGACGGATGCCGAAGCGGTCCAGCAGCACTCCGATCGGAAGCTGGCACATGGCGTAGGTCCAGTTGTAGGCGCCGGAGAGATACCCGAACGCGATATTGCTAATGCCAAAGGTGGTAATCAGAGCGTCGTGCGACACCGACAGGTTTACCCGGTCGAAGTAGTTGACCAGCACGCCGAGCGACAACAGCCACGCGATCCGCAAACGGCGCTGCGACGGCCGGAATGGATTGATTGAGATCACGATTCTGCCTGGCTCGCCGGGCTGTGTATGCTGCTATAAACCCCGTCAAGTCAGTCTAGAGCAGAACCCAGGCTTGGTCCGAACTACGGCAGGGAAGCTCTGCGGGCGTGGCTCCCTGCGATCGCGAGACGCTTCAAAAGCGCTGCCACAACCTGACCGCGGCAGCGCGGGCTTTGGCCATAATCTCCGGTTCGTCAATCGCGAGCAGCTTTCGGTCCTGCATTACGACGCGTCCGCCGATGATGGTGGTCTCGACCGCCCGGCCGGAGACGCCGAAGAGGATGTGGCTATCGATGTTCCCCGCACGCATCGGGGTCGGCGGATCGTAGTTCACCACAATCACGTCCGCGAGGGCGCCGGGAATCAGTGTGCCCACGGAATGCCCGAAGCAGGCACTCGCGATGCGGGCGTTCTCGCCAAACAGCATCGCCGGGGGCTCGGCCCATCCAGCGCTCGGCTGGCCAGCCTGGTGTTTATGCAGCAGATTCGCGACCTTCATGGATTCGAACATGTCGCAGGTGTAGCCGTCGCTGCCAAGGCCCACGCGCACTCCGCGGTGGACCATGTCGAGCACCGGAGCGCAGCCGACCGCGTTGCCCATGTTGGATTCAGGGTTATGAATCACGTTGGTCCCGGTCGCCCGCAGCAGGTCGATCTCGCTGGAATCGACATGGACGCAGTGGGCAGCGATGGTCCTGCCGCCCAGAATGCCAAGGTCGTGCAGGCGGTGCACCACTCGCTTGCCGTGCTCCAGTTCGCATTGCGCCTGGTCCGACGCAGCTTCCGCAACGTGAATGTGGAACCCTGCATCGAGCTCCGCAGCAGCTTGGACACATCGCCCCATGGTCTGGTCGCCGATCGTGAACGAGGCATGCAGTCCGAAGAGACCTCTCAGCAAGCTGTCCCCGGACTCCCGGCAGTACTTGAGGAATGCACGATTCTCTTCGATGCTCAGGCCGGCGACTTCCGCGCCTTCGCGGTCCGTCACTTCGTAGCAGAGACAGCTCCGCAAGCCGGTCTGGTGCGCGGCTTCCGCGATACGCAACAGGCTGCCTGTTACCGCACCGGGGCTGGAGTGGTGATCGAAGATGGTAGTAGTGCCATTGCGGATGCAGTCGATCATTGCCACCATGGCGCTGAGGTAGACATCCTCCAGCGTGAGAACCTTGTCCAGCCGCCACCATAGGCGTTCGAGGATGTGCACGAAGTTGTCCGGGGCTTCGTCTTTCAGAGCCATCCCACGGGCAAAGGTGCTGTAAAGGTGCATGTGGGTGTTGATCAGCCCGGGCATGATGAGCCCGCCATGCGCGTCGATGAAGGCAGCGGCGGGATAGCTCCGCTGCAAGTCACCCGTGACGCCAACCGCGGCGATTACGCCATCCTGGATGGCGACGCAGCCCCCCTCAATCAACGGCTGTCGCTCGTCGCGCGTGATCAGCCGCCCGTTACCCACCAGCAGGGGTGAGGATGTCTCCATACTGCGAGGATTCTAGTGAACGGCTGCACGGCCGCATTGTGATCAGCATCACAGCGTTACCGGCAAGTGCTGGGGAACAATCAAATGGCGGCTCATCAGGATGTTGGCAACCCTCAAGGAAGCAGGTGCCGGCCGCGGAACGCGAATCTCTCCGGGACACAAGCAGTAAAGTAGCGGGCCAGTTGTGTGGCCCGCGTATTCGATTTTGGCGGAGTGAAATGGCAAACCTAAGCGTAACCATCTGCGGTCTCGAATTCGCAAATCCAATTCTGCCCGCCGCCGGGCCGCCATCGAAGGATGGCGCCACGCTGCAGGCGGCCGCGCGAGGCGGCGCAGGTGGCCTCGTCACCAAGACCATCTCCGTGCTTCCGGCTGACGTTCCGCGTCCCTGCATGGCGGAGATCCGCGGTGGGTTCCTGAACACTGAGCTGTGGTCGGAGCTGCCCAAAGAACAGTGGATTGAGAAGGAGTACGATCTGGCCCGCGCCACCGGCCTGCCCGTCATCGTTGGGCTGGGATATACCGCCGATCAGATTCGCGAACTGGCGCCGCTGGTCAAGCCCTTCGCCGATGCCCTTGAACTTTCCACCCACTACGTCGGCAACGATATCTCACCCATCGTCAACGCCCTCAAGGCAGCCAAGGCAGCGGTCGATGTCCCGGTCTTCATCAAGCTGAGCCCGCACCCGAATATCCAGGAGATCGCTGTTGCGCTGGAGCGCGCCGGCGCCGATGGCCTGGTGATGATCAATTCCTTCGGCCCGTGCATGAGCATCGATATTGAGACGGGCCTGCCGCTGATGGGCAGCAAGGAAGGCTATGGCTGGCTGTCGGGAGCGGCAATCAAGCCGTTGGCTCTGCGCTGCATCTACGACGCCGCGCGCGTAGTCAAGATCCCCATCTTTGGCGTAGGTGGCATCGTCAACGGCCGCGACGTTGCGGAGATGTTCATGGTGGGGGCATCCGCGGTGCAGGTCTGCACCGAAGCAATTCTGCGCGGGCCGACGGTCTATGGAAAGATCGCCCGCGAACTGGATGCCTTTCTCGACGGGCATGGCTACAGATCGCTCGACGAGATTAAAGGACTCACCCTTCGCAAGATGGCCGAACGCGGCGCGCCCAGGGCCGAGAGGCCGCCCGATGTGGACGTGGAGCGGTGCTCGCTGTGCGGCTTGTGCGAGATCAGTTGCCCGTATGGCGCCATCTCGAAGGAAGAAGTCCTGCTGATTGACAAGGAGAAATGTTTCACGTGCGGTCTGTGCGTGAGCCGTTGCAAGCGCCGCGCCCTGGCCATGGCGCAGTAGATGACTCGCCTGGACGGATGAGAGAGATGATGAAATACGTCACCGGACTTCGATGCGTGCATTGCGGGTGCGAGTACAACCCGCAGGACGTCGAATACTTCTGCCCTGGGTGCGGCTATAACGAAGGCATTCTGGATGTGCAGTATGACTACGCTTCGATCCGGAAGCAACTCACTCACGCGGCCCTGGCTGCAAATCCGGATCTCTCGATGTGGCGCTACCTTCCCCTGCTGCCGGTCGCGGAGGCGACCTTGATCCCGCGACTGCAGGTTGGCTGGACGCCCCTGTACGACGCTCCCAGGTTGGCCGCTGAGTTAGGGATTGCACGCTGCTGGGTCAAGGACGAAGGCCGCAATCCTACTGCATCTTTCAAGGATCGCGCCAGCGCACTCGGCGTTGTGAAGGCGCTCGAACAGAGGGCCGAGAGAATCAGTTGCGCTTCCACCGGCAATGCGGCCTCATCCCTGGCCGGGTTCGCGGCCGCCGCCGGAATCCCCGCGACCATCTTTGTTCCCGCGCGCGCACCGGAAGCGAAGGTCGCCCAGTTGTTGGTCTATGGCGCGCAGGTCTTTTCCGTGCAGGGTACCTACGACGAGGCCTGGCAGCTTTGCATGCAGGCTAGCGCGGAATTTGGCTGGTACAACCGCAACTGCGCCATCAATCCCTACCTGATTGAAGGCAAGAAGACTGTCTCGCTGGAACTGGTGGAACAGTTTCTGCGGCTCACTCCGGGCGCCTTTCCGGATTGGGTCGTCGTCTCGGTCGGCGACGGATGCACCATTGGCGGCGTATGGAAGGGCCTCCGCGAAATGCATATGCTCGGTCTGCTTCCTCGCTTGCCGCGAATCCTCGGAGTGCAGGCGGACGGCTGCAAGCCCTTTGTCACCGCGTGGCGTGATCACAGTGGGCTGGTTGCCTGTGCGGCCGACACGCTCGCAGACTCAATCGCCGTTGGCCATCCGCGGAACTTCACCAAGGGCATCAGTGCCGTCACTGAATCCGGCGGCGCATTCGTCTCCGTTACCGACCAGGCGATCCTTCAATCCATTCCTGCCCTTGCGCGCAGGGCTGGCGTGTTCGGCGAGCCGGCGGGCGTTGCCGGCGTCGCAGGCGTCAGGCGCGCCGTCGAGTTGGGCATCATCGCTCCGTCAGAGAGCGTTGCGCTCATCATGACCGGCAATGGGCTCAAAGACATTCAAAGCGCAACTTGCGCCGTAGGGCGGGCGATTTCTATTCGCCCCGATATGGAAGAAATTCGCACTGCGGTAGCAAGGGCCAGTCTGCGCCAGCCGCAGGAAGTCCCGGTTTAGAGAAGAAAGAGAGAGAAGGCAAAGATGGCAAAGATTCCCTTCGGCCCGAACTACGATGAGATGCTGGACCCGGGCCTGCTCGGCCAGGACGTTCGAGCCAGAGCGCTCGCTGCCTTGAAGCAAAATGAGGTCGACCCCATCAACCTGTTCAACATCACCTGGAAAGACGCGGCCAATCAAGTTCGCAAGTTGGTATTGCCGCCGGCCCTCACTGGCATCGACGCCAACGTCGTGGTGATGCTCGGTTGCGGATTCCCCTCCGGATCGCACAAAGTCGGTCCCGCCTACAGCACGTTGATCGAAGGCCTGGTGGATGGCGAAATCGTTCCCGGCGAGCATACCATTCTCGGCCCGTCGACGGGTAACTTCGGCATCGGCACCGCCTATGTCTCCAAGCTGCTCGGCTTTCGTGCCATCGTCATCATGCCGGATTCCATGAGCAAGGAGCGCTATGCGCGAATCCTGAAGTATGGCGGTGAGTTGGAACTGACGCCAGGCTCGGAATCCGACGTCATTCTCACGCTGGAGAAGACGCGCGAGTTGATGAAGAACCCGAAGAACAAGGCACTGGCCCAGTTCGAACTTTTCCCCAACTATCGCTTCCATCGCCATGTGACCGGAAACAGCGCGATCCACGCAGTGCAGGGAATCGGCAACGGGCGTATCGCCGGCTTCACCTCCGCACCGGGATCGGCGGGAACGCTCGCGGCAGGCGATCAGATCAAGGCAGCCTTCCCTGAGGCGAAGATCGCCGCGCTCGAACCCTACGAGTGTTCCACGCTCGCCAATGGCGGCCGCGGCCAACACCGCATCGAGGGCATTGGCGACAAGATGATCACGTTGATTCACAACGTGCTCAACACTGATTTCGTCATCCTCATCAAGGATGAAGAAACGGTGCAGGGCGTCAAGATCTTCCACGACGGTACGAATTCACTCATCAAGCTGGGCGTGGACCGCGTTTTCGCACTGGGACTGCGCGACGCCTTTGGGCCGTCCGGAATCTGCAACGTCATTGGCGCCATCAAGCTGGCGAAGTTCCTGCGCCTCGGACCCGGAGACAATGTCGTCACCATCGCCACCGATGGATTCGATCGCTACAACTCCGTGCTGGAGGAGATGAATGGCCGCTATCTCGAACTCGCCCCAACCGTACTCGACCGCTGGACCCACGAAATCTTCCTCGGCGCAACCGATGACCACATCTTCGACTTCCGCAGACCCTCCGCGAAGGAGCGGCTCTTCCGGCAAAAGGAAAATGACTGGATCAAGTTTGGCTACTCGAAAGTGTTCCTTGACACTATGCGCAGCCAGGACTTCTGGGATGCGCAATACGCGAAAGTGCGCGATTACAACCGGAAGATCTCCGCGGCGCGACAGGTTGAGCTGGTCGCAGTGTGATCCCAGGAGCCACACCCATGTTCGAATTCACGCTGAACCAGGACGCCGTCACCGTCGCAGCCGATAAGAACCTGCTGGAATATCTGCGCGAAGATGCTCGGCTGACTTCCGTGAAGGACGGTTGCGCCGAGGGTGTCTGCGGCTCCTGTTCCGTCCTGGTGGACGGCAAAGCGTGGCGCGCATGCAAGCTTACGCTCGCTAAAATTCACGGCAAGCAGGTCACGACCATCGAGGGTCTTTCTCCGCGCGAACGCGACGCGTATGCATGGGCCTTCGGCGAGGTGGGCGCCGTCCAGTGCGGTTTCTGCATGCCCGGCGTGGTGATGAGTGCAAAGTCGCTGCTGAATGCGAATCCAGCGCCTACACCTTCAGAAGTAAAGTCCGCAATCCGCTACAACCTGTGCCGTTGCACCGGATACGCCAAGATCGAGCGTGCGATTCACCTGGCTGCCGAGGCGCTTCAGGCGAGCGAGCTACCTGACGCGGACAACAGTCCGGGCAAGATCGGCACGCGTACCGTCCGCGTGGATTCCAACGAGAAGCTGCTCGGAACCGGCGAGTTCGTCGACGACATGCAGGTTCCCGGCATGCTCCATGCCGCCGTGCTCAGAGCAGAATATCCGCGCGCGCTAATCAAGAAAATTGACATCTCCGTCGCGCAGGCCCACCCCGGCGTTGTCGTTGTGCTGACGGCAAAGGATGTTCCAGGCGAGCGTTTGCTTGGCCACATCGTTCACGATTGGCCGGTGATGATTGCCGAGGGCGAAGAAACCCGCTACGTCGGGGATGCCCTGGTGGTGTTAGCCGCCGAGACCAAAACAGCGGCGCGGCAGGCGCTGGAGTTGATCCGCGTCGACTGCGAAGAGTTGCCCCCGCTGTTATCGCCGGCCGCGGCGATGGCCGAAGGCGCCCCACGGCTGCACCCCAAAGGCAACATGCTTTCTGAGACCGTCATGAAGCGCGGCGACGTCGATAAAGCCATCTCCGAGGCGAAGTACGTTGTCACGCAGCACTACTCCACTCCGCGCCAGGAGCACGCATTTCTTGAACCGGAGAGCGCGCTGGCCGTCCCCACCGATAGCGGCTCGCTCACGGTCTACACCGCCGGCCAGGGCGTGTACGACGATCATCGCGGCATCGTGGAGATGTTGGGCGTGCCGGACGAAAAAGTCCGAGTCATCAGCAAGCTTGTCGGCGGAGGGTTCGGCGGCAAGGAAGATCTCTCCGTGCAGCATCATGCCGTCCTGTTGGCGTGGCACAGCGGACGTCCCGTGAATCTCACCTTCAGCCGGGCAGAAAGTTTTCGCGTTCACCCCAAGCGCCATCCCATGGAAATCGATCTCACCACCGCGTGCGATGCCAACGGCAAGATCACCGCGGTAAAGGCACGCATCGTTGCCGACACGGGTGCGTATGCGTCGCTGGGCGGGCCGGTGCTGCAGCGCGCGTGCACCCACGCGGCCGGCCCCTACCAGATCGACAACGTCGACATCGAGGGTCGCGCAATCTACACCAACAACATCCCTTCCGGCGCGTTTCGCGGATTTGGCGTGACCCAGACCTGCTTCGCCATGGAGAGCAACTTGAACCTGCTCGCCGCGCAGGTTGGCATCACTCCGTGGGAGATCCGCTTTCGCAATGCCATCGAGCCCGGTGGCGTTCTATCGAACGGACAGATTGCGGACGCCGGTACCGCCCTCAAGGAGACGCTGCTTGCCGTCAAGCCCATCGTCGACGCGCACCCCAGCGCCGGCATCGCCTGCGCTTTCAAAAACAGCGGCAAGGGCGTAGGCGTCCCCGATGTTGGACGCGTGAAGCTCAAAGTGCAGGATGGCCGCGTCCTCATCTGTACCAGCGCAGCATGTATGGGTCAGGGGCTGGCAACCGTACTGGTGCAGATCGTCGCCGAAGCCAGCGGCCTGCCGGCGTCCGCAATCACCGTGCACGCGCCGGACACCATGGTGACGCCGAACAGCGGCACCAGCACTGCATCGCGCCAGACGCTGATTACAGGCGAAGCCGCCCGGCGCGCCGCGGACGCGCTAAAACAGGAGCTTCGCGAGCACTGTCTCGCCGAACTCGAGGGTATGGAGTTCTATCGCGAGTATGACTGCGTTACTGATCCTATGAACTCCGACAAGCCGAACCGGTTCAGCCACGTCGCCTACGGATACGCGACCCAGGTTGTGCTGCTCGATGACGATGGCCGCGTAAAGAAGGTCGTCGCCGCCCACGATGTTGGCAAGGCCATCAACCCGAACGGCATCGAAGGCCAGATTGAAGGCGGCGTCGTAATGGGCATGGGATATGCGCTGACCGAGGACTTCCAGGTTCGCAATGGCGCGCCCGTTGTCACCTTCGGCACGCTGGGGCTGCTGCGCTCGACCCAGGTACCGGAGATCGAGAGCATCATCATCGAAAAGAATGATGCCACGCTGGCGTACGGAGCCAAAGGCATCGGCGAGATTGTAATGGTGACGACCGCTCCGGCGGTGGCCTGCGCCTATTTCCAGCGCGACGGAAAGCTGCGCACCAGTCTTCCGCTGAAAGAGACACCATACAGCCGGCGAGCATCCACGCCAGAAGGAGCAGTGAAGAAATGCTGACACCAGAGCGCCGCGAACAAGCGATTCATCTATGTCAGGCGCTCATCCAAAGGCAGAGCTATTCCGGCCACGAAGACGGCGTTGTCGCGCGCATGAAGCAGGCCTTCCATGAACTGGCCTACGACGATATATACGTCGATTCCTACGGCAACATTCTTGGACGAATCAAGGGCAACCGCCGTGGCAAAGTGCTCCTCCTCGACGGCCACATCGACATCGTCCCTGTGCCCGACCCATCCCGCTGGACGCACCAACCCTTCGGCGGCGAGATCGCAGACGGAAAGATTTACGGCCGCGGCTCCTCCGACATGAAGGGCGCTGTCGCTGCCATGATGGCCGCAGCCGCGTTCTTCGCCCAGGACACGCAGCGCGATTTTGCCGGCGAGGTTATTGTCTCCGGGGTCGTTTACGAGGAATGCTTCGAGGGCGTCGCGGCCAGAAAAATCAGCGAGCGCATCCACCCCGACTACGTCGTCATCGGCGAATCCTCTGAACTCAATCTCAAACGCGGGCAGCGCGGCCGCGCCGAGATCGTGGTGGAAACCTTCGGCAAGCCGGCACACTCCGCCAACCCGCGCGCCGGCATCAACGCAGTCTACAAAATGGCGGAACTCATTCGCGAAATCGCCAAACTCAAAGCGCCGGCGCACCCAATTCTCGGCGAGGGAATTCTCGAACTCACCGACATCAAGTCGTCGCCCTATCCGGGCGCGTCGGTCGTGCCCGACTACTGCCGCGCCACCTACGACCGCCGCCTGCTGGTAGGCGAAACCAAGCAGTCGGTCCTGCAACCGCTGCTGGACCTGATTCGCGAGCGGAAGAGCGGCGACACGCAGTTCGATGCGACGGTGAGCTTCGCCGCGGGCGTTGACCGGTGCTACACCGGCGAAGAGATTCGAGGCGAGCGGTTCTTCCCCGGTTGGGTCTTCGACGATACCGATGAATTCGTCGAGACCGCTCTCGCCGGTCTGCGCGGCGCCGGGCTGGACCCCAAAATCACTCAATACTCCTTCTGCACCAACGGCAGCCACTACGCGGGCGAGGCCGGCATCCCGACCATCGGCTTCGGACCCTCTAGAGAGAACCTCGCCCACACCATCGACGAATACATCGAGGTCGATCAACTGCTGCAAGCCACCAGCGGCTACTACGGAATTCAGCAGGCGCTATTTCAGAAAGGCTAGAACCGCATGAGAACTCTGATCGAATACGGCCAGATCGTCGACGGCTCGGGCAAGCCCCGATTCGCAGCCAGCCTCGTCGTCGAGGAGGAGCGGATAGCAGCCATCGGCAACGTGCCCGCTACCGGCAGTTTCGATCGTGTCATCGATGCCAGTGGCATGATCGTTGCTCCCGGCTTCATCGACACGCACAGCCACTCCGATCTGGAGGTCATGGTCAACCCCTATGTCGAGGCCAAGGTTCGTCAGGGCATCACCACTGAGCTGTTGGGCCAGGACGGAATCTCCATGGCGCCGCTGCCCAAGAAATACATCTCCCCGTGGCGCAAGAATCTCGCCGGCCTCGACGGCGACAACGACGAGCTTGGCTGGGATTACGAGACCACCGACGGCTATCTGCAGGCGCTCGAGACCAATGGCGTCGGCCTGAACGAGAGCTATCTGGTTCCCCATGGCAACATCCGCATGGAGGCGATGGGCCTCGACAATCGCAAGCCTACCTGCGAAGAACTCGCGCGCATGTGCGACATCACCCGGCGCGAGATGGAAGTCGGCGCTTTCGGCCTCTCCACCGGCCTCATCTATATGCCCTGCGCCTACGCCGAAACCTCCGAACTGATCGAGCTATGCAAGGTCGTTGCGGAGTTCGATGGCGCCTTCGTGGTGCATCAGCGCAGCGAAGCCGACACCATCTTAGCCTCCATGGAAGAAGTCATCGAGATCGGGCGCAGGTCCGGCGTCAAGATCCACTTCTCCCACTTCAAGGTCTGCGGCCGCAAGAACTGGCCTCTCATCGACCAGGTCGTCGCTCTGCTTGACAGCGCGGCAGCGGAAGGAATCCGCACTTCTTTCGATCAGTATCCCTACGTTGCCGGAAGCACCATGCTTGGCGTCATCCTGCCGCCGTGGGCGCACGACGGCGGCACCGACAAACTCCTCGGGCGGCTGCGCAGCCCCGAGCTTCGCCGTGGTATGGTCCACGACATCGAAACCGGCATACCTGGCTGGGATAACTTCGTCGACTTCGCCGGCTTCGATCAGATCTTCGTCACCAGCGTCAAGACGGAAGCGAATCAGGACCTCGTTGGCAAGAGCCTTCAGCAAATTGCGGAAATCCGCGGCGCCAACCCCTACGACGCGGCATTCGATCTTCTCCTCGCCGAGGAAAACGCCGTCGGCATGGTCGACTTTTACGGCCTGGAGGAGCACGTCATCCGTTTCCTCATCCGGCCGGAGCAAAACGTCTGCACCGACGGCCTCCTCGGCGGCAGGCCTCACCCCCGCGTCTTCGGATCGTTCCCGCGCGTCCTCGGCAGGTATGTTCGCGAGCAGAAGGCGCTCACCCTCGAAGATGCGGTTCGCAAAATGACATCCAAACCGGCCGAGGTCTTCGGCTTCGAGCGGCGTGGTCTGCTCAAGCCCGGCAACTTTGCGGACATCGTTGTCTTCAATCCCGACACTGTCCTCGACAAGGGAACGTTTGTCGACCCCATCCAGTTCCCCGAAGGCATCCAACAGGTCTTCATCAACGGACAACTTGTTCTGGACTCCGGCCAGGTTGGCCAGATGCGTGCCGGAAGGGTGCTGCGAAAGTCGCGGACGTAGTAAGCCCGCCGTTCACTTCGCCCCGATCAACCGGATGCGCGTCGTGAATGCCCGCCCCAGAAACTCACTGAAGGTTCCATACGCGGGGGAAACCACCACATTGTTGACCACCGCCGGGTCCGCGCGGTTGGTGGCGTTTTCCAGCACGCCGCGCAGCCCGAAGTACGCGCCGCGAAAATGAAAGCGCCACTCCAGCCCCGGACTGAAGCTCACGTAATCCGGAAACCGCTGCCCTCCCGCCGCTCCCACAACCAGTTGGTCTTGGTCGACCGCGGTGTATGGGAATCCGGAATGCCAGTCGAGCGTATACACAAAGTCCCAACTCTTCTTTAACTTGGGCAGCCACAACGGCAACCAGCCCCACGAGATCACGCGATTCGGCGCATCCCAGGCCAGAGGCCCGCTCTGTTGCGCGCCCAGCGGTGATGGCGTGGACATATAGTCGAGCGCCGCGTTGGTGCGCGCCGACGAGCGCGTATACGAAGCAAACAGCGTATAGCCGTTAGCAAAGTACCGGCGCGCGTGGACCTCCACGGAGTCGTAGTGGTCCTGCCGCGCGTTAGTCAGCACATAGTTCCCTGAGAGCGCAGCCGCCCCACTCTCGTTCGCGTACGTGAAGCCATCGGATAGGCGCTTCTCGAGAAAGTTCGCTCCGGCAAAGATCGAGCCGGGAAGCTTCTGCTCCAGGCTCACACTCCAGTTGATGGTCCGGGCCTCGTGCAGCGAGCCATAGTCCGCGGAAAACTGGGTCTCTTCCGGTGCGCCTGCAGGAGTCACCCCGTCCGCTGCGTAGTACGTGTCGTAACGCACTCCTGCCTGCGCACGCGTCAGGTACTCCAGTTGCGTATGTTCGTAGTACAGCCCAATGCCGGCAGACAACTTGGTGCTGCCCTTGCTGCCTGGTGGCGAATAAACCAGGGCAATCCGCGGCGACAGCAGCGGTCTCCGGACGATCTCGTCCCAATCGAACCGCAGGCCCGGCTCGATCAACAGTCCCTTCGGTGCCTGCCAGCGGTCCTCAGCGTACGCGCCTACCTCGGCGTTGTGGAGCGCAAACGGCGCCGCCTGCTGAAAGACGCTCTGCCGCGACAAGGTTCCATCCTCTCGCAGATAACTCACCGGTGCGAGCGTGACGTCTTCGTTGAAGCCGATATGGTCTACATCGATACCGGCCCTCAGATCGTGGAGTCCCGCCCAGTGACGCGGAGGCAGATACAAGTCCGCGTTTCCTTCAATCCGCTGCGAGTGTCCAGTCAGGCTTTCGAAGTAGCTGCCCTGGGTAAGCTCCGGAGTGATCTGGTAAGGAAGGTCCCCATGCGGCTCGTAGCCGTCGCGGAAGCGCGCCACCCCTGCGCCCACGTCGAGCAGTGCGCCGCCGAAGCTCCACTGATCGCGCACATACGGAAGCCAGACGATGGTATTGGCGTTAGCAGTGCTCACTTGCGGCGTCAGCGACGAGAGGCCGTCGTTGGGAGAGTGCGAAACATTCAACAGTAGCCCGCCCGTCAGGATGTTGGCGGGCGTTAAATTCGCCTGAAACTTCGCCAGGTTGCTCCCCCGCACCAGTTCATTTGTGTCTGCGTTGGCCGGCAGCTCCGCGATATAGATATTGTCCCATTCCGTCTCCAGGCCATCGAAGAACCATGCGCGGTTGCGCACCAGGGGCCCGGAAAACGTGGCCCTCGGAACCAACTTGTCGAAGCGGAACCCATTCGCCTGCCGTACCGAAGGGAAGAAATCCGTCGCGTTGAAGCGGAACTTGTTGTCGCCCATTCCGGTGTAGAACGCCAGCACGCCGCCCGTGGTCCTGCCGAATTCCACTGGGTACCGTGTCGTCTCCGCATCGATGGAGCGCACCGCGTCGGCACTCACACGCGCATCCAGCGTGCCGTCCACCGGGGAACGGATGTCGAATCCATCCAGCAGGTCCAGCGTCGCCCAGGTCTCCGATCCCGCCACGTGGACCTGCCCGGTCACATCCTGCACAATGCCGGGATTGAAAGGCAACAGGTTGCGAATATCGCGGGAGGTCGGATACGGAACATTCACAATCTCCGGCGTGTTCAGCGTGCTCTTGTCGGCAGTCTGTTCGGTATCGATGCCGGGCACCGACGCGGTTACGTTGACCTGTTGCACCAGGGTCTGTACGTGCGTCAGCACCACTCCGACTTTGTCCCCATGCGCGTCTAACGTGCTCTCCACGGCTTGGTAGAACCCGGCCTTCCCTACGCGGATCTGGTAAGGCGCGTCCTGCTGCAGGATGTACGTGCAGTGGCCGGCATAATCTGTCCACAACCGGCTTTCACTTTCACCTGGCTCCAGAAGATCAACTTCAGCGCCCGAAACCGGCAGACCATTCTCGTCCACAACCGTCAGGACGACCGGCGCACGGCCTCCCTGCGCCTGCCCCGCAGCGCTATCGGTGAGGCTGCTCGCTGGGGCGCAGACGGCTGCGCAGATCAGAAGCAGCAGGCCGGGGACGATTCTCTTCGCGCAATCAAAACGCGGCATCGAGAAATGCCGGAACTTCCGGTTTGTGGCCCAGCAGCCCAAGGTGACACCCTCTCCATGCGGGGGCTTCATCGCACTGTATTCATTTAGATGACTGCACGCAAGGTTGCGGCAGGGACATCTGCCGCGGAAAGTCGCTCCAGCGGTGCTGCTTGTCTAATGGGACCGGAGGAGTTTCTCCACGGACACGCCGCGGATCGATGCATCCAGTAACTCAATCATGTGGAACGCGGGAAGCTCCTTTTCGCCGCGACGGCGCAGACCACTCATTAGTTGCAGCAGGCAGCCGGGGTTCGCGGAGACGACCGCCTTAGCCTGCGTTGCCAGCAGATGCGATACTTTCCGATCGCTGAGCTGTTGCGCGGGCTCAGGCTGTAAGAGGTTGTAAATACCTGCGGAGCCGCAGCACAGCATGGACTCCGCAATCTCTGCAACCTCCAGGCCCGGAATTCCTGCCAACAACTGGCGCGGCTGTCGATAGATTCCCTGCGCGTGACGCAGATGGCAAGCATCGTGGTACGCAATTCGCAGCGGCAGCGGATGGCGTACCGCAACTGGTTCCAGTTCGCACAGAACTTCGGTGATGTCTGTGCACTTCGCCGAGAACGCGCGCGCCCGCTCCGCCCACTGCGGATCATCGCGCAGCAGGTGGCCATACTCCTTCATGGTCGAGCCGCATCCGGCGGCATTGATCACGATAGTGTCGACATTGGCCTGCTCAAAGATCTCAATGATGCGCCGAGCCATTGCCATCGCCTGCTCATCCAGCCCGGAGTGGACCATCAATGCCCCGCAGCATGGTTGCCCCTCCGGAGCGATCACCTCGCACCCTTCGGCGGCAAGAACGCGCGCGGTGGCGGCATTCACGTGCGGGAAGAAGACCTGCTGCACGCATCCGGTCAGCATGCCCACGCGCCTGCGCTTCGGTGCGGCCGCGGCCGTGCGCGCCGGCATCTTCGTAGCGAAGCCCGAAGGCACCGCCGGGAGCAGCGCTTCCATGGCCGCGAGTCGTTTCGGAACCAGCTTCAACAGCCCCGACCGCCGCACCAGTGCCTGCAAGCCCATGCGTTGATAGAGAAACGTGGGCGCGGCCAGGGCACGCAGTCGCGCCGGGTGGGGAAAAATTGCGAACAGAAGTTTGCGGAACAGCGAGTCGCCCGTGCTGCGCGGGATATTGCGTTCCACCTGTGCGCGTGTGTCCTCGATCAGTTTGTCGTACTCGACGCCGGAGGGGCACGCCGTCATGCACGCCATGCAGCCCAGGCAATTGTCCATGTGTCGGCGGAGCGTCTGGTCGAGCGGTGCGGCTCCCTCCGCGGCCTTCTGCATCATGTAGATGCGTCCGCGCGGCGAGTCCATCTCCTCGCCCCACAGCACATAAGTTGGGCAGGCCGGCAGGCAGAAGCCGCAGTGCACGCAATCGGCCAGCAGCTCCTTGTCCGGCGCGTGATGCGCATCGAAGCTCGATGGCCTTACCGGCTCGATCGCAATCAGAGGCACGCTTGTCATATGCCCCCCACAAAGCGCCCCGGGTTCAGTGTGCGATTCGGATCGAAACGCCGCTTGATCTCCCGCATCAGGGGGTGCGCCTCAGGCAATTCGCCTTCGGTTAGGAGCGCCCACGTTTCGGCGCTGCTCGCAGGCGTCGGTCGCGCGAGCAAGAAAGTCGTTCCGCCCTGAAGGCCAATACGATAGCGGAATTCCTCCGCGAGCTTGCAGGAGAGTTCGTCCGCAGGAAACGCTGCATACATGATGCCCAGCGATTGTGCAACGAACTCACCACCCTTCTCCGCAACCTCCAGGGCGAAGTCCGGAACTTCAGTCGGCAGCATTGTGGCCTTCAGAATCAACCGGCCCGGTTGCAGAAGAAGTGCCTCTCGCGCCTTCCAAATCCGGTTCGAGCTCGACTCCAGTTCGAGATCTTGGCCAGCGGTCATCTGGCGCAAGATCTCCGCCTGCTTGGAGTCGGGATGAGCGCAGAGTTGAACGTCAAGGTGGAAGCCATCGGGTGTGCCGCGAAGTTGCAAGCCCTCCGTAAGCAGATGGCTGGCGACGATGGCCTGCATCAGCTGTTTGAGGTTGGTTACATCAGAGGCGGACACGGTAAAGCTCGCGGCATATTGCGAAAGCGGATGCAGCCGGAACGTCACCTCCGCAATCACGCCGAGCGTGCCGAAGGCCCCGGTCATCAGCTTGTGCAGATCGTAGCCGGCAACGTTTTTCACCACTTTGCCGCCTGACTTCGCAATCGTTCCGTCGGCGAGCACGATGGTCATGCCGATGATGAGATCGCGCAGGCTGCCGTAGCGCAACCGCAGCGCGCCCGAGTCGTTGGTGGCGACGATGCCGCCCACCGTAGCCGTCTCCGGCCACAGCGGGTCCAGGGCAACCTGCTGGCCGTGTGCCTCCAGCGCCCGTTGCATCGCGGCCCACGGCGTGCCTGCCGCAACCGTAGCCGTTAAATCCTGCCAGCTATGGTGGCGCACTCCGGCAAGCCCGGTTGTCTTCAGCACAATCTTCGCGCCAACAGGATTGCCCCAGCCGCGCTTTGTCCCCGCTCCGGCAATCTCAATCGCCAACTTGTTGGCACTCGCGTAGCGCGCAATCGCTGCCAGCTCTTCGGTGGTCCGCGGCGAGGCAACGATCTGCCCGGCGCACTCGGCTATGCAATCGGCGCCGGCGACCGCGCGAAGTCCATCGACGTTGCTCAGCACCCCCATCTAGAAGAACTCCGCAATGCCCGCGGTCTCGAGCGGGTGAGGAGTATACGGCCCGGTCTTCTCGCCGCACAGCCGCGGGCGCGGAAACAGCTTGTCGGGATTCGCGATGTTCTGCGGATCGAACGCCTGGCGCACGAGTTGCATGGTGTCCATATCCGGCTCGGAAAACATGTAACCCATCGCCTGCTGCTTCTCCTTGCCCACGCCGTGCTCGCCGGTGATGGAGCCGCCGTGGTCCACGCACAGATGCAGGATGCGTTCGGAGAGATCGAGCGCAATCTTTTCCTGCCCGGCAATGGCGCGGTCGTAGAGCACCAGCGGGTGCAGGTTGCCGTCACCGGCATGGAACACATTGGCGACGCGAAGCCCGACTTCACCAGCCATGCGGGTCACGTCTTCCAGAACCCGAGGCAGAGCCGTGCGCGGAATCACGCCGTCCTGCACAATGTAGTTCGGCGAGATGCGCCCCACCGCTGCGAATGCCGCTTTGCGGCCCTTCCAGATCAGTCCGCGCTCCTCCGCCGTCTGCGCCACGCGAACCTCCCACGCGCTATTCTTCCTACACAACTCTGTGGCTTCCACCATCTGCGCGGCCACTTCCGCTTCGGGGCCATCCAGTTCCACCAGCAACAGCGCTTCGCAGACGGGGTAGTTGGGATGGACCGCAGCTTCGGAGGCCATGGCCGCGAGCCGGTCCATCATCTCCAGCGCGGCCGGCAGCATGCCGGCGGCGATGATGTCGGAGACGGTCTGCGCCGCGGCGGGAATGGAGTCGAACGCAGCCAGGAGCACCTGCACCGTCTCCGGCCGCTTCACAATGCGCAGAATAATCTTCGTCGCCACGCCCAGAGTGCCTTCCGATCCGACGAAGACGCCGGTCAGATCGTAGCCCGGCGCATCGGGTGCGGCCGAGCCGAAGCGCACCAGCTCGCCGCTCGGCAGCACCACGTCCATGCCCAGCACATGCGTGGTCGTAAATCCATACTTCAGGCAGTGCGCGCCGCCCGCATTCTCCGCCACGTTGCCGCCAATGCTGCAAACGCTCTGCGAAGATGGGTCTGGCGCATAGAAATAGCCGTGCGCGGCCACGGCTTCGGTGACGTGCGCATTGATCACGCCCGGCTCGACAACGACGCGCTGGTTGGGGATGTCGATTTCGAGGATGCGGTTCATGCGCGCGAAGCTGATGACGATCCCGCCCTTCGCAGGCAGCGCTCCGCCGCTTAAGCCAGTCCCCGATCCGCGCGCGACAAACGGAATACGGTGCTGCGCGCAGATCCGCACGATGGCCTGGACCTGCTCGGCGCTGCGCGGAAGCAGAACCGCGTCGGGCACGGTACGGAAGTTGGTTAGGCCGTCGCACTCATACGTCTGCAACTGGTTCGTCTCTGTAATTAGGCCGCTCGGCTCACCCGCGTTTCCCGCATTTACGGCATCGCGCAGAGCTTCGAGTATCGACCGATCGAGCATAAGAGATCATAGTATGCAAGCCCGAGACCGGCCCAGCTTCTCACGTGGGTAAGATCGGCCGGCTATTCTCCTCCTGGCGCCCCGCCCGCAGCCGCCGGCTGACGCCCCATAAACTTGTCCGCCCACTGGATGAAGTACTTCACATTCGGAGCGTCGGTGTGGCCGCCATCGTGCTGCCGCCAGGCGAGCTGGCCATTCAGCAGGCCCACGTTGACGGCGGGCATCTTCTCCGTGTGGTAGTCGCTCGAGACCCCCAGGGCTTTCGCCCCAAGCAGTTGGTAGACCGGCTGCGCAGCCACCGTCGCCATATAGCTGCCCTGGTGATCCAGCCACTTCGCATCGCCCATCTCCGGAACCCCGTAGCTGATAAAGGTAAGCCGCGGCGCACACAGAGCTATCAGTTCGTGGGAGTCAACCGGAATGTCCCCTGCGTTCTTGCTTCCGAAAGTCGCTTCCGACGCGCCGTACTTCATAAAGTTGCCCGCCATCCAGTAGTACTCGCCGCCCGTCAGGCTCTCCACGGCTTCGCCCCAGTTGCGCCGGTTCAATTTGGCTCCGCCCTCACCGGACGACCCGATCAGTCCCATGTAGAAACGCGCATCGAACGCCTCTGTCACCAGCGCAGCTTTGCCATACCGTGACACGCCCTCAATACCCACGTGCTTGGCATCCACGGCAGCGTCCGTCTCCAGATAGTCCAGCCCGCGGCCCGCACCCCACGCCCAGGCACGCAGCGCTCCCCAGTCATCAGGATGGCGCGGTTGTCCCTTATTCACCAGGCCAATCACTCCGCGGGTGATGCCGGCCCCATTGTCCGCTTGGATACTGCTGGGATTGATCGTTGCATAACCCCAGCCATCGGCCAGAAGCTGCTGCGTCGTCGGAGGATCGCCGGCCGGACGCGCTCCCGTCGCCGCCGCCGCTCCGGGCCGTGCCGCACCTGGGCCACCAAATGGCGAGGCCGCCGCCGCCGCCAGCGGCTCATAAGCCGGGTATTGATCCAGGATCTCTTTCAGCGAAGGATCGCTCTTCGCCAGCATCTCGCGCAGGGCTTCATTGATCTTCGCCAGAGCATCCGGGTTCGGCTGCGCCGGGGCGGGAAGGGAAGGCCGGCCGAACATCATCAGCACCGGGACCGGCCCCTTCGCATTGGCCGGAGTCACCAGCACCATGTCGATGTTGACATCGATCAATGGGTAGGCGGAGTTGTCGACATGCCCGGTCAGTTGCTTGGCAATTACCGGTATCCGGCCCACCATCTCGTGATCGACAATCTTCACCGTCCACGTCACTTTGGGCGCATTCTTCGGAACAAAGCCGTAAACGTACTCCTGCATATCGTGTTCGATCTCAGGCCGGCGCTCTTGCCGCCACTCCTCCGCGGTGGTCACCTTCTTGCCATTCTTCAGGGTCAGCGGGTCGGGCAGGTCCGGGTAGGGATTCGCCTTGGATTCGTCGTAGTTGGCGTGGTTGGGGGCGTTGTCGTTGCCGCTCGGACCGGGGCGCAGCGCCTTGATGCCGAGCTGGTCCATCATGTTCTGGTGGTCCTGTTCGGCTGTCCAGTTCACCGCGGGCGGAGGCAGTTGCTTCTGCGGCTCCGGCGCGAATTGGGCCCAAAGCGGAGTGGCGCTGATGGCGAAAATCAGGCTGGCGGAGGCCAGGCATCTGTTCCGAACCGCGTTGTGCATTGAACAACTCCTTCCCTTACTTTTTACTCCTCGGCCCGCGCCGGGGTCCGGCTTCAGGTAAATTCTCCTCTACAGCAGATATCTCCCGGAGGCCGGCGCATGCGCGGCGCCAACAGCAAAATGCGGCTGCTCCCGCTCATCGGAGCGACCTATTTCATGGTCGCCGGGGGCCCCTACGGTCTTGAAGACATCATCGGCGACGTCGGCTACGGCCGCGCGCTTCTCCTGCTGCTCATCATCCCGCTTGTCTGGAGTCTGCCCACCTCGCTGATGGTCGGCGAACTGGCCTCCGCCCTGCCCCAGGAAGGCGGCTACTACTGCTGGGTGCGCCGCGCGCTGGGCGGCTTCTGGGGATTCCAGGAGGCCTGGCTCTCGCTCGCCGCCAGCATCTTCGACATGGCGATCTACCCCGTCATCTTCGTCCTCTACCTCAGCCGGGTCGCGCCAGGCCTCACCGCCGGCCACGGTGGCTTGGCCATCAAGCTCGCGGTTGTCCTCATCTGCGTCATCTGGAACCTCCGCGGCGCCCGGGCCGTCGGCGAGGGATCCATCGGCATGTTCGTCGTTCTGCTTGCGCCATTTGTCGTCCTCGTCGGGATCGGATTCTGGCAGGGTCTATTCGGTCAACCGCACATTCTTGCCGCCCATGCCTTCACCTTCGGCGGCCGCCTCCACCGCAGCCTCAGTTTGCTCCGCGCCCCGGTTGCCGCGCCTTCGCTCGCTGCCGCCGTCTCCGTCGCCCTATGGAATTACATGGGATGGGACAATGCCTCCACGGTCGCGCAGGAGGTCGAAGCCCCGCAGCGCAACTACCCGCGCGCCATGCTCATCTCCGCCGC
>CAZAXI010000009.1:0-49277 GCA_964489045.1 uncultured Granulicella sp. | reverse complement strand
CTTCCTGGGCGAGTTCCTCGGCGACCGCCTGGTTGCGCACCATGCGGTACATGAAATTGACGATGGGCTTGCGATACTTCTGAATGAGGAAGTCGAAGCCGGACATATTGCCGGCGCGCAACTCCAACATGATGGCCGAGTCTTCCATCTCCGGGAAGTGCGCGGAGCCCTGGGCAACGGACTGCGGCATAACGCCTTCGAGAACACCGGGATTGACCGCCAGCGTCGCCATATCTTCCATAACCCCATCTTCGTCGTGAGGTTGCGCTGAATCTGAGAATTCCGCCTCAATCTCCTCGGGGCTGGTTTCGTCGTCGGGGAGGACGTCCAGGGAGTCGTCCTCCGGCGTCCTGGAGGGGGGGGACGAGGGGTGTTGGGGGCGTAGCGGATTCTGTGGTCGACCGGGCATCTGGCTTGGCTAATTGTACTTGGCCGCTGCCCGGACGGCTGCGGTATCGTCGCTGGACTGGCAGGGTGGGCTCTGGTGCGTGTATGCTTGAGAGGCAAGGAGTTGCCTGCACGGGGCGGGGCGCATAACTCAGCGGTAGAGTGCCACCTTCACACGGTGGAAGTCGTAGGTTCGAATCCTGCTGTGCCCACCATAAACCATTCAGAATCAGAAAAATACAACATCGGACTGCTACCTTTTCTAACGTTGAGGGTGCTGAAGGGTGTTGAAGGCTCTGCCTGACTCCCAAGGGAAGTAGCATCTCCACCACCTTGGCGCTCGCTTCCCGCTTCTGGGATGAGACCGCCTGCGTGTAGAGGTCAAGGGTGGTTCTAGAGTTGGCGTGCCGGAGCAGTTCTTGTGCCGTCTTTACGTCAACGCGCAGAAACCGCAAGTTGGTTCCCATAGAATGCCGGAAGGTACCGTCACGCTTCAGCCGGACCCGGATGCGTGGTACACGCTGGAGGGCGACCTGACCCAGAAGTCGGTCTCGGTTGAATCGGGCGGGGTCGGCGGCACACAGTTCACCATCAGCGCCAATCGCATCGGCAAGTTCAAGCTCACGCTGACCGCGCAGATGAGCGGCGCCGGCAAGGTGCGCAGAGACATCGTGGTGCGCGAGATTGAGGTGATCCCCAACGGGCGCGAGCAGGACCTTGTCTTCAACGGCAATCTGGAGAACTCCGTCCAGCAGGATCTTACTTTCCCCGCGGCGGCGATTCCGGAGTCCAGCAGCATCCTGGTGCGGCTCTATCCCGGTCCGCTGAGCCAGGTGATTGAAGGCATGGACAGCCTCCTGCGCATGCCGGGCGGGTGCTTCGAGCAGACCTCCTCCAGCACTTACCCCAACGTGCTGGCGCTCGGCTACATGAAGCGCACCAACAAGCTGACGCCAGAGGTGCATGCCAAGGCCGAGGGATACATCGCGAACGGCTACCAGCGCCTGCTTACCTTTGAGGTGCCCGGAGGCGGCTTCTCGTGGTTCGGCCAGGCGCCCGCCAACAAGATACTGACCGCGTACGGCCTGATGGAGTTCAACGACATGGCAAAGGTCTCCGACGTCGATCCCAGGCTGATCCAGCGCACCGCCGACTGGCTTGCCCGCCAGCAGCAGCCCGACGGCAGTTGGAAGCCCGACACCGGCTTTATCAACGAAGGCGCCACCAACCGCTACAACTCCAATGTGCTCCGCATTACCGCCTATATCGCGTGGTCGCTGGCCAACATCGGTTACGAGGGCGCGGCGGTCGACCGGGCGAAGCAGTGCCTGGGCGGCCAGGCCGGTGGTTTCGATGGCCGCGCTGGCGCCGGTGGAGTACACGCCAGTCTCTTCGGCGGTCCATGAGGTCTGGCTGTCCTTGTCGCTGCGGGCGTCCAGCAGGGCCTGCATGGACTGACGGGTAAACTCGCTGTCCTTGCCGTAGTCGGCCGCGAAGTTGGCGATCACGGCCAGCGTGTAGGTATCGGGCTGCGCGCCGGACTTCGATTCCACAGCCTGCGTCTCGATGTAGCTGAGCGAGGACTTGCAGTCATTGCAGGAAAAAGCGGCGCGGAATCAAAATGGGAGCCTGGAGAAGTTCAGCCTCACCGCGACCCAGGCCATTCTTTACTTCAACGCGCTCTCTCCTCGGCAAACCGTCACCTTTACCTACCGTCTGCGCGCCAAATACCCCATCCACGCGCATACCTTCCAGTCGCGCGTCTATGAGTACTACGACCCGGATGTAACTGCCACCGCTGTGCCGGTGCAGTTGGACGTGGCGAAACACTAGTGTGGTGTCTCAGGAATCACTGATATAAATGGGAGCGAAGATTCCGAGGGCGAAATACAGAGATTCTGGAGTTTCGCTTTGGATTGACGACGGTTAGAAATGGATGAATCCGGCGACGGGAGAGCAGGCTGGAGGACAGGGTTGTGATGAGGATGAGTTGGCGGGGCGGTGCGCTGTTGGTGGTGGTGTTGATGGCGCCTGGGGTGCGCTGCTTTGCGGTTGAGGAGCCGCCGGTCGAAATTATTGCGAGCCAGAGGGTCGAGATACGAACGCCGTCGGGCGTGGCGGTGGTGCCGCTGGATATCTCGCTGGATTGGTCGAAGCCGCAGCCAGGGATTACACGAGCCGTGATCCTGCTGCATGGCAAGGGCCGGGATGTGGATGGATACTATCGCGGCTTGCAGCGCTCTGCCCATGAAGCCGGAGCAGCGGCGGCGGGGAGCATTCTGATTGCCCCGCAGTTTTTGAATGAAGACGATGTGAAAGCACATGGCCTGCCGCGCGAGGTGGTGCGCTGGCGGACCGGAGCATGGGAGGCCGGTGGGCCTGCAGTTGGACCAGTTGGGATCAGCGCGTACGAGGTGCTGGATGCGTTCCTGCTGCGGCTGGCGGACCGGGGATTGTTTCCGGACCTGAAGGACATTGTGCTGGCGGGCCACTCGGGCGGCGGGCAGGCGGTGCAACGATACGCCGTGGTGGGGAAAGCGGCGGCGGAGATTGCGGCGAAGGGGATCCATGTGCGGTTCGTGATTGCGAACCCGTCTTCGTATCTATACTTCAGTGACGAGCGGCCGGGCCCGCATGGTTTCGGGTGCAGCGGGTGGGACCGATGGAAGTACGGGACCAGCGGCGCTCCGGAGTATGTGAAGTTGACGAAAACATACGGCTGGGCGGAGATGGAGGCGGATTACGCGAAGGCCGACGTCATCTACCTGATGGGAGACGAAGATATCGACCCACGGCAGAAGGACCTGGATGTTTCATGCGCGGGCGAGGCGGAGGGCCCGACCCGATTGGCCCGCGGGCAGGCGTATTTTGCGTATCTGAAGGCGCGCCATCCGGCTGGATGGGGGCAGCGACTGTGGCTGGTTGAGGGAGTTGCGCACTCCGGCCCGAAGATGGTGGAAGCGCCCTGCGGGGTAAAGGCGTTGTTCGCAACCGGAACGTGCAAAGACGAGTAGCTCGCTCGGATCAGGGAGTCGCCTGTGAGGTCTGCACGGCGCAGCCTCCGGTGCCGGTTCCTGCGCTTCCACCGTTTTGCCCCGAACAGGCCTGGTTGGCCAGAGGAGTGTAGTAAATCTGGGATTCACCTGTACCCGACCCGGTATTGTCGATGACAATTCCGCTGGAGCCGCCGGCTGAGGCGATCCCCGCGGTAGCATTGGCTGGTACGGACAGGGCGCCTCCGGTGCCAACCAGGAAGTTGTAAACGCAAGCTCCCGTGCAGCCGGTTTTGCTGCCGCTGGCGGACACGCCGGCGAATACATAGTCGTTGGTGGTGCCGCCCTCGCCATAGATCTCCGTCAGCGGTGAGCAGGTCGCTACGGCAGAGGTCAGTGTAGAGACCGCCGTGGTGGCTATGACAAAAACATCGGAGCCGGTGGCCACGAACTTGCCGTTGGTTTGGATGGGCACGTACGACAACCGCGGCTCCGACGCAGCATGCTGATTGCAGGTCCACAGGTCGCCCGCTGTGCCCGCCGTGGTCGCGTAGTAAAGCTGGTCGAAGGCTCCGTCGTAGGTAGTCGGCGTGGTGGTCGTTCCGACCCCGAATACCGCCTCCTCCCCGCAAGTATTGCCCGACCACGCGGTTGCGCTGGTTGCAGCGCAGGCGCCGGTGGGGTTGGTTTGGGTGGTGCCTGCGGGGAACTGGAAGACGCCGCCGCAACCGGTGGCATTGTCGCAGGCGAGCCCTCCGCTGGTGTTGGCATCATCGCCCACAAATACATAAACCATTTCGGCCGAGGAATCGACCAGCGGTCCGTCAACGATGCCGACCGTTCCGGAGGCGTAAGTCAGCTTGCTGGTTTCTAACACGATCGCATGGGTAGACGGACTGATCCCGTACAGAACTCCGCCTGCGGCACCCTGGTCGGCCACAAAGATGTTTCCCGACGTCCCGGAATCGTAGACCGGGCTGGTGAGCGCAGTGGTTCCCACCGCAACCGGCCAGCTGGTAGTGACTTCGGCGGGAGTCCCGTTGAACACTCCGGTGAATTGGTGGAGTTTGCCATTATTGTCGCCTACGAAGATAGTGTCGGCGTAGGTGCCCGAGTAAACGTAGAAGGGCGAGGACGTGGTGTCCTGGTCGCTATTCTGGAACGCAACGCTGATCATGCAGGATTGGAGGGCGGTGCAGCCGGTCCAGGCCGTGTTGCCCACGGCGCCGACGATGGTGTTGGTGAACGCGTGGTCTGGAGTATGCGCTGCCGCGGGAGTGCCCTGGCCCGACACCCACTCGATGATCCGCAATATTGCAGCACCCGAGGCGGGATTCTCGATGTAGGCGATCTTGGTCCCATCCGGGGAGATGACGGACGAAGTAGTCGCCTTGCCGGTGCCGCTGTAGTAAGCCCAGTAAACCGAAGGATTGGGCGCGGCGCAGGTGGTGTCGTACAGGTTGCTGTACGCGGCAATGTTGGCCTGGCCGCCTGAGACGCCCGCCAGCCCGGTGTTGTACGCGACCCAGTCGGAGCAGTTCGCAGTCCCGTTGAATGTGAACTTGGCCGGGTATTGCCCGGCGCCCACGGTGGCGCCCGATCCCATGTCCATGCTCCAGTCCGTCTTCACCAGCGGGGAACGCCCATGATCCGGCCGGGGCTGCTGCCACCAAGTCCGCCTCAACTGCTGGATCTGGTAGCGCGGTTCGTTAACTATCTTGCTCCACTTGTCGATGGTGCCATTGCGCATAGCATCGTCGAACGTGCCCGGATTGGAGAAGATTGCGTGGTGGTGACTCCAGTCTTCCGGGATGCCGGAACCAGGTTTTCCGCTGGTTTGTCCATAAGCCAACGCCGAAGCCGAGAGTGCGCAGAGAATAGCCGCGGCAGCGCTCCACTTACACAACGCATTCGTCCCGCTCATGCAAAGCTCCTTGAACTTATCTAGCAGGTCAGAACCCTGGTTGCGAGGTCCACCTGGGTTTGGGATCGATTCCTATATTAGCCTAACTGATAGATGCGCAACGCCTGTCTTTCAAATGGCAGAGTGGACTGAGGTATTGGTTTAGGTTACCCTAAGCGGGTGATTGGAATGCACCTGGCTGTGAATATCTGGTTATTCGGGCGTATCCAAGTAGGGTATATAACAAAGTCACGAGGTCAGCATGAGCGAGTCGGAGCAGCCCACCCCGGGTACGACAACGGCAGAACGTGAACCCGCGGACAGGAAACCCTACCAGAAACCCGCCTTTCGCCAGGAACGCCTGTTTGAGACGAGCGCGTTGAGTTGCGGCAAAGTGCACACCACACAGTCGGGTTGCCATAGCAACCGGAAGACTTCCTAGCCAATGAATTCGGCACCAGCGGTTGAAGATGCCGCCAAGCGCGAACTGGCGGCGGAGGCGATTCGCCAATTCGGCGAGGTTCGTTTGCGGGTGACGGGAACCAGTATGCTGCCGGCGGTGTGGCCGGGAGACGTGATCACCGTTCGCCGGCAAAGTGGGGCAGAATTGCCGCTTGGCCAGATCGTGCTGTGTTACAGAAACCAGGCGTTCAGCGCGCACAGGTTGATCGGCAAATGTGACGATGGCCTGATCACCCGTGGCGATTCGCTTGGCTATAATGATCCGCCCTTCCGCGAGGTTGAGGTCCTGGGAGCGGTGATTTCCATTCTTCGGGGTGGGCGATCGGTTAGGTTATCCTCCGCGTGGTGGCATCGCGCTGTCTCCTCAATGGTGCGACGTTCAGAGCTATGCACCCGGGTTCTGCTACGCCTCAAGAGATTGCCGGGATGGTCGTGGGCCGGATGATGGGCGCTGAAATCGCCCACGATGTCGTGGTGGAGATCGGCGGGCTGCCGATTTCGGTGCGCACCACCAGCCCGGAGTTCCTGCAAATGCTGGTCGATCGATACAGCGGTTTCTTAAACCCTGAGGCGGAACCTGTCTTCGAGTTGGAGGTCGAGATCGCTGCTGCCGAAATGCTCCCCGGCGCGATTGATCCCGACGCAGACTTGAGCGTGCGATTCGAAGGAGGCCGCTGGGTTCTGGAGCGCGGAGATTTCCATGCGGAGCTGGACCCGGCTTTGCGCCGCGGGCACATACGCCAGACCGCCAGCCCCTATGCGATCGACGCTGCGTTTCGCATCCTGCATTCGCTGCTGCTGGCCAAAGAAGGCGGGATTCTGGTGCATGCCGCCAGCGCCGTGCGCAATGGCAGGGCATTCCTGTTCGCCGGTGTCTCCGGCGCGGGCAAGACTACCATTACGCGGCTGGCGCCGCCGGATGTGACGCGGCTGACTGACGAAATCTCCTATCTGCGCCGCGAAGGCGATGGGTATGTTGCCTACGGAACTCCATTTGCGGGTGAGTTGGGGCAGCCCGGGGAGAACGTCCGCGCGCCACTGGCGGCCCTGTATCTGCTGGCGCAAGGACCGGTGAACCGGATAGACTCAGTCACCGACGCCGATGCGACGCGGGCTTTGCTGGAGAGTGTGCTGTTCTTCGCCCATGATTCCGAGTTGGTTGCGCGAATGTTCGACTCCGCTTATGAACTGGTGCAGAGGGTTCCGATCCAACGCCTGACCTTTGTTCCCGATGCCCGTATCTGGGAGGTGATCCAGTGAACCAAGTTTACGTCGCTCGAGCCAAGGAAGTCGCCGCTCGCAGGGTGGGTGGTGAGTTGATGATCCTGTCCGCGCGCGATTCGAAACTGTTCAGCTTGAATGAAACCGCGACGCTGATCTGGGAGGGGGCCGACGGCGTGACTCCGCTCGCAGAGATCGTCGACCAGCGCATATGCAGGGGGTTCGAGGTCGATCGGGCAGTCGCGTTTCGCGATGCGGAAGAAGTGGTGACAGGATTGGTGGAGCATGGCATCCTAAAAGTTTCCAACATGCCGATTGAGGAGACCCAATGAGCACGCTGCTGGAAGAGATGAGCGCCACCGCGCTGCGGCTGGGCATTCCGCTGGGCGTGCAACTCGACCTGACTTATCGCTGCAATGAGCGCTGCGTCCATTGCTACCTGGACCACGACGATCATGGCGAGATGACGACCGCCGAGATCAAGGAGTTGCTGGACCAGATGGCGGCGGCGGGAGTTTTCTTTCTGACCATCAGCGGCGGCGAAATTCTGATGCGGCGTGACTTCTTCGAGATCGTCGAGCACGCCCGGGCGCTGATGTTCTGCGTGAAACTGAAGACGAATGCGGTGATGATTCATGAGGCGGAGGCCGATCGCATCGAGGCGCTGGCGCCGGAATCGGTACAGATCAGCATCTACTCGCACCGCCCGGAGGTTCACGATGCGATCACGAAACTGCCTGGGTCACTGAAGAAATCGCTGGCAGGGACACGACTGCTGGTTGAGCGCGGCGTGAAGGTGATCTTCGCAAACGTGCTGATGCGCGACAATTTTCAGGATTACTCGGGCGTGCAGGCGCTGGCCGCCGAAGTGGGCGCCAGGTATACGGTGGACCCGACGATTACGCCCATGCTGGATGGAGACCGTTCGATTTTGAACTTGAACATTGAACGCGCGGAACTGGAACAGGTGTTCCGGGATTCGTCGCTACTGGGTACCAGCGCGGAGGAGTTCTGCGCGCCGCCTCCGGGAGCGCTCGCCGAAGCGGACGCGATGGATACGCTGCCATGCAGCGCGAGTCACACCTTCTGCTATGTCTCGCCGTATGGCGATGTTTACCCCTGCGTGCAATTCCCACTCCCCACGGGCAACGTGCGTACCACGAGGTTCATCGACATATGGAAGTACTCGCCGCAGATGAACGAGGTGCGATCGATCACTGTGAGCGATCTGCCGGTGTGTTCCACCTGTTCGCACAGCGGTGGTTCCTGCTCGCGCTGTCCGGGTCTGGCGTACATGGAGGGGAACATGCGCGGGCCTTCGAGCCAGGACTGCGAAAAATCCTATGCCCGCACCGGCGTGGTTACCGCCGGCATGAAGGCCCGCCAGGGTGCGAAATCTTCGGTGGGACTGGTGCAGATCCGGGGCAGCTCTTTCGTGGCGCAAGCGAATCTAGCGCAGTTGTAGATACTTCCTGCGTGGAGTCCACCACCAAAAAAGCGCCGAGCCAATGGCCCGGCGCTTTGATTTGTGGCGTGACTTTGCGGCGCTTCAGCGATGGTGGATGAAGCTGCCATCCTGCAACTCCGCCATGGCCTGGCGCAGTTGCTGCTGGGTATTCATGACGATGGGGCCGTACCAGGCGACCGGTTCCTCGATGGGCTTGCCCGAGACCAGCAGGAAGCGAATGCCTTCCGGGCCGGCCTGGACGGTGATCTCGTCGCCGCGGTCGAACAGCACCAGGGAGTGGTTGGCGGCGTCGTAGACGGGCGTGGCGTTGGGGTCGGCGCCGGATTCGGTGAGGACCGCCTGCGGGTTGGAGGCGTCGCGGAAGGTGCCCGAGCCGGCGAAGACGTAAGCGAAGGCGTTGCGCGTCGTCTCGACTTTGAGGCGCTTGCGCTTGCCGGGCGCGACGGAGATGTCGAGGTAGTTGGGGTCGGCGGCTACCCCTTCGACCGGGCCACGCTTGCCCCAGAATTCGCCGCAGATGACGCGCGCGTGGGTGCCGTCGTCGTCGGTGACCTCGGGGATCGCGCTGGACGGAATGTCCTGGTAGCGCGGGTCGGTCATCTTGAGCGCCGAGGGCAGATTGGCCCAGAGCTGGAAGCCGTGCATGCGGCCCTGGGGATCGCCCTTGGGCATCTCCTGATGGAGAATGCCGCTTCCGGCGGTCATCCACTGGACGTCGCCGGCGGTCATCTTGCCCTTGTTGCCCAGACTGTCGCCGTGCTCGACTGAGCCGGCGAGGACGTAGGTGATGGTCTCGATGCCGCGGTGCGGGTGCCAGGGAAAGCCCTTCAGATAATCGGCTGGGTTGTCGTTGCGGAAGTCGTCGAGCAACAGGAACGGGTCGAATTCCCTGGTTTTGCCGAAGCCAAAGGCGCGCTGGAGTTTGACGCCAGCGCCTTCGAGGGTCGGCGTGGTTTGAATGATTTCTTTTACGGGTCGGAGTGACATAGCACTCCTCCTCTCTGCCGTCTTAGAGATTTCTCAGCGGCGAATGGTTTTATGCCTTCACGAATTCGGCGTCCAGGGTGATGGTGACCTCGTCGCCTACGAGGAAGCCGCCGCCCTCCAGCGCCGCATTCCAGATTAGGCCGAAGTCCTTGCGACTGATGTTGGTGGTGGCGGAGACGGCTACGCGCAAATTGCCCCAGGGGTCTTTCGCCGGGAGGGTCGGACCTTCGACCTGGAAGGCCACCGTCTTGGTCACGTCCTTAATGGTCAGCTCTCCCTCGACGACTCCATCCTCGGGGACGAACTTGAACGACTTGAAGGTCATCGTAGGATACTTCTCCACATCGAAGAAGTCGGCGCTCTTGAGGTGTCCATCGCGCTGCGGGTCGCGGGTTTCGATGGAAGCAACGTCGATGGAGGCTTCGACAGACGATTTGGAAGGGTCGGATTCGTCGAGGGTCAGTACTCCCGTGACCTTGGGGAAGTGGCCTTTCACGTTGGAGATCATCATGTGCTTGACCTTGAACTCGGCGACGGTGTGGGCGGGGTCGATGTTCCAGGTTGAGACGGCGGTTTGGGGTGCGACGGCTGGGGTCATGGCAGGGTCCTTTTCGGTGTGGTTTTGATGCTGCACGTAGGTTTAGATGCGTGGCGACAATAATCGTTGCAACAAGTATTGTTGTCTAGAAATCAACAGGTTGCGACCGGGCAGCCTGGAGCAACTCGGTGAGGGCGCGAAGCCGTTCCCGGCCAAGATGGCCTAGCTGGCTGCGATGGGCGTCGCGCACGGGCTGGTCCATCCGGGCCAGCGACCTCAGGCCGTCGGGCGTAATGCGGGCAATTACGGTGCGGCGGTCTTTGGTCTGGCGGCAGCGCGCGATCAGGCCGCGCTTCTCCAGGCGGTCGAGCAGACGGGTGATGTCCGGGTCGCGGGTAATCATGCGGTTACCGATCTCGCCGCAGGGCAGGCCGTCGGGGGCGCCGCGCAGGATGCGCAGCACGTTGTACTGGTTGGAAGAGAGATCTTCGGTCTTGAGTACGGGCGACAAGCGGCGGGAGAGGAGGTCGGTGGTGCGGCACAGTTCCAGGAAAGTTGCTTCCTCGGGGCATTCGATGCGGCGGGGAGGAGTCTCGAGGTGCTTGGTGCGTTTCATAGGATCTATATTACTTGTTATAACGAATACTGTCTAGACGGATGGACTGCCGGCTACTTTAGAACCCTATCGCGGCGAGGTTTTGGGTCCAGTTGCCGCTTACCTGGTCAGAACGCCGCTATAATCTGGCACAGATGCTCAGCGAGGAGCGCTGGTTATGCGGCTGCGATTTGGCGCACTGGTCCTTCTGCTTCCGTCACTGCTTTCGACCGCGCAGACGAAGCGCGCGCTGCTGATCGGAATCGATACTTATCAGCCCGCCGGCACCAGTGCGCAGCATCCCGCGGGGTGCGCGTACGGCCGGTGCGAACTGGGCTCATTCCAGAACCTTGAGGGTTCCGTCAACGACGCCCAGTCGATGGCGGACCTGTTGACGAGCCCGAAGTTCGGCTTTACCGCGGCGCAGGTTGTCCTGCTTACCAATCCAGGCCCGCCGCAACCGCGGCCCGGCTTGGCGATTCTTCCGGCGGATCAGACCACGCGGGCAGGGATTCTCGCGGCCATGCAAAAGTACCTGGTGGATATGCCGCAGCGGGGCGATACGGTGGTTTTCTATGACGCCAGCCACGGCTCGCTGCGGATGAACAGCAAGGGCACCAAGATCACGGTGTTGATGGGCGGAAACCTGGTCCACGCGGACAGCACGCTGGTGCCCGCGGATGCGTACCAAGGCGGCTTCGACGTGAGCGATCGGGACATGACTGCCATCTTCCAGGCGGCGCTGGACAAGGGAGTCCACCTGACGGTGATCTTCGACAGTTGCCACAGTGGCGGAGCTACGCGCGGCCTGGAACGGAACTACCGCGCGCGCACGCTGGCCTACGATCCGCGCGACCTGGACAAGGCGCCCGATGTGAAGCCTTCGCCTACGGAGCGCGCAGACAATCCGGCGCTGGTGCTTTCGGCAGCCCAGCAGGACCAGGAGGCGGATGAGGCGGAGCCGACGCCGGCCCAGCCGGAGGCGCATGGAGCCTTCACCTCGGCGCTGATCGAGACGCTGCAGGCGCTGCCCGCGGATGCGCCGGCGTCGCTGGTGTATCAGCGGGTTAAGGCGGTACTGGAGGGCAATAGCTTCACCAACCAGGAGCCCGATCTGGATGCTGGGGCAGCGCGCCGGCGACAACCGCTGTTCGGCGGAAGCGCCGCAGCCGGCAGCAAAACGATGCGGACAGCGGCCTTGAAGATGGATGGAGACGGGAGCGTATGGCTCGACGTGGGCCAGGTCTCCGGTGTCGGGGTGGGCACGGAGTTTGTTTCCACGGTGAAGAGCGACAGCGGCGAGCCGACGAGGTTGCGGGTTGCGGCGTTGCAGGGAATTGCGCGCTCGACGGCCGCAGTGGTCAGCCCGGCGGGTGCAAAGGTCGCAGTGGGTGAGGTGTTCGAGCTTGCCAAGTGGGTTCCGGCCGAAGCGCCGCCGTTCTACTTCTGGACGTGGCCGGCGAATCTCTCCGCAGCGGAGATTATGGATGCGGCTGCTGAGGTGCGGCTTGCGGGCGTCGCTTCCGTTGCCGATCCGGCTGAGGAGCCGTGGACCGAAATGCTCTCGTGGGACGGGACGAACTGGATGCTGCAACGTGCCAACACGGCTGCGCCAAATCGGCCGGGGGCTGGGAGTGCAGGCACAGTTGTGCTCGACAAGGCGCCACCCGCACCAGTCAGCCTGGGCAGCAAGCTAACGGCCGGCGCGTTGAAACAACACCTTCCCGCAGGGGCGAAGCTGTGGGTGAACCTGCCACCGCCTGAGGAACTGGCGGCCAAGCTGATGCTGCATGAGAACGGCAGCGCAGTGCAGACCGCGCCCGACGTGGCGAATGCCAACTACCTTCTGACGGGGACGCTTACCAGCGACGGGCCTGCATACGCATGGTTCGACAAGCCGGAGTTCGACGCAGGGCCTCGCGCGAGGACCGCAGCGGACCACAGCCCCGGGTGTTCCGCGACGTCGCAGTATCCGGTACGGAGCGACTGGGTGCCCTTCCGCCAAACGGGCGCGAACGGGCGCGGCGCAGCAGAGCTGAACCGTTACGCCTCGCTATTGGCGAAGGTGCATGGGTGGATTCAATTGGCGGACAGTCCCACGGGTGCGTCCGCCGCACACTACTACAGCCTGACGATGGTCCACGCGACGGACCAGACGGTATTACCGGCCAACGAGCCGGCGGCGCAGGATGAGGAACTGCTGATGGCGCTGAAGACCACTACGCCAGTCACGGAGCGGCGTTGGGTGTATGTGCTGGACATCGACTGCCATGGCAAGGGGTCGCTGCTGTATCCGCGCGATCTGGCGGAGAACCAGTTTCCGTCGGACGCGGACCGGGGACTTGAATTTGCCCTGCCGGGCGCGCCAGTGTTGCGCATCGGGCCGCCCTATGGCGTGGATACGCTGGTGATGCTGAGCACGGCGCAGCCGCTTCCCGATCCGTACGCGCTGGAGTTCGAGGGGGTGGCGACGCGGGGAGACTCAAGCGGCGGATCGCCGCTGGCCAAGTTGCTTGGCGACACCAGCCGGGGCACGCGGGGTGCGCCGGGCGCGGTCCCGACCGACTGGGGGATCGAGTTGACGACGCTGCACAGCGTTCCAAAAGGCGCCGCGAAGTAGTATCGCCCATGGGTTGAGATGGGTGGCGTCCAGCGGACGATTTGAACCGTCTAACGTATGATTTGGGGCGTCACGGATCGGCGGGGGTGAATGGTCGACCTTTCTCACAGGGTTCGAGCGCGGCTAATCACAAGCTTGCTGTTGGCGGCAGGCTGCGTCGTGGGCGGCCCGTATGCGTGGACGCAGGCCCCGGCGCCGGCAGGGCAGATTGCGGTGATCCCGGCGCAGATCGCCCAGCACGAGCAAAAGCTGGCTGCGGCGCGTGGGGCAAAAGACACAAAAGCTGAGGCGGCGGAACTGAACACCCTTGCCGGCTTGTACCGGCAGACGGGCGAGCGGCAGAAGGGCGTCGATTATTGCGAGCAGGCGTTGCTGATCGAGCGGAGTGACGGAGATCGTCTGGGCGAGGCGACGACCTTGAATTTGATGGGCCGAATCGTTACCGATCTGGGGCAGGAGCAGAAGGCGCTCGACCTGTTCAACCAGGTACTGCCGATGTGGCGCGAGCTGGGCAATCAGCCGGGCGAGGGGCTGACCCTGAGCAATATGGGGCGCGTCTACAACAATCTCGGGCAAAGGGAAGACGCGCTGAAGGTGCTGAACCAGGCGCTGCCTATCTTGCGCGAGGCGAAGAACCGGAGCGGCGAGGCAAGCACGCTGGACAGTATGGGCACGGCCTACTCGTATATGGGGAGGGGGCCGGAGGCGCTGGAGTATTACAACCAGGCGCTGCCGATCTGGCGTGACATAGGGGAACGCGGCGGCGAGGCGCTGACCCTGGGGAATATCGCGATTGTCTATGCGAATCTCGGTGAAAAGCAGAAGTCGCTGGAGTACTACAATGAGGCGCTGGTCGCCTGGCGCGAGGTGGGCAACCGTCCGGGCGAAGCCAGGGCGCTGAACTATGAAGGCCGCGTTTATAGCGACCTGGGGCAAAAGGATAAGGCGCTGGAACTCTACAACCAGGCTCTGCCAATATGGCGTGCGGTGGCCAACCCCAACGGCGAGGCGCTGGCACTGAACGACATTGGGAGAGTCTATGCCGATCTCGGTGAGGACCAGAAATCGCTGGATTACTTCGACCAGGCGCTGCCGCTGTGGCGCCAGGCAGGGAACCGCCGCGGCGAAGCGGTGACCCTGACCAATATCGGGAGGGCCTGGTCCGGCCTGGGGCAACAGGATAAGGCGCTGGAGATTGAGTTCCAGTCGCTGACGGCGTGGCGCGAGGTGGAGGACAGCCGCGGGCAGGCGTTTGCGTTGTCCAGCATTGGAAGGGCCTACTCCAGCCTGCATCAGCAGCAGACGGCGCTGCCGATCAAGCTGGCTGCTTTGTCGCTGGCCAAGACGGCGGGGGATCCCGACCTCCAGGGCGGCATCGACACTTCGCTGATGATCGACTTCCGCAATCAGAACCGCTTGGAAGAGGCGATCTACTTTGGCACGGAGGCGGTGAACGCTTTCCAGCAGGTGCGGCGGAATATCACCGGGCTGGACCAGGAGTTGCAGGCTGGGTTTGCGCAGTCGAAGTCGGAGACCTATCGCGAGCTGGCAGAGCTGCTGGTGCAGACGGACCGGCTGGCCGAGGCGGAGCACGTTCTCGATCTGCTGAAGGAGCAGGAGCTGAAGGAGGTGGTGCGGGGTGCGGCAGACGATCCGGCTGCCAAGGCCGAACCGCTGGCGCTGACGGCAGCGCAGCAGAAGGCAGAGGGGCAACTGGCGACTCCGGAACAGGCGGCCATGGCATTGACGGACGTGAGCCTGGAGTACGCCACGCTGCTGGCCAAGACCCAGCGCAGCAGCGAGGAAGAGGCGCGGCTGAAGGCGCTGGACGCGCGCATCGAGGCGGGCAACGGCGAGGTGTCCGCCTTCTTCAAGAACACGCTCTATCCGGAGCTGGCGCAAAAGGCGGGCACGACCGACGCCAACGCTCTGCTGAGCAGGGAGAAGTCCGACGTGAGCCAGTTGCAGAACACGCTGGCCGAGCTGGGGCCGCGGGTGCTGGGCATCCGGCTGCTGCTGGGCGAGGACCACGCGTATGCGATCGTGATTACCGCGCATACACGCGCGAAGGTCGAGCTGAAGGCGACGCCCGCGGAGCTGCGCAGCAAGGTGCTGGAGGTGCGCGACGACCTGCGCTCACCCAAGTCGGACCCGAAGCCGCATCTGGCTGAGTTGTATACCATGGTGGTCGGCCCGTTCGAGCCCGAGTTGAAGGCGCTGGCAGCGCAGCCGGCACAGCCAGGGCAGAGTCCCGTACCGACAGTGTTGTGGTCGCTGGACGGCGTGCTGCGCTATGTGCCCATGGCGGCGCTGTACGATGGCACGCGCTACATGGCTGAGCGCTTCAACAATGTGCTGTTTACGCCGGAGAGCTACGGCCACATGACCATGCCAGCCGACGCGAAGACAGCGAGCCTGCGGGTGCTGGCGATGGGGTTGTCGAAGAGCTATGGCGGGCTGCCCGCGCTGCCCGGCGTGATGCCGGAGCTTGAGGCGGTGGTGCACGACCCCGCGGTGCCCCAGTCGCATGGACCGATGGATGGCCTGCTGCTGCCCAATGATCAGTTCACGCTGGCTGCGCTGAAGACCGAGCTAGGTGCCGGGCAGAGCTTTCCCGTGGTGCATATCGCCAGCCACTTTGTGGTGGAGGCAGGCGGTGGCGAAGAGCCCTATCTGATGCTGGGCGGCGACAGCGCGGGCGACGCCCAGGGCTACGCGCTGACGCTGTCGCGGATTGAGGATTCCACCATCAGCTTCCACGGCACGCACCTGCTGACGCTGTCGGCGTGCAGCACGGCGAAGGGCGATGCCGCGAAAGATGGCCTGGAGATGGATAGCCTGGGCATGATCGCACAGCAGAAGGACGCGGAGGCAGTGCTGGCCACACTGTGGGACGTGAACGACGCCAGCACCAGCCGGCTGATGAGCGATTTCTACTCGCGCTGGGTGAAGGCGCCCGCGGAGGGCAAAGCGGAGGCGCTGCGCGAGGCCCAGCTTGCGCTGCTGCACAGCACATCTACGGCGGAGGGCACGGACGAGCGCGGCCTGGTGGCGACGGAGAAGCCCGGCACAACGCCGTCTAAAGCGGCCCAGACGCAGCTCGCGGGCTACTCGCACCCCTTCTACTGGGCGCCTTTTGTGCTGATTGGGAACTTCCAGTAAGCTGCCGGGCGGGATATTCAGCTTAACTATGTTAAGGTAGCTTTACGGCGCCAGCTCCCACGAGGCACAGGAAACTTTCAGGGTTTGCTGCGTTCGGACGAGAACAAGCCAAGGCTTCGCGCGCCCAGCCGTATGGGGGGATCAGCATACAGGTAGCTCTCAATCACCGGACCGAGTACCGATACGACAAGGCGGTCTCGCTCGGCCCACAGGTGATTCAGTTGCGCCCTGCTCCGCATTGCAGAACGCCAATCCTCGGCTACTCGCTGCACGTGACTCCGGCGGACCATGTGCTGAAGTGGCAACTGGATATCCACCACAATCATCTGGCGCGGATTCTGTTTCCGGGCAAGACGACTGAGTTTGTGGTCGAGGTGGAGCTGGTCGCGGAGCTGACGCCGGTGAATCCGTTCGATTTTCTGCTGGAGCCGGGCGTCGAAGAGTTTCCATTCGAGTATGCGCCGGAGTTGGCAAAGGACCTGGAGCCGTATCGTTCGGCCGACCCGGCTGGCCCCCGGCTGCGGGCATTTCTCACGAGCGTTTCGGCCGAGAGGCGCGGGACGATTGGTTTTCTGATCGACTTGAACCGAAGGGTACGTGACGAGGTTGGCTATACGACGCGGCTGGAGCACGGAATTCAAACCTGCGAACAGACGCTGGAGACGCGCATGGGGTCTTGCCGCGACACGGCCTGGCTGCTGGTGCAGATTCTGCGGCAGCTCGGGCTGGCAGCGCGCTTTGTTTCGGGCTATCTGATTCAGTTGGCGCCGGACGAGAGCGCATTGGAGGGTCTACAGAACGACTCCGCGGACCTGCACGCGTGGACGGAGGTGTATCTGCCGGGCGCCGGTTGGATTGGGATGGATTCGACCTCGGGGCTGTTTGCGGGCGAAGGCCACATTCCGCTGGTCTGCACGCCGAATGCATCGAACGCCGCTCCGATCGGGGGCACGGTGGAACCGGCGAACGTGGAGTTCAGCTACTCCATGTCAGTTCGCCGCGTGAATGAAACAGCGAGGTTGTCGAGACCTTTCTCGGATGCGGACTGGACGCAGGTGGAAGAGGTTGCGCGCCGCGTGGACGCGGACCTGGCGGCGCAGGATGTTCGGCTGACCATGGGCGGGGAGCCTACATTTGTCGGCATCGACGAGCCGGAAAGTGCGCAATGGAACATTGATGCTCTCGGAGGGATTAAGCGAAGCCGCGGGTTGGCGCTGATTGGTTGTCTGCGCGAGAAGATGGCGCCGGGCGCGCTGCTGCACTACGGGCAAGGGAAGTGGTATCCCGGCGAACCGTTGCCGCGCTGGGCGCTGAGTTGCTATTGGCGCGCGGATGGGGTTCCGGTGTGGGAGAACGTCGATCTGATCGCGCGCGAGGATCGCGAGTACGGATTTACAACGGCGGATGCGCTCGCATTCATGGAAGCGCTGACGCGGCGTCTCCAGGTGAGCTCGGGAAACATTCTGGCTGCGCACAACTTCGATGCGAACTCGATGGAACCGGCCGGGTATATTTTGCCCATTCGCCGCAGGCAACCGGAGGGGCGGCTTAGCTGGTCGAGCCAACTGTGGTTTCCGCGTTCGGAACGGCTGGTGCTGACGGCAGGGGATTCGCCGATCGGCTTTCGCATACCCGTGGATGCGATACCGTGGGTCGCGCCGGATGAACTTGTCTACGAATATGAGTCTGCGCCCTTCGCGGACCGGGTGAAGCTGCCGTCGCACCCGGCGCGCCGCATAGGCCTCTTCCAGATGGAGCCGGCGGCCGATTTGCTGCCCGCACTTTCCAGCACTGCCGAGACCGCGACGGAGCTGATTCGGCCGGCACTCTGCGTGCAGGCGAGGGAGGGGCGCCTGCGAGTGTTTCTGCCGTATGCGTCGAAGCTGGCGGACTATCTTGACCTGGTCGCCGCGGTCGAGGACACGTGCCAGCACCTGGGCCGGCCGGTGTGGGTTGAGGGTTACACGCCGCCATCCGATCCGCGCTTGCTATCGTTCAGCGTTACCCCGGACCCTGGTGTGCTGGAGGTGAATCTGCCACCTGCGAGCAATTGGAACGAGCTGGAACAGATCAACACCTTGCTGTTCGAGGAGGCGCGCAAGAACCGGCTGACCGCGGAGAAGTTCAGCTACGATGGCGGCCACGCCGCAACCGGCGGCGGCAGCCATATCGTGATCGGAGGGGCGACTGTGCTGGAGAGCCCATTGCTGCGCCGCCCGGACCTGCTGCGCAGCATGGTAGCGTTCTGGCAGAACCATCCATCACTGTCGTATCTGTTCTCCGGTATGTATGTGGGCCCTACGAGCCAGTATCCGCGCGTCGACGAGGCGCGCACGGACGCGCTGTATGAACTGGAAGTGGCCTTTCGCAATCTGCCGACCGGCGACTGCGCACCGTGGGTTGTGGATGGGCTGTTTCGCAATCTGCTGGTGGACGTCACCGGCAATTCGCATCGGGCCGAATTCTGCGTCGACAAACTGTATCCGCCGGAGGGCCAGGGACTGCGGCTGGGGTTGCTGGAGCTGCGGGCGTTCGAAATGACGCCGCACGTGCGCATGGGCCTGGTGACGGCGCTGCTGGTCCGCGCGCTGGTCTCCACGTTCTGGAGACGTCCGTATGCAGGCGCACTGATCCGTTGGGGAACGGAGCTCCACGACCGCTATATGCTGCCGCATTTTGTCCAGCGCGATTTCTCCGAGGTGCTGGCCCACCTACGCGCGGCCGGCTACGAGTTTGAGGAGAGGTGGTTTGCCGCGCAGATGGAATTTCGTTTTCCGAGGATAGGATCGATCGCAGCCGACGGAGTTGGACTTGAGTTACGGCAGGCGCTGGAGCCGTGGAACGTGCTGGCGGAAGAGACGACCTCGGGCGGAACGGTGCGCACGGTGGACTCGTCGCTGGAGCGCATCCAGGTGAAGGTGACCGGATTCACAACGGAATCGCGCTATGTGGTGGCGTGCAACGGGCGCAGGGTGCCGCTGGAACCCACGGGTGTGTCCGGAGAGTTGGTGGCGGCGGTCCGCTATCGTGCGCGGCAGTTGTCCGCGACGTTGCATCCGACCATTCCGGTGCATGCGCCGCTGGTCTTCGCTATCATCGACCGCTGGAAGGAGCGCTCGATTGGCGGTTGCACTTATCACGCAGCACCGCCCGACGGGCGCGTCTACTCGGTGCGACCGGCCAACGCTGCCGAGGCGAAAGAGCGGCGGGAGGCGCGCTTTGAAGTGGCGGGTGCGGCCCCGGGTGCAATGGCGGTCCCGGTGGAAGAGAGCAATCCGATCTTCCCCATGACTCTCGACCTGCGGCTTCCGGCGCCGGGACTTGCGACCCACTCGGAAAGGCCCGGACCTACTCCATGACTGTCGATCTGCACCAGACCCCAATCCGCTATGGATCCGCCTACGACGAGCTATCGGCCGACGGCGTGACTCCGCGCGCGCACTGGGCGCACCTGATGGAGTCGCTGGAGGAGATCGGGCCGGAGGAGTTGGGGCGACGCTGGGGCCGCGCGGAACGCCGGATTCGCGAGAACGGAATCACGTACAACATCTACAGTGATCCGCTGGGGGCAAACCGGCCGTGGAAGATCGACATCATTCCTTTTCTGATTGCGGCCGACGAATGGCGGTTTATTGAAGAGGGAATCATTCAGCGGGCGCAGTTGCTGAACCTGATACTTGAGGACCTGTACGGCGCGCAGGAACTGGTCGCGAGCGGGCGCTTTCCGGCGGCGCTGCTCTACGCCAATCCTGCCTTTCTGCGTCCGCTGGTGGGCGTGCGCGTTCCGGCGCACAGCTATCTGCACATGCTGGCGGTGGATCTTGCGCGCTCTCCCGACGGCCAGTGGTGGGTACTGGCAGACCGCACGCAGGCTCCTGCAGGCAGCGGCTATGCGCTGGAGAACCGCACGATTGTTTCCGATGTGCTGCCGAGTCTGTTTCGCGCAGCGGATGTGCTGCGGCTTGCGCCATTCTTTCGCGCACAGCGCGAGGCGCTGATCAGCCTGTCCGAGTCCGGCAATCCGCGCATCGTTCTGTTGACTCCGGGACCGCATAACGAGACCTACTTCGAACACTCCTACATCGCACGCTACCTTGGCTTCACATTGGCCGAGGGAGCGGACCTGACCGTGCGCGACCGCCGCGTCTTCCTGAAGACCGTCGATGGACTGGAGCAGGTCGACGTGATCCTGCGCCGGGTGGACGATAGCTTCTGCGATCCTCTTGAATTGCGCGGCGAGTCGCTGCTGGGTGTGCCGGGGCTGGTGGATGCCATCGTCGCCGGCAACGTGAAGGTCGCAAATGCATTGGGCAGCGGCCTGATCGAGACGGCCGCGGTGATGCCTTTTCTTCCCGGCCTATCCAGACATTTGCTGGGGCAGAGTCTGAAGCTTCCATCCGTCGCCACATGGTGGTGCGGTCAGGAGTATGCGCTGGATTGGGTGCTGAACCATCTGGATTCGGTGGTGGTGAAGCCGGCGTTTCCCTCGCGTGGGATGGAACCGGTGTTCGGAGCGGAGATTCCGCAGTCCGAGAAGAGCAAGTTTGCGGACCAGTTGCGGACGCGACCGCATGACTATGTGGCGCAAGAGCAGCTCGCCCTATCCACCGCGCCGGTGTGGGAGAACGGACGCATGGTTTCGCGCGGGCTGGTGTTGCGCACCTATGTGTTGAATACGGGCAGCGGGTGGATTGCGCTTCCCGGCGGATTGACCCGGGTCGCAGAGGCGGAAGGGTCGGTCGTCTCCATGCAGCGCGGCGGCCACAGCAAGGACGCCTGGGTGCTGTGGGATAGCCCGGTGGACACATTCAGCATGCTGCGCCCGCGCGACGAGCCGCTGGAGTTGCACCGGGCCGCCATGCCCGTCCCCAGCAGCGTGGCTGACAATGTTTTCTGGCTGGGCCGCTATGTGGAACGCGCGGAAAACATTGCCCGGATCGTGCGCACCATCCTCTCGCGGGTGCGGCGTGCCGATGAGGCGGAGTTGGGGTGCCTGCTGCGGCTGCACGGCTGCCTGGAGTCGCGGCACAGCAGGTTGCCCAAGGCGAAGAACAAGCGGCCGACGGCGGTTGAACTGGAGCGGGAACTCATCTCTGCGTTGACCAACGTCAAGCGACCGGACAGCCTTGCGTCCACTTTGGCGGAGGTGGCGCGGATTGGCGGCAATGTTCGCGAGCGGCTGTCGGCAGATATGAATTCGCTGATCGGCCAGCTTCGGGACTCGGTCCAGATCGATAAAGACACGCAGTTCCTCGAGTATCCGGCGATGCTGACGGCCTGCCTGGAGCTGCTCTCCGCCTTCTCCGGGATGGAGCGCGAGAACACGACGCGCGGATCGGGCTGGTTGTTCATGAGCATTGGCCGGCGCCTGGAGCGCGCGATTTACCTGACCCGGCAACTGCGCGAGGTCACCACGCCGCTGGTCGAGCAGGACTGGCTGTTGCTGGAATGCCTGCTGGAGGTTGCGGACAGCTCCATGACCTACCGCACGCGGTACTACACTACGCTGCAGCCGCTGGCAGTGCTGGATGTGCTGATGGCGGATGAGACGAACCCCCGGGCCCTGGACTTTCAAATCAGCCACCTGGGCGACCTCTATCAGAGGCTTCCGCGGCACCTTGCCGACGACTTGCAGGCCATACGAGATGCGTTGACGCGATTGCGCGGCTTCGATTTGCGGGAGTTGAAGTACCCGCTGCCCGGCGCGGCGGCGACGGCAAACGGCTCCGACGGCCTGTCCGAACTCGAGCGATACCTGAAAGAGATGGGACAACTGCTGCCTTCGTGGTCGAATAACCTATCGGGAAGATACTTCAGCCACGCGCGCACACTGCCGATTACCGTAGGCCAATGATTTATAAAGATGATCTATAAAATCGTTCATCGATCGACGTACAAGTACAAGTCTCCGGTTTCGGTGGGGAACCATGTTGCCTGCCTGAAGCCGCGGGCTTTGCCGCCGCACCAGTTGTTGCGGAACGAACTGCATATCCATCCGGCGCCGGCGACATGCACGGAGCGGGTTGACTACTTTGGGAACTGTCTGTGCTTCTTCACCATTCAGGAGCCGCACAAGGAACTGGTGGTGGAGGCGCGGAGCGAAGTGGTTATCGCCGAAGATACCAAGCCATGGCCGCAGGATTCGGCGGCCTGGGAGGAGATGGCACGGTCGCTTGCAGAGGATCGCAGCCCGGAGGGGCTGGACGCTTACCAATTTGCGTTTGAGTCGCCGCGCATTCGGATTCGCCGGGATTTTGCCGCTTACGCGCTGCAGTCGTTTACACCGGGGCGGCCGATGCTGGAGGCGCTGCTGGACCTGACCGCGCGCATTCACAGCGATTTCCGTTTCAACTCCAAGGCGACCAACGTACGGACTCCACCCGAAGAGGTGTTCCGCAAGCGGCATGGCGTGTGCCAGGACTTTGCGCACGTCCAGATCGCCTGCCTACGCTCGCTGAATCTTGCGGCACGATACGTCAGCGGATATCTTCGCACCTATCAGGCCGCCGGAAAACCGAGGCTGGTCGGCGCCGACGCATCGCACGCGTGGGTCTCTGCATATTGTCCGGGCAGCGGGTGGTTCGACGTGGATCCCACGAACAATGTTGTGCCGTCGGACGGCCATGTGACGCTGGCGTGGGGACGGGACTACGGCGATGTAAGCCCTTTGCACGGCCTGGTTCTCGGCGGCGAGGCGCACACGCTGCAAGTTGCCGTGGACATGGAGCCGATCGAATCGTAGAAGGGTGTTGAGAAAGCGGCTCGCAGCGCCAAACAGTGACCTCAGCGGCTAAAGCCGCGCTGTAGATGGCGAGTTTACGGCACGGATAAATCCGTGCCCTTAACGAAACAGACTTTTTCAACATCCTCCTAGAGCGACTGTTTACGCTGGGACCGTGGCTGCCTGCATGTTTCTGCGCACCTGGACCACCAGAATGTCGTCCTCCTGGCCAAAGGCCTGGGCTGCTTTGGCAATGTCTTCGGAACTGGCTTTTTGCTGCAACATCGCGCTGATCCGCTCAAATCCGAAGAGCGTCCCTTGGGGATCCGTAGCTTCGACGACGCCGTCGGACATGAGGAAGAGCGAATCGCCTTGCTGAAGATCGAATGATGCGATGGAAAAATCGCCATCAGGGACGATGCCGATGGGGAAAGCACCCTCCATCTCGATCTCGGCGCCGTTGAGATAGGGGGCGAGCTGGCCGGCGTTGGCGATGATTCCGGTTCCATCGGGGTCGATGCGCAGGATCAGGCAGGTCGCAATCGCATGCTGGCGCTCGCACAGTTGTTCGTTCACCTCGCGCAGGATCTGCGCCGGGTCGGTGCTGTGCTGTACCGCTCCGCGAATAGCGCCGACGATAAGGGCCACCAGCATTCCCGCCTGCATGCCTTTGCCGGTGACGTCGCCAACTACGATCAAGACCGTGCCCGGCGTCTCCAGGGGGAGGATCTGGAAGAAATCCCCGCCTACCTCGCGCGCGGGACGGTATTCGCTGTCGATGGTAATTCCCGTTACCTGGGGCAGTTCGTGCGGGATCAGCAGTTGCTGGACCTCCTGGGCCTGCTGAATCTCCATCTTCCACTGCTCTTTCAAGACCTGCGACTGGAGGAACCTGCGTTGTTGCATGACGGTGATAATGAGCAGCGAAACCACGGTCGCGACGGTGCCCAGTTGGATGACGAACCCGTAGACCACGAACATGGTGGGCACGTGGATGAGGCGCAGTTCGCTGGTGAAGTTCGAAACCATGACCAACACGACGGCGGTGGCGGCCATCCACCCTTCGGTCTTCTGGGTAGCGAATCCGCGATACGCAACCAGGAACATCAGCACGCCGAGGCCAAGCTTGACCACCAGCAGCACAGGCGAGAGGAAGGCGGCGTAATGCATGGGAACGACCAACCCATACAGCGGCGGCCGCAGCATGGCGGTTCCCACCATGAGCACCGCGACCAGCGGCCAGACCACCTGATGCAGCCTGCGGATCTTTGCCATGCGGAACCAGTAGCCCCAGAAGAGCACCCAGAGCCCGATGCGCGCCGGGTGCAGAACCACATCCCTGAGAACCACCCCCGGCGTCTGTCCGATCCACGCGACCACATTCACGGAAAGGATGATCGCGTTGAAGAGCAGCGTGACCGTGCAAACTAAGGTCAGCCACAGATAAGCCTGTTCCTGCCGGTCCAGCCAGAACAGCGCGGCCGACATCAGCAGGGCCATAAACAGGATCAGGACTTCCAGATAGACGCTGCCGAAGAAGTGGGCCATGTCGTCGTAGTCGAGCCGCACCAGGTCGTTGACGTGGGTGGCATAGCCCAGCATGGGTGGGCCGTGCAGGCCTCCGGCATCGGGGCTGTTGAAACGGGTGGCGCTGTCCATCCACATGCGAATGGCGATGGTGATGGTCCCGTTGGCAACCCCTTTGGGGAAGGGAAACCCTTCGGGCAGCGAGTTGTACGCGGTGACGTGGGGTCCGTTGAACTTGCCTAACTCGCCGACGAGCTGGCCGTTGACGTAGACCTGGTAGGCATCGTCCGCCTGGTCGGGCATCTTCAGCGCAAGGCGGTGGCTCGCGCCCTGCACATCGACCCGAAGCCGGTACCAGGCGTAGCCGGAGTAGCCGGGATAACCGCGCTTGGCCCAGCCTGCGCCCTCAGTTCCCGGGGGCACGGTCAGGTCCATGGTGCTCCAGCTCGAATCGTCAAAATCAGACTGCGCCCAGGCCAAGTCGTCGCCGGTGTGGAACCTCCACGGGCCATTCAGCTTTGCCGAGGACTCGCCGAGCTTAACCGGGACTGATGCGGCGGGCGCAGGCTGGCTGGCGGGCGGCTGGGCCTGCGCATGGCTGGGCACAGCGCACAGCAACAGCACGAACATCAGTGCGGCACGACGCATAAGCACGCTTTCTGCGACAGATTTCACGGATGACCAACAGTGTACGACAACCCGTGGGGGGCTCATTCATCGCCGGGTAGTGGTGCTCAGGTGAGCAAAGTGCGGGGTGCGGCCAAAAGACTGCGGCCAAAGCAAAAGGAGAGAGCATTTGGGGCTCTCTCCTTGCGCACAATGGATTGCGGGAATCGCTAACGGAGCCTTGCTGGAGGTACTGCGACAAGGTTCTGGCGACGCCGGTAGGCAGCGAACAACCCCAACGAGAGGACGCCGGTGGACATGAGCAAGATCGAACTCGGTTCCGGAGTCACAGTGACGTTCGCGACGGCGGCAATGCCGTTGGTATCGATATCCTGAATCACGTCCTCGGTAATAATTGGGGCAGATCCAGGTTCATTTCCGATCGCAATGGTGAAGATGGCGGGCGAGTAGCAGGCGACGTCGCCACTCCAGAAGGGATCGAAATAGCAGAAGCTGTTGAAGGGTGTTGCTGTCGGAATGTCCCCGCCGCTGAAATCGAATAGATAGTCGCCTCCGACGATGCTGCATGATACGTCGATGAAGTCGCCGCCTTCGCCTTGCAGCGAGGGGCAATTCGGGGTGGCGCCACCAAGGGAAGCGGTAGGAAGCTCAATCTCCAAGCTGGTAAGGGCGGCGCCAGTGAGGTTGATCCCGGTGAAGCAGTCAACAAACTCTCCGGGGTCGGGAACGCCACTCGGGAGTTGACCGGGCGCGCCGCAGCCAGCCGCGGGGGGGGCGGTCGGGAAAGTGAACGCGAAATCATCGGTATAGACCGGCTGGATTACATCGAGAGGCACAGTCGGATCGACCACAACCACCTGGAAGCCGGGCGGGGGCGGCGGCGGCGCGGCTTTGGCCATGCTGGTCAAACCGAGAACCAAGGCAGTCGCGAACAGATAGCGCAGCTTTCTCATGGGTGAGATCCTCCTCGATGCTTGGTCAATCCGTGGATCATCGGCGCGTTGTCGCCGGCTAGTCCATAAAATTGTGAAAGGGGCCCTGAGATGTGGAACTTGTATTCTAGCAACAGAGAGCACGTTGAATACCGAACAAAAATCGACAAATTTCAGCGGTTCGCGTGGGTGGCTCCGGGAGGCATGCAAGAGTTTGCGCAAAGGTGGGAATTATTAATCACAGCGCAGAACATTCTGCGCCGCTTTACGCCAGTGCCTGAGCGGCGTCAATGGAGTCGCACATGCGCAGGACCGAGTCGACTTTGGTCATCTCCAGGAGCGCCTTGACGCGGTCGTTGACCCCGACGAGAAGGAGTTTGCGGCCGTTGTCCTGGGCGGAAACGAAGCAGTTCATGACCACGCCCAATCCCGCCGAGTCCATGTAGGGAACCGACGTCAGGTCCATGATGAGGCACGCGGGCTTTAGTGTGCGCAGCTCACTCTGAAGCTGGAATATGTTGGCAAGGGTGAATGGGCCGTCGAGCGTCAGGATGAGCGTGCCTTCCTTGGCACCGGCCGAGGCGGTATAGGACAGTCCTTTTTCAAGCATATCGGGGAGTATATAAGCCGCCGAACCCTCCACTTATTACAGGGAGGTGAATTGTCGCCCGGCGGGAGTTGGCTGGAAGCCGTACACCCCGGTACAAACTGCCCGCGCCCGCCGGGACCGGCTCCGGCGGTAAGTGCTGTGCCCCGTAGCATATACTCGTCGACACAAGGTGATATTTGCTTGAGGGGAAGCACGCTATGGAACTCAGCGAAGAAGCGCTTCTGGCCCAACAACAGGTGGTACGCCTGCAAGCCCTGCTGGAAGCCAGCCGCCAATTGCATTCCACGATCGAGATCGACGAGGTGGTGCGGATCGCACTGGAGATCGTGGTTCGCGAGCTTGAACTCGAGGGCGCGTTTTTCACTACCTTTCCCCAGAGCTATGGCGAAGTCCCCCATGCGCTTCAAGCCTCGCTGAGCGGCCAGGCGGGCCAATCCACCGGCGATCCCCCGGCCCCATCTCTGCTACGTTTCTCGCTCTGCGACAAGGCGGGAGCCCAGTTCACGGAATTGATCGTCATTCTTCCTCCCGACCGCGTTCTCGACCTTGACGAGACGGACTTCCTGGAGTCGCTGGCGGTGCAGGCGTCGGTGGCAATTGAGAACGCGCGTTTCCACGCACGCGCGCTGCAGTGGCAGCGCGTTGAAAGCGATCTGGCCGCCGCCCGCCAGGTGCAGCAGAGCCTGGTGCCGCAGGAGATGCCGGAGATTCCGAACTACGGTCTGGCGGCCCGCTCGGTGACCTGCTACGAGGTTGGCGGGGACTATCTCGACATTGTCACGCTGGCTACGGGCGAGACGGTAATTGTTGTGGGTGATGTGGCCGGCAAAGGGCTGGCCTCGGCGCTGGTGGGCGCCTCCTTCCGTTCCGCGTTTCGCGCGATGGTCCACGCCGACCTGAGCCTGCTGGAGATCGCCACCAAGATGAATCTGCTTCACTATGGCGAGGGCGACGAGGCGCGGCGCCGGTACGTGACCGCCATGCTGCTTCGTCTTGACCCTGCCGCCCATACTCTGGAAGTCGTCAACGCCGGGCATAACCCGGCATTTCTGACCAGTGAAGGAACCGTGAACAAGATCGCAGCTTCGGGCACACCGATTGGCCTACTGCCGTTTTCCAACTATGTGACCCGGAAGTTCGACTTTGGCCCGGGAGCTCGGCTGCTGGTCTACACTGACGGCATGACGGAAGTCTTCCACGGCGAAGACGAGTTCGGCGAAGCACGTCTTCTGGAAACATTCGTTGCCTGCAACGAGACAACGCCGGAGGGGATGCTGGGCTCCATCTGGAGCACGCTGGAGGCATTCTCGGACGGGCAGGACCAGACGGATGACATGACTGCGCTAGTGCTGCGCAGGAGTTCCTAGCGGAGACCGCAACCGATGGATGACGAGACCAAGAAGAAGATTGAGCTGCAGCTTCCGTCCCGCCTGGGCTTTGAAAAGGTGGCGATGAACACCGCGGCCAGCGTGGCCCGCATGATGGGGTTCGGGGAGGAGCGCATCGAGGACCTGAAGACCGCGATCGCGGAGGCCTGCATCAACGCCATGGAGCACGGCAACAAGCTGGACGAGACGCTGGCGGTGGGTGTAGTTCTCTCGATGGACGCGGATTCGCTGGAGGTGAAGGTGCACGATACCGGCAGCGGGCCGGAGGGTCACGCCGCTGCCCCGGACATCGACAGGAAGATGCACGAGGAGGAGGGAGCGCGCGGCATGGGTATGTTTCTGATCGAGTCGCTGGTGGATGAGGTGGAATGGGTAAGCTCGCCGTGCACCGGGAGCTACGCCCGCATGGTGATCCGGCTTCATCCGAACGAAGAGGCGGAAGCGATTGTGATTAAGCGGAGCGATGGCGGGAAAAGGGGATAAGGGATGGCGGAGAAAGTGACGCAAGTAAGAGTGGAAGAGGTCGAAAGCTCTACCGGTGTTCCGATCACGGTGCTGCGCTATACGGGCGACATTACCAGCGCCTCGAAGGCTGCAGTGCTGGGCACGTATCAGGGACTCGCGCTGGGCACCAAGCGCATTCTTCTCGACTTTTCCGGAGTGGATTATCTGAACTCGAGCGGGATTGCGCTGGTCATTCAACTGATGATCGCGGCCAGCAAGAGCGGCCAGTTGGTGCAGACGTTTGGCCTGAAACCGCATTTCATCAAGGTGTTTACGATGGTCGGAATCACCAAATACACAACGCTGCATCCCGATGAGCCAACCGCGCGTGCCGCATTTCCGGCATAAACGGGGCTAACAGCGAGCAGAAAATCAGAACGAGCAGGCCGGCATTTCGCGGGTTGCCCTCAGGATTGGGGCTGCTCGGGGTCATCTTCGGCCGCGACCGCAATCCGCTTCGATTTTCGATAGACGCTGGCAACGGACAGCGTCCAGAACGGGACGAGATCGACTCCGGGCACCAGCTTGGCCAGAAACGACGGAGCGAATTCCCAGTGCCAGCCAAGCAGGCTGATCAGAGCTACGCCGACACCGATGTCGAGTATGTCATCCGCAGGCGACTCGGCGCCCTCCACGAACAAGGGCAGAAGGACGATTTGGAGTGCGTCTGCGACCAGCGCAAGGACCATCGCCACCTGGAAGCGCATACGCGGCGTGATTGTGATCGCGTCTTCGGTCACGATAAGCCCCCTGGTGCTTCCTATTTTACGCGCGTGATTCGCAGGCGCAGCCGAACATAAGCAAACTTCCTGGATCGCGATGCATCGCCTTGGCCTCGATGCACAAGAGGGGCCAAGGGCCGAGTAGACGTGCTCGTTGTTGACCACATCGAAAGGCCGTTGGAGAATTGAAGCGGCGTTACCGGGCCGACCGAGAAGCCGGCATGATCAGGGCCGTGTTTTGCTTTCGGATAAGGAGCGTGGTGTGAATCGACGCAAGTTTGTCCAGGCGGCTGGGGCCGCGGCGTTGGGTGGCGGCAGGTGGTTGCGCGCGCAGAGTGCTGCTGCGGCAAGGAGTGCGAGCACTGCGGCAATTGCGGCTTCCGTGCCTTGGAAACAGTTTGAGGTGGAAGCTGCCTTGTATGCCTGGGACCTGCATGACGAAGGCGTTGAGCAGGTTCTGGACAACGTGCAGGAGATGGCAGCGGTCAACTCGGTCTACATCATTGGGCTGATGCATCCGGAGCGCAGGCCGGAGACGTCCGCGACGTATCCGCACAATCCGGTGCGGCCGTTCTGGGTGGCCGAGGACGCGCGGGCAAACTGGCACTTCGATGCGAAGCGCTATGGGCGCATCAAGCCGCGGGCTTCGGACTTCGCATGGCTGGCCGACACCGACTGGACGCGCGTATTTGTGGATGCGGCGCGCAAACGTGGGCTGCGGGTGGGCTTCGAGTTCTCCCACTCGCTGGTTGACAAGCAGCGCGTGGAGGGCGAGTTTGCGGACCTAGCCAATCGCAACCTGCATGGCGAGATTACGCATGTGCGCGATTGGCTTCGCCCCGTCTGCCCCAACCAACCGGACGTCCGCGAGTATGCCGTCGCCGCGTTTACCGAAGTCGTGGAGAAGTACCAGGTGGACTGGGGCGAGTCGGCGATCGTGCTGATGGACGAGGCGGTGGGCGGCAGCCCGGCGCGTGGCGGGGGCTGCTTTTGCGCAGCATGCAAGAAGGCTGCGCCCGGGTTCGGGGTCGATCTGGAGAAGATCCAGGCGGCATTGGTGAAAGATCCGGCGTCGCAGCCGGAGCTCGGCCAATGGCAGCAGTTCCGCTACGACTCAGTGGTGGCGTTCTACAAAATGCTGCATGCGGCGGTGCACAAGGCGAAGCCCGGCACTGTGCTGCGTTACAACATGCACGCGAAGAACCCGCGCGACTTCGGCGTGGATATCGTCGAGTTGAAACCGCACCTGGATGCGCTGCGGATCCAGGACTACTCCGAACAGACCGGCCAGGCTGCGGCGATGGACGGGAAGCGCTCGTGGCTGACCGAAGAGCGCGTAAACATGGGGTCTGAATTCAATCTAGTGAGTGGCGTTGCGGTGCGGCCGCGCGCGACGCCAGAGTTGATCCGGCAGGGCGTGAAGATCGCGGTCGAGACCAAGATGAATGGGATTATGCTGGGGTTCTACGATGGGGCGGACTTCCCCAACCTGCGAGCGGTCCGCGCGGGGCTGACGGACGCGGGCCTTCCCGTGGCGGTGGCCTAACTTATTGAGAAATTGGAGGCGCGGGTCGGGATCGAACCTTATTTCCTGATTGAGCCGTCTACAACTTGCACATTCTGCTCATCGGCACTATCGGCAAAATCGGCCCTTCCGGGGGTGGCTAATGCAAAACTAGAGCAAAAAGCCCTCGAAAAGCGAACGAGAGGCGAACAACGTGTCCCTACTGAACCCACGCCCTCCAGTAGTGCAAAACTAGAGCAAAACGAGCGCGGGTTCGTCGTGAGGGTACACATTACAACTGTAATGTTTACAAAGACATACGCTTGACGATTTTGGCGGATGTGCGGTAAGATCGGAATTGTCAGAGTTCCCAGACGCATCCGTCAGGATGTGGAACCCTGATACCTTCTCCCGCTGGAGGATACCGCAGCGGACGCAAGCTACCTTATCGCGTCCTCCCTGTAGGTTGAACGGCGCTGGAGTGGTGGCAGCCCGTATTGCTCGGGAACCGAATAGGTATCACAGTGCAAGTACCCGAATACCTCACCCCCAAAGAGGCGGCGGCGATCCTCCGCGTCTCGCACGACACTGTTACAAAGCATTTTGAAAACCGCAAAGGCGTCCTCATAATCGGCACGACCGAAGGACTCCGCAAACGCAGATACAGAACCTTGCGCATCCCGCGTGAAGCGTTGGAGAGCTTCATTGTGGAGAACCGCGTCAACTGAATCGGCGCGATAATTTACGGATGAACAAATCAACCTACGGGGAACGGTTGCTCGAAGCCTATCTAGTAGCGCACGGAGTTGCGTTTGAGAGAGAGCCGCCGTTGCCGGGGGTCTCCCAGCTTATCGACTTCGTAGTTGACCATCCAACGCACGGCAAGGTGTTGCTCGAAGTCAAGGACATCGTGAACCCGATGCCCTCACTGGGTTTCAGCACGTTCAACCCGTACAAGCCGATCCGTGAGCATATCGAAGATGGAACGAAGAAGTTCAAATCAACCGCAGATTACGTCTGCGCCTTAGTGCTCGCCGCCCCTCCGGGCAGCTTCGTGCAGCTAAACGAACCGAGTACCATGCTGGGCGCGATGTATGGAGATGTCGGCTTCCGCATTCCATTCGATCCTGACGGCAAGGGTGAGGCAGACCCGGACGTGAGGGCTGAGTTCCTAGTCGGGCAAGGAAAGATGGTCAGGCCGTCGCGCTTGCAGAACACACGCATCGCCGCTTTGATTTCAATCCAAGAGTTCGCGGTCTGGAATCTGGCGATGCGCAAGTACATCCACACCGATGACGGCAGGACAAAGGCAGAGCGAGGGCGAGACGTTTTTGAGGGGACAGCAGGGCTTCCCGAAGACATCGAAGCGAAGGAGACCGGGGTCACAGTTTGGGAGAACGCTGTCGCCACCCGGAAGCTACCCGGCGATCTCTTCAAAGGCGAGATGGATGCGTGGTACGAGGTTTCAGAAGGTCATCAAACGCTGACGTTTGCGGGTGAACATCGTCGGACGTTGGGCGTGGATGATCGAAGGTGATGACACGGCGGCCCGGCCCTTCCGATCCTAAAACAGAGAGTCTTGCTTCGCCTTTATCTCCTCTACGGCCTTGCGAAACGAAGCCGGGTCAACCCAAGGAAGTTGCGGTTTCTTGCCCGCGAAAAGATCAGCGATAGTGAGGATTTGAATCTTCGGAAACTTGCCGTGCTCGGTCACGTAGTAGCCCGCTTTGACGGCCTCAATCTCCATCGGCTTCGTAGGCTCCGTGAGTGTAATGAACACACCTACCTTTGCCTTCTCACGGTCGATGACATGTCCCAAGTCACGCACCATCGTCACGCCGATGTTATCGCCGCCCTTCACTGAGACGATTGCCTTCTCTGTTGTCTTGCCATCGGGCTTGAAATAGATATGCCCGTCTATCCCGCCATCCGCGCCCTTCTTTTTGCCGCCGTACGGAATAGCATCCACAAGCGAGACCGCCCACCATTGGAACTGATACTTATCCTGAGCCGCGAGAGCGCGGGCACCGTCGATGTCTTTAGGTGTGCCATGCACGTCGAACTGAATCGCGGGGAACGCATCCTTGAGACGCCGTTCAATCAGTGAAATTGCAAGATGGGTCACGTCGATGCCAATCCAAACCCTCTCAAGTTTCTGTGCCGCGTGAATCGTAGTGCCACAACCGCAGAACGGATCGAGTACAACGTCTCCGGGCTTGCTGGACGAGACGATGATTCGTTCCATGAGTCCCAGCGGTTTTTGCGTAGGGTATCCGAGTTTTTCACTCTCATGGCCCAGCCACTTCACGTCTTCGTCGATACTCTCTTCCGTGCCGTAGAGTGTGCCCTCCGTGTACGGCTGGCAAGCCCAGATGTCCTGATATGGGATACCGCCGCCCACGTATTGCTTGTACTTCGGTTGTCCCTGACCATCTCTGGGGATGTAGATCATCCCTAGCTCGTTCAGAGCGTCGAGCTTTTGTTGCGTCGTCCACTCGGACGCTTCGGCAGGCAGTAACACCGCCAGCGTGGAAGGAATCGCCCAATGGCGTCCTACAGTAGTGGGATCGAACCCGCCCCACGGCTTGCCGCTGTCTTTTGTTCTGATCCCCGGCCCTGTGAGCATGTTGGTTCTGTACGGGCCGCCTTCATCCTCTTGTGTAAACCACTCGCGCACATATCCCCGAGATACGGGCCTGACGCCCGGACAGAAATAGACGCTCTTAGTCTTCGCGTAAAAAAGGATCGTGTCGTGAATCGGGCCGTACTGTCTGGTCAGTTTGTTGTGGCCGCTGCTACGTCTCCAGATGATTTCGCTTCTGAAGTTCTCCGGCCCAAACACAGCATCCAAAAGAATCTTGAGGTAGTGACTGGCGGTTGGGTCACAGTGAAGATAGAGACTGCCCGTTGGACGCAACGCGCGATGCAGTTCGAGCATACGGACGGCCATCATTGTGAGATAGGCCATCATGTCGGATTCTCTCAGAAAGGATCGTAGCGACCTGAGAAGTTCGGCCACGTCTCCATTCTGACTCTGCATGACTTCATCGAAGGCGTTTTCCGCGCTATCGTTCCAATGCCACGTATCCTCAAAGGCTTCGATTTGAGCTTCGGACTTTTGGCCCGTGGGCGTCTTGAAAAGCACGTTGTAAGTGGCCTGACTGTTGAACGGCGGATCAAGGTAAACGAGGTCTACGCTCTCTGTTGCAATCGAGTCCCGCAAAACTTGCAGGTTGTCACCGTAGTAGAGATGGTTCACTCTTGCGCTCTTATCCGCTCCATTACTTGCCATCCCTACAGCTTAGTGCGCCGGGCCGTCACCACGGGCGGAAACTTTCGTACGGCAGCGGGTGCGGTGCCGATCCGGTAACCCTTCGCCTCACCCCTCCGCTGGATTGTCAGGAGTAGCCCGAGCCTTTGCGCCATAGATCACGTAAACCAATGCTCTGTAGGCTGCCTGTAGCAGATAGCTGAAGATCAGAGTCGCCAACGCAGCCCAGCCGAATCCAAATACTGTCGCTTTGCCGTTGGCGATAGTGAGCCTATGATTCCACTCTGCTTGGATCGTCTCATCGGGCGTGGCACCGGGATACGTCACCGTTTTGCCGTTCGGCATCTCTATTGTCTTTTGAGCTATGGGAGGAGACTTCGGGGGAGAGGTTGGTTGCTTGCCTGCAACCTGATCGAAGATGTCACCCTTGGGGGCGGGCTGGTTGGAAGTTGGCACTACATCATTCGCACTATAACCGGGAGGCGGAGGCGGTGGCACGGCGGGAGCATTGTTATCCAGCGGTTGCATTGAATCAATGTCAAATAGGATTCCATCGTTGGTGAACTGTCCCCAGTGATGAATGTTTGAGTCGAAACGGTTGACAGGCGTGTATGCGTCGTCCCCGATGACCCAAGCAAACACAAGTGCCGGGACGAGTGCGACGAAAAACACGACGACGGCAAGACGATGCCACCAACGCTTTTCAAGCTCCAAACCTCTGAAGGTATTCCGCCAAGGAAACAGAAAGCCGATGACCTTGCGCATAGTCTCTATCCATAGCCTCATCTGAAAACTGTTTTGACCAGCCTACTCCACGGCCACAAAGATGCGCACTGCTACGCTGGTGGTATGGGGAAGAGCAAGACAGTCACGGGCCAATGCAAGCTGTGCCTGCGAGACCATGTAGAACTCAGAAACAGCCACATTCTGCCAGCGGGCTTGTATCGTCTGCTGCGCAACACGTCGAAGGGCGAAAACCCAAACCCGTGTTTTGTCAGGGACGGTGTAGAAGTTCAGACCTCGTATCAGGAGCGGGCGCGGCTTCTCTGCCATGATTGTGAGCAACGGTTATCGACACATGGTGAGCGGTGGATGTTCGGCAACGGTCTCAAGGGTGATGGCTCATTTCCACTCGCGTCCTTCCTTGCTGAGAGTGTCGGAAGAGCTTGGCCGGATGTGCCGGAAGAACTTTATCGAGCGGCCACCATTCCACGGATCAACGTCTCGGCAATTGCCTACTTTGTCGCCAGCGTCTTTTGGCGCTCGTCCGTATACCCGTCCGGCTCTTCCGATCTACAGGTAAGCCTTGGCCCGTTCGAGGAAGCCTTTCGCCTATACCTCATGGGACAGGCTGAATTTCCCACCGATGCTGTGCTGACTGTGACCGTCCGGGCCATGAGCCTTGTAAGCGGCCTAGTCGAGTGGCCTAGTAAGTTGAAACGGTTCCAAGACACACACGCCCACAGCTTCATTATGCCGGGGATGGGTTTCAAGCTCTTCGTGAGTAGAAACATTCCGGCTGAGATTCGCTGGCTCTGCTTTGTCCGTGGGCAGGGTCATCCGCTGATATTCTCAAACGTGCTAGAGGCTAACATCGCGCAACGGGCATCGAAGGCGCTGAACGAGACGACAGCCAGTAGCCGACGATTCAAACTCCAATCGCGTACGCGGCCCTAGAACAATCCGGGAATGGGCAATGCATAGTCCTACGGGACTCGGCCATTCAACGAGTCCAGCCATGAACGAATTTCGCTTGGCATGAACAGAATCTTCCTAGCGCCAAGCCGCTTGTGGGGAATTTTTCCTTCCCGCGCCCAGCGAAGAATCGTTACAGGGTGGAGGGGCAGAATTTTAGATAGCTGTTCTGCGGTAAGCGGAACTTCGATGACTTCGGGCATAGGCTATTATCGCGGAGCGCGGGAGGGGGTGCGCTGATTACCGCCCTGACTTCAGGCGGGCAAGCTGATCCGTTGTGAGCTTCAGCATGACGCCGCCGCGCCCGGCTTGGATGCCGTAGTCAAGCATCTGCCGCGACTCCAGATTGCTCAAGGCCCCGCCGCGCTCGGCAACCTCCCTCACCTTTTCCGCTGAGGAGAAGGTGAGCTTGCACGGGAGCGGTACGCGGTAACCCTCCTCTGTAAATTGGCAGTGCCACGACTGGCGCAACGCGAATGCCATGTACACGCGATGACGGGCCGGACTTCGCTGTGACGGCTGGGGCGGCTGAGGCGCACAACGGGAGCAGTACCGCTCACCATAGGGCCGGGCCGGGTCAGGTGCTAACGATGTCTTGCAAGCGCAGCAGATCAGTCCCGCCAACCGCCGCCGTGTCGTGCTCGCCCGCTCTCCGCCCACAGAATCACCGTAGGCGAAGAATAGGCGAATAGATGGCCCTGTGTCATCCACAATCGGAACGCGCGGCTGTGGATAGCCGCCCACCGCTGACTCCCCACCCCGTGCGCAGTTGATACCGATGCGCCCTTCGCTGATGCTCGCCGCATCTGACCGCTGATACCTGAATACCTCACCGCTGGCGCTGATGCGCCGCACGTCACCCTTTGCAGCGCGGCTTGTGTATCCGAAGCTCACGCGCTCCGAACGGTTTTCCACACTTCGGGCACGGCCTGAGTATCTTCGGGGTAGGCGGTTCCTTCCGCTGGGCGCTCACGCGGCGATTGCGTTCCGCCGTCAGAAGTTCATCCGGTATGGTGCTCAAGTCCCAACTATCCCTGTACTCCATTCGTGCCCTCTCTCAGTCGTGCGATTGACCGCTGGCGCTCTCCGCTGAAGTCATAGCCGGGCAGGGCGTACACAGTCTTTATGCAAGGATACGGCCCGCCCCTGCCCTTCGCTATCCAACCCCGTGCGACCGCTGTGGACAGCGCCCGCCGTTCATCCGCTGTAAGCTGCCCAATATCGGTCACCGTACTTACCAGCGCCCGCCTCACTACGTCGTGCATCTGTCCTCCCTTGTCTACCCGGCTGCCGGGTGAGGCCGGACTGATGCGCCCGGCCCGTATGAATCAGGCCGCTGCGCTGGCGAGGTACCCGACCGCGTGACGGTTGCCCGCGAGTCCGCCGCACACAGCGCACGGCTGCCAAGAGAACCCCATCTCATCCCCAACGCTCAAGGGGTGTCCGGCCCGCTCGATACCAGCCCGAACGCGGGCCGCCGCGTCCTCATCCATGCCCGTGTAATCGTCATTGGCGATAGCGACCGCGCAGTCATCACAAGCGCCGCCAAGCTCGACATACTCCAGCCTGCCGGGGGGCACGAAGGCCGCCGCTTGCAACGCGGGGCGGATGCGCTCGATTGCTGCGAAGGGCACGACGTGACACCCGGCGTACACCGTACCGTCAGGCGCTATGCGGTCGATGCGGTAGTGTCCCAAGTGGCATGTATGGCCGTTAGTCCGCCACTCCTCACCCCGCGCCCGTACGCTATCGACCAGCGCCAGTCCGCGCAACGCGTGAGCGACAGGGAAGGACGCGCCCCGCGATGTCTCGACCGTATCCCCGATCACTCGCAGCGCCGTAGGCAGGTTGTATGCGTCCGGGTAGCTACCCGCGCCCGCTTCCCACTCCGCCAGCCGCGCCCTCTCATCCTCTAGGCGCTTGGCAAACTCGACCGCCCGCCGCTTGTCCGCCGCCCGTTGCGCCCGTTCCTTCCGCGCGTCCTCCGCTGCGACCGCCGCCGCTACCGCTTCCACGGTGCCGGGTAGCTTTGGCAGCTTGACGCGCTTTAGGCCCATGAACGCGGCAAACTCGCGCATGGATTCGACGGTTGCCGCCGCTTCCGCTAGTAGCCGGGCGTTCTTTGGCTTGCGAGACCGGGCGGACTGCTCTAGCAGGTCAGACACCCGCCGCGTCCACTCATCCATGATCCGGGCCGCATCCCCTAAACGTGTGGAACCCCGCGATACGCCCGGCACCCGATAGACAACCGCGCCGGATGGAATAGCGCAGCGCATGTCGTTCTGATGGCTTGACGTGCTGACGCTGTAATGACTGTCTGATACCAGATAAGCCCGCCGCCCATCCTTGCCCGTGACAATCGTCCCGATAACCGTTGAATAGCTGAAGAAGTCCGGCCCATCAAAGCTCATGTTGCCGGGGGTACGGGCGCTAAGTTGTGTCTGATGCGCCCAAAGGTGTGCGACTTCGTGACTCTTGACTACAGTCCTCATATCATCTCCTGTGTGTACACCCATCCGGTAGCGTGTACGACGTGAGCTAAAAGATGACACGCTTCCGGTAGCGTGTCAATGAGCAAATGAGAGGAGAGGGGATTATTTTTAGAGGTCTGACTTATGGGCCAAAGAGTTTGTGCATAAGCTCGCGGGCGTCCTGATGGATGAGCGGTGAACCATACGCGCCTATGTGAATAGTCCCCAGCGCCGCCCGGCCCGCCTGACCTCTACCAGCGCCCCCGCCCCTTATATGGCGGTACGAAGTACAGATGCAACCCATCCGCCTGCCACCGTCCCGCGCTTAGGCTAGGCCGCAATCAGTTCCCACGCGTAAAAGAGCCTCATTCCGTACGCATGAAACGAAAACCGCGCAAACTGCAATCATCCGCATTCACGTCAAAGAGTTGCAGTGAACACAACGCGCGGGCGCACGAAAAAGCCCCCGCGTATGCGAGGGCCGTTCCAACACGTTCGGGGTGGGTGGCGTCAATCTACGCGCTTCAGTACGCGCGAGACTTGGATGGGCGTCCACTTCCCATTGCGCCGGGTGAGAATGTCCCGCTCGTTCAAACCATCCGCAATTTGCTGAAGCGTAGTCGCCCCACTCTGCTGTATATCTTCGATCACAGGTAACACGTCAGCGGCCCAAACATCGGCCTGCTTTGACCGCGCGGCAACGCCCAGCTTGCGGCCTTCAGCCGCGATGTCCTCCCACCTATCCGCCGACACGCGCCGCCCGCCCAGCGCCTTCTTAGAGGCCGCCAGCGCCGCCTTAGTGCGGGCACTGATAGCCGCGCCCTCAAGCTCGGCAACAGCGGCCATCTGTGTGACCATGAACTTCCCCGTAGCGCCGTCAGGGATGTGCGGCAAGTCGCAGAACACAACGCCGCGCTTGCCGGACTCTTCTACGAGCTTGAGCAGGAACCGCGTATTCCGGGCCAGCCTGTCGAGCTTGCCGACGATTAGGGTAGCGTTCTGCAAGCGGCAGGCCCGCAGCGCCTTGTCCAGCGCGGGGCGGTCGTCACGCTTGCCGGACTCGACCTCGATAAACTCTTTGGCTAGTTCCCATCTGCCGCCGTTCAAGTAATTGGCGACGGCCTGCCGTTGCGCCTCAAGGCCCAGCCCAGACTCGCCCTGCTTTGCGGTCGATACCCGGATGTACGAGATAAAGCGCCCAGTTGCCATGTTGAAACCCCCAATAACGTTTCTGTCTACGAACGTTGACTGGTACGTTATATTCCGGTCGGACATGCAATGCAAGGAAAAAATGCAGTGTCCATGCGGTTTTCTGTGTGACCGTGTCAGCGCCCGCGTAAAGACGGTGACCATCCCGCCGCGCGGCTTCGCTACGGCGTCGGCGGCAACTGTCCGGGCCGCCCGCCTGTCCGCCGCCAGTGGTGCGCCGTGGGACGCCAGCGCCGGGCGCGTCCGGTCGTGCGCTTCATAGGGTGTCAGGGGTTCTAGGAGTCCCAACCATCCCTTTTTCTTTTGGCCGGGCCGGGGAGTCCGCCCACCCCTCGACTCAAATGCCCTCGCTGACGTGGCCGAAAGTCAGCACCGCGCCGCCCGCGAAGGTACCCCTTGAAAAAGGGTGTCTAGGAGTCCCGACCTCCCGCTCCATCGTGTACTCAAAGGAGTCCCAACCTCCCGCCCCAATCAGTCCGCGTACCCGGCCCGCAACCCGCCTCATGCTCTCAACATTAAGGAAGGTGGTATTGAAACGCACCACTAACCCGCGCTCACTGGTAGCGAAACACGCCGATTCTGGAGAGCAGCTAGAACATGGAGGATGGATGACGAACAGAGCAAAGAAGAAGAGCACGAACGATCCGAATCGCATCGGACGCCGCCGATGGGCGCGACTCATGGGGTTCCTTGAAGGAGTCATGCAGAACGGCGGCTCAGAGCGAGTGCGCGTAATGGCGGGCTTGCGCTTGGCGGATGTCCTGCTGGCGCGAGATGCGCGGGAGCAGTCAGAGCTAAGGGCAGCGGCCCGCGCAGAGACAAGAGCCACCGGAGACGCACCTGACACAGAGCCGGAACCTGTGACACCGGAAACAGCGGAGGCCGCCGCCGCACGGTTCATTGAATCAATGAAGGAGAAAGGGAAAATTGAGCGATAAGAAAGAAACACTCAGGGCAGTCGTAGAGGATGAGAAGTTGAACATCTCAGAACGGAGCGCCGCCGCCGCGCTCTTTGTGGAGTTGACCGTGGACGGCGTACCCGATCCGGCAGACGATCACCCGGAAGTCGTGACGCTCATAACGCCGTGGGATGACGGCGGCCCGCTGTCCGATGTGATTGCGACGGTCACGAAGGGACTTTCGCGCACGGGCTATCCACTGGCGGAGGCGCGGGCGCATGTCCTCCAACGGCACAAGCTCCGTGCTGTGCTGGCGCTGATCGTAGACACGGCGGTTCCGCGCCTGATCCGGCTTGCCGCATGTCAAACGGCGCTGGACTCATACTTGCCTGCGAAGGGTCGTCACCGCCTAAACGCTTACACGGCAGAGCGGCTACTGGCGGCGGTCATACCAGCGGACGGTTACAAGTGGACATCCACCGGGAAGAAACCTGTCGAGAGGCCGCCGCAAGTCATCGCGGACGTGTGGTGACCTCAGACAAAAAAGGGGAGGCCATATTTGTACAAAATAGTTGGCAGAACCCCTTGACAGGGTGGCAGCGGGTGTGGTTGACAATATGGCCCCGCCGTGAGATAATGGACTTACAGTGGTTTTCTGAGTTCTGACCTCCTAGTTAGCGCACTCTCCGTGACGCAGACGACATGGACAAGATGAACTCCCAAGGCAAGCAACACCGCAACATCCCGCGCCCCTGATCCTTCAGCGTGGCACCGGGCATGACTGAAAAGTCCCCCACAACCTAGACCATCCCCGCCATGAGCGCGGGCCGCCCTGTGCGTTGCCATGCCTCACGGTGCTATCGACCTTCTGCGCGAATCGCCGCGCCCAGACACAGCAGTACCCATGCGCCCAGCGCAGCTTTACCGGAGAACTTAGATGACGACCGATCAACTCAAAGCAATGATGCAGCGATACCTCGCCCCGCCCAGCGGCGACACCCCTCAAGATACAAAAGCCAAAATGGAGCACTGGCGCAAAGTCGTGCTCAATCCCGACAAGTACACCACCGACACTCATCCCCTCGCCGTCAAGAAGGTCGAGACGAATGCCCGCCAGAACTTCCGCCGACTCGTACAGCGTCACCCTGACATCGCCGCCCAGATCATGCAGGAGGGCGAATGATGATATTCGCGGGCTATGTCCAGCTACGGCGCGGACTGATGGAACACACCTACGACGGACGCCTCTCCAACAATGAGGCTCTGACGTTGGTGTACCTCACGATGCTTGCCGACAAAGAGACGGGGCGCGGCCTCATCAATGCGCCAGTGTTGCGAACCTACTTGCCCGGTCTAAGTCCAGACGCGGCGAAGCGCGTACTCCACTCCCTTGAGGAGAAGGGCTACATCTTCCGAAAGATCACGCCGCGATCACCGCTCATCTACCCGTACTGGGTTGATAAGTACATCCCCACGATTGGGCCGCACAAGGCGCTCCAGCTTTCGATCTCCGAAGCCGTCAAAACTAAAGACGTTGCGGCGATCCGTTATATCAAGCCCGCTCTAGAGGGTGCGCTAGTGGGTGCGCCTGTAGGTGCTCCAGAGGGTGCGCACTATAACGAGAAGCGAGAAGTGAGAAGTGAAACTGAAGAAAACCCTCCAGTACCTATACCCATGAGTGCGTCTGTACGCATTCCGCCTGATTCAGATGACGACCGGATCAATCAGATGCAATCTGACCAGTCCGTACCACGCGGACGCATCCCGCCAGCGTCAGACGCGTCTGGACACGTCCATGCGTCCATGCGTCCATCCGACGCGGGGCTGCGATGGAGCGGCGATCAGGCGCGAGGCTACATCGACGCCGCCACCGGGCAGCCAGTCGATTTGGTCGTAGCCCTAAATCAAATCGAAGAGCGTGTGGGCTTGTCGTGGGTTGGCGGCGGATTCCGTGACCCTAGTGGGCACCGTGTGAATTGGGAGGAAGCTCAAGTGCGAATCAGCGGACAGAAAGAGAGGAAGGCAGCATGACAACAATCGAGCGTATCAGCGAGTACCAGCGCCTATGGTGCATCGTTCTACCGCACCTTACAGAACCGTCGCAGCAAGACGCGGCGCGGTGGTGCATCTACCCGAACGCCGCCGTGGAAGGCGCAATCCTTCGCGCCGGGCAACGGTTCGCGCCGGGCAGAATCGGCACTGGTTTCGATCCAACGCAGGCGTACCGATACGTCACGGCGGTAGCGAAGCAGATGACGGGGGAAGGCAAAGATAAAGAGGAGAGAGCAGCATGACAAACACAAAAGCAGAGGAGAAAGCTCTCGACGAATTACGAGCGTTCTTAGAGTCCATCGACAAGCACCCCGACCTCAAGGTTCAAGACATTGGGATAATCGCGTACCTGATGACTCATAGGGCAGCGGGTAACGATGTCATTTACCCTTCCCACCTGACTATCGCCAACGCATTCAATTGCGATACGCGAACCGTGTCCCGCTCTCTCGCGCGGCTAGTCAAAATCGGCTACATATCAATTGTGCGTCGGGGCGGTCGCGGAATGACAAATCTGTACTCACTCAATTACGAGAAGTTGAAAGCGGCGGTATAGACAGCGCCGCGCAAAACGTCGCAGGGGAGCAATGAAGCCGTTGGAATCTCACTCTGCGATCAGCACCACCGCACCACGGGTGCGGCCCCCGCAGCACGAAGACAAGCCGCTATCCCACCACAAGGAACCAATGAACAATGCTTACACCGAAGGCGCAACCAGCGCAATAGCACCGTCAACCGTCAACTCTAACTCCACCTCCGCCCGGCTTGAACAGTTTTACGCCGTGATGGAGCAACATCGCGCCATCGTCCGCAAAGGCATCTGGTCAATCGTCCGGCACTGCGCAGACTTGGGACTCGACCACCAGACCGTCCGTTCCATCGAGGCACAGGTCTGGATGAAAGTCTTCCTCGAACTTCCGAAGTGGCTTGCACCGGGCTACTCAAACGACCCGGCCCGCCCGCCCGCCAGCTTGGGAACGCGACTATACGCCGCCGCCCGAATGCAGGCGTTGGGTTGGCGGACAGACCAGCTTCGCTACCGCCAGAAGTTCATGCAACTGTCCGTACTCGAAGAAATCATCCGCCGCAGAGAGCGCCGGGAAGAAGCGGGCTATCGCAGCCTCAAGCACAAGTATCCAGTTTCACGTCTAGACGGATCATGGAACTTCGATGAGGTTGACCCGGCACTTGAGGCAGAGGCAGCCGACTTCGATGAGGTTGATTCGGAGCTTGAGGAAGCAGCCTAAAAAAAGATCCATTTTGCACCGGGGGATATGTGTCTCGCCGCTCTCAACATTAGGGAGAGAGACATATCTCCGTCCCAATCCATCCCGTCGCCCGGACGAGTCAACAGACCACGCGGAAAAATAAACCGCAGCGGGCGACGATATGGAACGGCCCCGCATATCAGCACGGCGAGAGGATCACGACAACGAGGCGCATAGACGCCCGCACTCCTCCGCCCTGAGATAGGCAGGCCGTGCAAGGTACCGAAGTAGTTACAAAATCCACTACAGGAGACGATGAAAAACGAGACGAACACATCGCGGCTACGGTCGCGTCAGAAGTGGGCAGACGTTCAAGATGCATTTTTCGCAACGCTTCGCGCATACGCCAGACTGGGCGAATTATCGACAGTCGCAGCCATCGTCAACGATGACGAAGCGCCCAAAAACAATACCCTCGGGCCGGGAAGCCTGTCGCTAGATTTCAAGGTCGATTTAGAGCGCCTAACCACCAAAACTCTTGAGGGTGACAAGCCAGCGCAGCAGGCATGGTTCGCGCTTCTAGCAGGCGAGACCGTAGAACCTGCCCTCGCAAAGGATGTCATTCGGCGCTGTGGTGAGGCATACATTGAAGCAGGGTTGCCCACCTATTTCGCCCCCAAAATCCGGCGCGGTCGTGGTGAATCGAGGGCCGCCGCATGAGGCGACGAACAAGCATCACCACACGTTGCCGTCTGCTCTGCCCAGATTGCGGCGAACTCAGACGAGTCGCCGCCGTTGCCTTCGATGAGCAGGGCGCAACCGTTGCCAGTCTCGAATGTGGGCACAGCCGGGGAGAGCTTCTACCAGTCACCGCGCCGGGCGGGGTGTCCCTCGAACTGTTGAACACGCCAGAGGGACGCCGCCTGTTCCCGCCTGCGTTGGTGGTGGCTGCATGAGCGATCAGACCTTCACCACAAAGCACCTTGGATTCGCCACGTTCTTACGGTTCGCGTTGGGCGATCACGCCCACCTATCGACGGTGATGGACGGTGGAACCGCTTATACGTTTGAGGACGATCCGCCCGGACGATGCCGCGAGTTATCCGATCAGTTCTTCGCGCATGGAAGCGTGGCCGTCAACGATGCCCGCGCCTTACTCGAATGCAGTAGAGCCATGAAACAGACCGCCGCCGCCGCGCGAAACAGCGCGGACGGCACATGGGCAAGAGGAGACGCAATATGAGCACGACACAACATCAGGGCGGATTCCTAGACCTAGAAGGCCGCAGACTGGGCACCGTGCAAATCGAGCATATAGTTCGCAGGCAGCCGCAACTTGCGTGGCAGTGTAAGTGCATCCGATGCGGTTCGACGTGGGTTTCCACGCATGTTTTGCTGGTCAACAATGCCGTGACGTGTCCGAACCGCTCATGCGGTCGCACAGCGCCCGTGCCAACGTCAGACGCATCATTCACACGGGCGTTCATTCAGGAGAAGCGGCCCCAGCCCGCGCCCGTCGCACCACAACGCCCTACGTTCAACGTGGGGGCAGACCCGGAGGGAGTCCGGGCAATGCTTGACGCACAGCGTCAGAGAGGGAGGTAGAACAGTGGCAAGTGAACGTGACAGGCAATCCTATCGAAAATGGCAAGAGGAATTGAGAGCGGAAGAGGCAGCAGAACAAGAGAGGATCGAAGCGCCGATCCGGGCGGCAGAGGCGGAGATTCAAAGTTTGACGCGCAAGATTTTTGCAACCGTCCGCGAAAGGTTGCTAACTCAGAAAGATGTTGACCTAGACGGCGATAGTTTCGTATGGATTGACCCGTCCGTCGCGGGCTTGCAAATGCCTTGGCAGCTTGCGATGGCAGCGAACGCCGACGAATACAAGCGATTCATAGCAGCGGAGAGCGGCTGGTATTTTCATAATCCCGAGAACATGAAACGCCTTCTTGGGTACCTCGAACGGAATGGATGCCAGATATTCACGCAGGAAATGCTCAAGCGGGCGGCCCTTCGCTTGGATGAATACCACTTGTTAGAGCAGCGCCCCGCGCCGCCGCCACCGCCTGAACCTGTTTACGTCAACCTTGAGCGAGATCGTTCGCAAGAGCGACCAGAGGAAATTCTGCATGAGGGGTGGGACGAGATCACAGGCGAACCGCGCAGCTTTACGGATTACCAAGTGAACAGGATGAGTTCAGAGCAATTTTTGAAAGCGTTTCATTTGGGCCGCATCTTCCCCAGCGGTGTCCCAGTTAGGAACGTGGTGCGATGACGATGACAACTCACGACCTCACAATGTTGCGCTATACGCAGGAGTACGTTCCACCGGGCGACTCGCCCAGCGGCCCAACGCCTGTCCCACCGCTTGCAGACTTGCAGGCCGCGTTGACGGTCACCGATCCGTCGCACGGCCCCGCGCCATCAGCGCCAGCGCCTAGCAGTGAACAGCCCGCGCCAGTGACTCTCGCAGCCGTACTTGCCCGGCTTTCTTTGGCCCGCGCTCAAGTCGCATTGGCAGAGTCAGAGATTGCCGCCGTCGCCGCGCATCTCAGCGGTTCCAACTAACCAACATCGAAATACCCTACTGGCGTACGAGTGGGGCGCGGGCCAGTAGGGTCACTCTCCACCGCGCTCCACGCCTCTCTTTGGGGCACCACAGCACGTAAAAAACCCTCTTCCCAGATTGGCTCTGAGAAGAGGGCCGTTCGGCAACACCTCCCATGTTGCGGGCGATGGGCTAAACGTTAGCGGTTGGGTTTCCGGGTCTGTCGCCAGAGACCAATCACTTGATTCAGTAGCGACAGGATGAGACCCAACCATTCGAGGTTGTGATACATCCTTTGTGCTTTCCCTTTCTGACCCTCTCTCCTCCAAAGAGAGGCCGGGTAGCAATCTACCAGTACGCTTGGCGCGTATCCATCCCACCAATGGATAGGCACTGCGACGGTACGAGGTACCGAATCCGCAGCATCCCCGCCTTCAGACCCCTAGCGGTCACACCCACAATCGACAGAACCCGGCACAGGAAGGGCACTGTAGCGCCGTAGACGCGCCACCGCGCGTCCGGTGACCTCGTAGTACGCCTGTTTAGCTTTGGCGGCCCAGACAGCCGTATAACTCACGCCCGCGCCCTAAGCCCCGGTACTCCCACGCCCTCTGTATGGATCACGCAGTAATGGCCTTGAAGCGCCAGCCATCCTTGCGCGGTGAGGTTATAGGGAGTCTTCACAAAATTGTTGCACTGTTTCCCCTTGCGAGTCGTGGCAGAACAACGCACAGCACCGCCCGCCTCTCTCCAGTCGCGGTATTCAGCTTTCGTTACGCCGTGCTGCTTTGCAAAGAACTCGTCAGGATCGTCTAGGAACTCTTCAACTTCTTCGCGCCCTACAAAGTAACCCGAATGGCTTGATTCACCTTCTGGGATAACAAAGCGAACGCCCTTGCTTGCGAGATAATCCAGCACTTGAAGGTTAGGTTTTGACATCATGCGTATCCGGCGACAGCGGGTTTGAAATTCGGAAGCGCCGCAAGCTCTGGATACTTCTTTAGCAGCGCAGGGGCAACAACGATTTTCCATTTCTTTTTGTCGCGTTTCTCCCAGAGAACAGCCGCGTCATCTATGGTGGTGACAGCCTCTTGGAACTTGCACTTATTCACTCGGCACAGATGCTCGAAAATAGGTGTCGGATCAGCGCCAATTGCGACCATCCGCCCGATGTGCGTTACCGAGTCGCAGCCGCGACAGTGAATCTCAAAACCGCTCAAGGTTGCGATAGCCTTCTTATCGTCATAGACCCATTTGTCGTGACAGATCAGACTCCCAGAAGATTCGCCGCAAGTCTCACACTGATCCTTCGCCTTTGCGAGCGCGTCAGGACGAATCTGTTTTCTCCAAGCGGCTTTGCCACCAAGCATCCTGTAGGCGCTTCGGCCCCAAAGGTCGCTCGGTACCATCTCAGGGATGAGGCGATATGCTGGGCGAATTGATTTGCGTGGTGGCATGGGAACCATCTTGCCACACAGCGTATAGCCCCTAGAAATAATTCGTTCGTAACGCTCCGCATATCGCCCCGGCTGCGGTACTTTCGCACTAGGAGGATTGGACATGACCCCCTGCCGAATAAACGGGATGCCTGCAAAATCTTATGACTCGTTCGACCGAACCGTACTCTGCCCAAAGTGTCACGGCATCTTTCCGGGCCGCAAGGTGAATGGTGCTTGGGTCGTCGATAAGCATCGCCCATTCATCCGCTAGGCTTGCATCGCAACTGGCGCGTCCCACGTCCCCACCACCAGCGCGTCTAGCCGATCCTGACGGGCCTTGACCCATTTTGCATAGTATTTCTCGGTCGTCTTGATTGATTCGTGCCCCAGCAGTTTGCTCACTTCCTCAAGCGGAACGCCCTTCTGTAGCAGGGACACCGCGAACGTATCCCGCAGTTGGTGGGGATGGCCGTCCGGCTGCTTTGCCGCTCTGAAGACTTGCCGCAGATCGTGTTGCCAGTTTGTCACCGCCGTTTGCGGAGTGCCCGTCCCCGTGTTCCAAAAGATGTATTTTGAGCTTTCATTCAGCTTCATAGCGGCCTTGACTTCCTCTGCCACATCGGGCGGAATGGGAACCGACACATGCGTCCCCGTCTTCTGGCGACTGGTCACGATCCGATGCAGGCCGCCCTTCTCGTCCTCCACAAGCTCATCCCTCTCCAGCGTCACCGCATCGCGGATCGAAAGCCCGCTGTACCGCATGAGGCGCACAAGCGCGTGAACGCGGGCCGCCTTCGTAGCAGGGAACTCTTTGGGGATGACTTCTAGCAGCTTGGCATATTGCTTGTCAGTCAGGGGCATCGTCGGCGGTTCGTCCACCTTGATAGCGGACAACTGCGGTACGCGGTCAATCATCTTCGCGTCGTAGCAGTAGCGAAGGAACCCCCGCAAACGCTCTTGCACCTTCGCCCGCGTGGTGGATGAGGGATAGAGGGTTTCCCAGTCGGCACGGAACTCCGTCACGTCCTCTAGGCGAATCTCATGGGGAAAGAATCGAGACCGCTTGCTCATGAACTCTGCGAAGCGGCCAAGCTCACGGTCGTACTTCTTGAGCACACCGTCGTCAAGCCCCTGCGAACGCTTGCTCGATACAAATAGCGTCACGGCCCGCTCGATTGTCGGGCGCGATTCACCCTCCACCGTCAGCGACGTTACAGGCTTCGTGGGATCAGCCGCCTCAAACTGAGCTTCCACCTTGCGCTTTGCCACTTCAGCCTGTGCCCAGCTACGGGTATGGGCGGACTGCATGACTTGCTTCCCGCCGATGTACCAGCGCAGCGACTTCCGGCACTTGCATGTCTTGCAGAAATTGCCCTTGGAAATCTGCGGACAATCGACGGAGTGCCTGACAAAGATGGTGACTTGGGGGATAACCGGAACGGTAACGACGTGTGCGCTCATGGCGCAAATTTAGTGGAGGGAGGGCGAAAAGTAAATGCAAAAGTAGTGCAAAATCAGCGCCTTCGGTTACCGATTCTTTATTTTCAATAAGATAAAAGTGGAGGCGCGGGTCGGGATCGAACCGACGCATAAAGGTTTTGCAGACCTCTCCCT
>CAZAXI010000008.1:0-51496 GCA_964489045.1 uncultured Granulicella sp. | reverse complement strand
TGGACCGCGTTCATGTTCATCGGCAGCCTGCTGTGGGCGTTCTACCGCATCACCGGCGAGCATCTCCCGGCGACCATCACCAAGCCTGACCAGGTCTTTCCGCACTTTATGGTTACGCAGATGCCGGCGGGCGTCGCCGGACTATTTCTGGCTGCGCTCTTCGGCGCCGCCATGTCCATGCTGGCATCCGACCTCAACTGCCTGGCCGTCGTCATCGTCGAAGACTTCTATGGTCATTTCGCGCCCCGCCGCACCGACCAGCAACGATTGCGCGTCGGCAAGATGTCCGTAGCTGTTTGTGGACTCCTCGCCATCGAAGTTGCGCTTCGCCTGTCGAAGACCCAGGGGGCGGCGTTATCGCTCTATTACCTGGCAACGGCCATCGTCGCTGGTGGACTGGCCGGCCTGTTTCTTCTGGCGTTCCTGGTTCGACGGGCCGGCCGCACGGCGGCGTTATGCGCGATCGCGGCCAACCTGATCTTTACCGCCTGGGCGACGATGACGATGAACGGCGGCCACACCTGGGACCTTCACCAATGGAATTATCCGTGGCACGAGTTCACCATCGGCGCCGTGGGCAACACCCTCATGTTCATGATCGGTTGCATTGCAAGCGTTGTGGTACCGGCGGATCGCGTGGCTGGCCCCACCTTGTGGGATTGGCTGGCAATGAAAAGGCCGTCTGCTCGCGACAGAACCGTAGGAGACAGAGATGAATCGATTGCGCAAAGCAGTTGAACAGAACAATGGCAGGACCCTTCTTGGGGCGGCCCTTTACTTCTATGACCCGATCTTTCTCGAGGTGGCCGCGCGCCTCGGCTACCAGACCATCTGGATTGAGATGGAGCACGCCCCAATCACCTTTGCCGAAGCTGCCGACCTCTGCCGCATGGCGTCCGGATCCGGCATGCTGACCATGATCCGCATCCCGGACTCGCGGCGCGAAAACATCCTGAAGGCTGCGGAGTGCGGCCCCGATATCATCGACGTCGCCATGGTCGACGAACCCGCACAGATGCACGAGATGGTCAAATATGGCCGTTTCGCGCCCGCCGGAGGCCGAGGACACTTCGGCGTTTCGCGTGCCGTGAACTATGGAGTTCTGAACTCGGTCACCGAGACGCAGCAAAACCTGAACGACGAACTCTGCCTGATGGCCCAGGTGGAAACCGCTGTGGCGATGAAGAATCTGGATCAGCTTGCGGTGGTGCCCGGGGTTGATCTCTTTGTCGGTCCGGCGGACCTCGCCGCGAGCCTTGGTTATCCCGGCCAAACCCTGCACCCATCCGTACGGGAGGCAGCTGCTCGAGTCATCGAGGCAGCCCGCGCGAATCACAAATGCATCGCATCCGCATGTGGCCCTTCGGACTTCAAGTTCTGGCTCGATCAGAAGATCGACCTTCTCTTCTGCACCAACGACATTGCCTGCCTCAAGCGTGGTGCCGCTCTTGCCCTTGACGAGGCCAGAGCTCTATTACCTCCGCTGCGGCAAAGTGTTGAGGTATCCAAATCAAGCGGAAACGGTCAGCATCAGAGCACGATTGATCGAACCACGACGCCGACCGTATAGTGACTGGATCGCGATGGAGTACATATGAACATGACTGCCACAAGAATGGGAGTTCGAAGAGTAATCGCGGCGGGGATCGCGGCTCCGTTGTTTCTCGGCCTGATCCTGCACGCCCAATTGAGCACAACTCCCCATAGCGGAGCCGCGGTGCTGAAGCCTGCCGACTACAGTCACTATGTCGATCTGTTTCACGACCAGGAACGCGAAGCCACAGGCGCACTCTATGAAGGGGAAGGCGGCGAGGATTCCTGGACGTGGATGCAGCGCGAGATTCCGTGGTTCGACTCCTCCGACAAGCACTTTGAGGAGATGTACTACTTCCGCTGGTATGCATGGAAGAAGCACCTCGTGAAATCGCCACAAGGCTACCTCATCACGGAGTGGCTGCCCAAGCCCGCAATGGCCGACTATGGCGCCCTGCCCGACGCTGCCCCGTTCCATATCGCTGAGGCCCGCTGGCTGCGCGACGCTGCGATCGCCGAGGACGACGCACGCTACTGGTTCTCTCCCGGCGTCGATTCCCACAAATACAGCGACGCCATGGCCGCGACCGTCCGCGACTTGACTCTCGTGAACGGAGACCGCGCGCTCGGTACGTCCCTGCTGCCCGCCATGAAGGCCAACTACAAGCTTTGGGAGGACACGCAACAAGACTCCAATGGTCTCTTCTGGTCCATCGACACCCGCGACGCAATGGAGAAGAGCATCAGCGGAGATGGCTATCGGCCCACGCTGAACAGCTATATGTACGGCGACGCTCGCGCCATCGCGCAGATCGCCGCCGGCGAAGGTGACGCGCAAACCGCAGCCGACTTCAATCGCAAGGCAGACCTGCTGCATACCCTGATCGAGACGCACCTGTGGAACCCGAAGGACCAGTTCTACGAGGTGATGTCGCCCGCAGCCGATTCAGGAATTCGCAAGCAGAAGAAGTTTATCGATCCGGGAACGACTATGCAGCTTGCCGGCGTTCGCGAGCAGATCGGCTACATCCCCTGGCAGTTCGACATTCCAGCGGTCGCTCATGGAGTGGCATGGAAGCAGCTCTTCGATCCTCAGGGATTCGACGGCAAGTATGGCGCGACGACCGCCGAGCGGCGCAGTCCGCGCTTCCGCTTCGCCAGTTCCGATCAATGCACGTGGAACGGACCCGAGTGGCCGTTCGCGATGACGCAGACGCTGACCGCGCTCGCCGCCTACGAGGACCACCCCGGCGCTGTAGTGATGACTCATGCTGACTACTACACGCTCTTCTCCCGCTACGTCCTCGCGCAACATCAGACGCTGAAGGACGGACACGTCATCGACTGGATTGACGAAGACCTCGACGCGGACACGGATGAGTGGATCGCCAAGGACATGCTGATCGCCAAGAACAATCAAGTAGGCCGCGGCAACTACTACAACCACTCCGGCTTCGCCGACCCGCTGATCACCGGGCTGGTCGGCTTGCGCCCACGCGCAGACAACCGCATCGAACTGCGGCCGCTGCTGCCCGCGGGCGAGTGGAGCTACTTTGCCATCGACGCCCTTCCCTATCATGGACACCTGCTCACGGTTCTTTGGGATTCGACCGGAACCCGCTACGGCAAAGGCAAGGGGATGAAACTCCTGGTTGACGGAAAGCAGGTAGCTGCACGCACCGACCTCGGCCCGCTGGACTACAACCTGAATCGCGCGCGCGGCCAGGGAGGAGCAAGTTGATGCCCGCGAGTTCGAGGTTCCGAATGCTGGCGATCAGCGTGCTGCTGCTCGGAGTCGTCAGCCTCGGCATCGCGCAAAAGGATGGCAAACCAGTCGCAATGGCCGGAGTGGCTCCTCCGCTGGCGAAGGATGGCGTGCCTGCCGTCGTGACGATTCCTGCAGGGAGTTTCACCATGGGCGCTGACGCTGCTGTCCTGCCCGATTCCGTCACCAAGGGATTCGGCGTTATGTCGACCCGGCCAGAGCATGGCGATTTCGACGAAGTGCCCGCGCATCCGGTGCGCATCTCGAAGGCCTTCAAAATGGGCGTCACCGAAGTCAGCCCTGCGGAGTACCGCCTCTTTGACCCCACCTACAAAGCTGGCGAGGCCACGCCTGCATACGCCGCAGGAGTGAGTTGGACGCAGGCTATGGCCTATTGCGCCTGGCTGACGAAGAAAACGGGCAAGCCCTGGCGTCTGCCCACCGAAGCTGAGTGGGAGTACGTGGCGCGCGCGGGCGGCAGCGACATCTTCGGCAACTCCAACGAGATGCCCAAACCCGATTCGGCGAATGCCTTCAGCGTAAAGAACATGGGCGTCGGCCGGCCAGAATGGACGATGGACTGGTACGCGCCGTATCAACCCGGCGAGCAGGTGGATCCTGTCGGTGCCGTTGCCGGTTACACCAAAGTGGTCCGCGGCGGTGGGCTCGACTACCGGCACACGGGCGGAAAGGGAAAAGATGGCACCGTAACCCCCGACCTCGACGTACCCGCTACCGCGCCCTACTTTGCCCGCGCTGCCAATCGCGCCAGCATGGCCCCGGCGTATGCATCGAAGGACGGCAACATCGGCTTCCGCGTCGTCCAGGCGCCGATGCCAGCGGCCAAACCCGGTCCCGCGCAGAAGTTCTTTTTCGAAACCGCCGTCAAGCAACAACCCATTGCGCCCAGCGCCCTCACCGCCGGCCCCGATCCCGCCAAGCCCTGGTATCACACGCACGAACTCTTCCCCAATCTGGACGGCCACAGCATGTCCGGCGTCGGCTGGAAACTCGGAATCGCTCCGGGCATCGGCATCAACTATCACAACTCCGCGATCCAGCAATTGCCCAACGGCGATTTTCTCGCCGCCTACTACAACACGCCGCAGAGCGAGGACGATCCCGACCAGACCATCCTCATCATGCGCCGCCGCGCCGGCTCGGAAGATTGGGACATGCCTGAACCCTTCCCCATGTTTGCCGACTCCGGCCTCTGCGCGCCCGTCATATGGAACGACAAAGCGCATCCCGGCAAGATCTGGATGTTCTTCGGCTTCTCACGCCTCATCGGCGCGCCGCCCTTCGCCTATATGACCTCCGTGGACAACGGTGTCACCTGGTCTCCAGTCATGTTCCCAACCTTCCCCAAGCCCATCGGCCGCTACGTCTCGCAGCCCATCAACTCCATCGTCCGCGGCAAGGATGGTACCATCTACATCCCCACCGACTCCACCGGCCAGGACGCCGACGGCAACGGCTCCATCAGCGTAGTGTGGGCCACCAAGGACGAAGGCAAGACCTGGTACGACACCGGCGGCCGCACGGCCGGCCGTCACACCACCATCGTCTTCGCGAAGAATGGGGACCTACTCGGCTTCGGCGGCAAGAACTCCTCGATCGATGGCCGCATGCCGCTCGCCACCAGCCACGACGATGGCAAGACCTGGGTCAAGTCGAAAACACCCTTCGATCCACTCGCCAGCGGCCAGCGCCCCAGCGTCATCCGCCTCGCCAGCGGCCGCCTCTTCTTTGTCGGCGACCACAACCCGCCCAAAGGCCGCCACACCCCGAAGGATGGAGCCTACGTCGCGCTCTCCGATGACGACGGCGCGAACTGGATCATGAAGAACCTTCCGCCAGACGTTGGCACAGTGGGCTACACCACTGCAACTCAGGACGCCGCCGGCACTATCCACATCGTCACCTCAAAGAACACGCCCAACTACGAGATTGAACTCAACGAGGCCTGGGTGCTGGACAAAGATGCAACCGGCGACACAGCGAATTCAAAACAAGGCAGCGCAAACATCGCCAAGGCTGTCGTCAAAGACAAAGCTGGAGATATCACCGCGGCGTGGACCTACATGCCGACCCAGGACGGCCGCATCCTCCTCCATGGACCAGAGGTCTTCAGTTATCCGACTGGCAAATTGATGTACTTGGTGACCTTCAACGCCGGGCAGGAGATCGGCGAGAAGTACCTCCGCGAAGACGGAACGCCATTCTGGGTGAAGCACTACGCCGCCGACGGCACCTGGACCTGGGACAACTTCGACGCCTCGGGCAAGCAGGTCGCCGAATCCCAATGGCGCGGCAAGACGCTGCTGTCGAGCGACGTGCCCGATCCTCCGGCCCGCAAGAAGCTGGGGGAAAAGCCGCCGGAACCTGACAGCGAATGAGTCGGCTTACTCCGCCTGCAGCACGGCGAGATGCAGCCTTCGCCTATGTGTAAAACCAAGCGCTTCATACACGCGGATCGCCGCATGATTGTCGGCGAGAACATGCAGCATCGGTAGCGCACCGCGGCCAAGGATGTCCGCAATGACTTCCGACATCACCACCCGTGCATAGCCGCGACCACGCGCATCTGGACGCGTGCATACGGCGCTGACCTCGATGAAGCCAGGGAGCCGAATCCTCTGGCCCGCCATCGCGAGCAAATGCCCCGATTCGAAAATCCCGAAGAACTCGCCTAGTTCACTGGTGCGCGCCCGAAATGGCCCTGGCTCGGTCAACTCCGCCAACTCCACCATTGCAGGAACGTCCGCCCGCGTGAGATGCCGCAACATGGCCGGCCCTGCTGGCGGCGTAGTCAGCGGAGGTGTGTCTCCGGACCAAATCATCTGGCTCATCAGGCCTTCGCGAATGAGTGACCAGCCGGGCCGGTCTAACGGCGGCTCTGCGAGAAACTGGGCCGAAAAGCCGCCCGGACCAGTACCAGTCAGGGCTCGCAGGGATTCATACGCCTTCGGAGTCTGCTCGGCCAGGCCGCTCAACGGGCCAATCTCCGCGGGATAGCGTCTCGCCAATCCGTCTTCCAGCGCCAGCGCGCGGTGCTCCGTCGTCAGCGCATTCCAGATCGGATTGTCGAGGAGTTGAAGGTTGTGCGCCGACGGGCGCGACACCGCGGCGGCCTTCCGGATCTCTTCCAGTTCGGGCATATTCATGTGATGAAACTCAACCGCGCGGTGGTGCTGATTTTGCGGTGCTGAATTTGTGCTTCTAATTCTCGAAGAGCCAGTCGAGGTTCGGCGGCCCGCCGTTCGTCCCCTTCGCACTGAAGTTGACGTGCGGGCTCACGTTGGCGTCCTCGGGGATGAATCCGACGACGACATAAGTGCCCTTGCCCAGGTCGAGGTCGTTCCGCCCCGCCGGCAGCGGCTTCGTCCAGACCGACACCGGCAGGCCCTTCTCCGTCGTCAGCGCATCGGGCAGCAGAATGTTCCACTGCTCGGTCGCGGGCGAGACGTTGATTGCCTTGCTGGAGGAAGACTTAAAGAAGCCTACCAGGATTTGCGCCGGCTTCTCCAGTGTGAACTCAAGCGGCTTCTCCTGCTGCGCGGACACCCGGATCCCCGTCATCCCATCCAGTTCCGGCGCAACACTTGCAATTGGCGTTGCCGCGTCCGTATACAGCTTTTCGCCAGGGCGCACGGTGAACGCCTCGCCCGCGCCCGGCGCAAGCGTAAATGCGACCTGCGGAAGCGGCGCGGGAACTGTCTCGACGCTCGCAGGTTGCGCCGAGCCGAGCGTTGCGATTCTCTTCTGAAACGTCGCCAGCTCGGCCCGATAGACCGGCAGCAGGTCGCGCCAATGGTTCGTGGTGGACCCTCCGCGCACTGGTATCTGACGCTGCGAGGTTTGCATGCCGGCAGCATTGCGATAGGCAGTCTCGGTGAGCTGCGCGAGGCGGGCAAAGTCGCCAACGCTGGCTGCCAGCAGCGGTTCAGCCTTCGCCAGGTCGGCCGGGTCATGGTCGTAGCCGAACTGCATCACCAGCGCCGCGGCCTGCGTCTTGTGGTTGTAGTACGCCATCAACGCGGCGATCGCGCGCATGTCGTTGACGATGCGGTCGTACTCCGGCCGCGCAGCAGCGCTAATGCCGGGCGCGGCAGCTTCGGCTTCAGCGACCGCACTGGCGGAACTCGCCGCAACCTCCGCAGCGACACCCAGCGGAGTCTCGCCGTGATGAGGTTTGTGGTTCACCTGGTTGGCCACGTACTCATCCAGGCGCTCACCATCCGGCGCGTCGCCGGTCCACAGCGTCTGCGCGGGATTGAAGCGTGCCGCGTCGATCAGTTGCGGCATGGTCATGCCCAGCGACAGCACCTCGCGGTTGCCCTCGGTGATGCCGACCCGTGGCAGCAGCTTTGGCGCGCAACCGCCGGATAGTTCATACGCTGCAAGCAGATGTTCCCCAGCCTCCGCTGTGCCGAAATGCCGAGCAAACTGCGCCACCCAGTACGCGTGCTCCTGCGCCGCATCGCGCTCTGGGTTCCACGCATAGCGCGCCCACGCCTGGTACCATATCCAGTCGCGATCGGTCTGCATCAGCCGCGGCGTGGTGTTGTCCGCCGTGTACGGCCAGTCCCAGTATCGCAGAGGATAAAGGTGCAGCCCCGCAATGCCAAGGCGCACAAAGCTCGCCTCCGTCTCTCGGATGAAGTCCGGATCGCCCCAGCGAAACGGCTCCAGGTTCGACAGCAGGTGCACATTCGCAATCTCGACATTCGACGCCGCAACCAGCTTCTCAAACTCGTCCTTCACCGGTCCGCGCACGTCGGTCCACGTCAGCGACTCGCCGTTCCACTTGAACATGGTGTCGATATTTGCGTACAGCGGCCTCGCGGCGGCCATCACATCGTAGATATCGGTGGCGTGGGCGCGCACGACGATGGGCGGCTCGGCCACGGGATGACCCAGCGCCTTGGCCTCTTCAGCCAGGCCGTCCTTTACGCCCGGGATAATCGTTTTGGTCAGCCACTCCGGACCGTAGTGCGGGCCCATCGCTTCGCCCAGCGTCATGAAGATGCCAACATTGGGATACTCGCGGATGAACTCCGAGATGCAATAGCGGGTGTACTCGCTGGCCAGCGGCGTGGGCGCCGACAGATGCATCGGCACACCGTGCGCTTTCGCGAACGCATGCGACAGGTGAATATTGTAGAAGCCCTGCAGCACCCAGATGCCGCGCTTATCAGCTTCGGCGGTGAGCCAGCGGAACATCGCAATGTTCCGTTCGAGTTGCGCCGTGGGCAACTCCTGAGCCTCAGGATACTTCGGCAGCTTCAACAATGAGGTGAACGGATGCCCGTTCCACAGATAGAGCGTGTTGTAGCGCTCCGCCACCAGTTGATCGAGATACTTTGTCCATTCAGCCTTGTCGTAAAACCAGGGGAACTCCTCCGGCGTGTAGCGATAGTCATACTCGGCGCCCTCGTAGGTGATCTCCCGCTTCTGCATGCCAATGGCAGTGCCGCGCAACTTCAGTCGTGGGTGGTCTTCGAAGTCGAGCGTGGCAGGCAGTGCATGCGCCGCGCGAATGCGATCTGCCAGCTCCAGCGCGCCATACAGCACGCCCGACGAATCCGATCCGGCGACGATGATGGTGGCTGGATGCGTTCCGGGCAGCCGCCGCAGCAGAAATGCTTCCTTCGCGTCCGTCCCAAAAGCGGGAATCAGCTTGTCATACGGCTTCAGTAGCGGATCGAGCCGGGTCGCAAGCAGAATCTGCTCCTCTCCTGGCAGGCCCGCGACCGCCTGCTGCAGCCGCTGCGCGGCGAATAGTTCGCGCGGAGTTGGCTGCGCGGAGACACGAATGTGCGGGGCTGCCAGAGCGCCTGTCGATGCGACGGAAAAGAGTAGGACGGCGGTGTGGAGTCTCATCGGAATCAGCCCGGCTCATTGGCTGGGACCTGCGGCCCACCGGCAGGCGCGGGCTTGCCCTTGGCATCCGAGGTCTCTTGGAAGAGGATCGCCTGATACGGCTTGCCCGGCAGCGCCAGCCGCGACGTTCCGGTAAACGATCCCGGCACCGGAGTTGCCGTCATCGCAAACGGATCGATGAGCGTTGCCGAAAAATTTGCTGTTGTTGGCAGCGGAAAATCGTAGCGCGCTGGCCGATGGTAGTCGAGGTAGTAGAGATACAACTCGCCGGGTGCGCCGGCTGAGAGATAATACGCGCCCTCGTACTCGTTCAGTCCCGCCTTGGTGATGCGCTCGATCAGTGCGCGCAGAAAAGCGATGCGCTGGCCGGACTCACCCCGCAGGCGGCCGGCGTCGGACCAGCTTGACTCGCCGGTGTCCGAGTTGAAGACCTCACCGTGGGTTGCGTAAACGCCGCGCACCGCCGCCAGCCAGAAGCGATGCGTCATCTCCTCGGCCGATAGATTGCCCCAGCGGCGGTCGATGTCGCCCTCATACTGAATTTCGTCATAGACGATCGGTTTGTTCCACGCTGCGCGCCGCTCCGCGGACTTCTCAAAGTCGTAACTCTGCAGGCTGGCGTGCGTGCACCACGGCTTCGAATGGTCGTAGATCACGCGGCTGTGATGAATTGATCTCAGATGCGAGTATGGATCCTCCGCTTGCGTGATGCGGAAGAAGCGGTCCCAATCGGACATAGTCTTCGCTCGGACGAGATCGTATTCATTTGCGATGGACCACCAGACATTGCGGAATGCCGAAAGCCGCGCGATCGCATAGCGCAGGTAGAAGTCGTCGGCCTCGGCACCCATGGCTTTGTAGCCCCACGCGTCGTAGGGATGGAACAGGATCAGGTCGGCCTGGATGTTGGTGTTCTGCAGTTCCAGCAGGCGCCGTTCGAGCTGTTGAAAGTACGCCGGATTGAAGCGCGTGAGATCGGGAGCGCCGCCGCGGCCGTTCGCATCGGCGGTGGGGTTGGGGAACGGAAGCAGCGTGGGGCCGTTGCCCAGGGGCTTGGGCAGCACGCAGACCCGGCTCTTGTTGAAGCGCGCCTCCTGCATGCCGCGCAAGGACGCCTTCGCACTGTCGTCGGCCGCGAACAGATACGCGTAGGTCGTCGTGCCGAAGGGGAAGTAGGGAGTTCCATCGGCGTGTTGGAAGTGAAACTGATGCGCCGTTCCGACGGGTCCGTGATTGCCGGCGGTCGTCGGCGGAGTGCACTCAAACTCGCCCGCATGGCCTGCCAGCTCGTGCGCGGAACTCTGCGTTTCGAAGGTCCAGCGGCCGGGCGCATCCGGCATGAAGCGCACGCGGTAGGTGCCGTCGCCATCGTAAAAACCGGTGACCTGCACGCTGCGATGCTCCAGGGTGAAGCGTGCCGTAAACGTAACCTCTTTGTATGGGTTGCCGCTGGAAGGACCAGGAAGCGATATCTCGAAGATGCCCCACTGCTCGGCTTTGGCCGGTGCAACCGGTCCGGGCGCGACCCCGGCAGCGAGCGCAGCCTTGCCAGACGCAGCCGCGGAGAGCAGCGCCGGCTGCAGACTGGCCGCCACGGTCGCCGCGCCAAAGCGAATGAGATCTCTACGCTGCATGGAGTCCTTCCCGGTATCGATTCGCAACTCACTGGGCGTCGGCCACGTTTCAGATCGACGCGGCCGGAGGAATCGGATCGAAGAGCCTCCGTTCTACCCAACCAAAGCTGTGTGTGTCAACGTCATTATGGAAGTTAAGGGCAGAACCTGAAACAGCTCCACCTTACTGCTGTTATAGTCGTTCCGAAACGGCACGAGGGAAACATGACGACGGAACCAATGAAGGCGCCCCCGACCGGCGCGAAAAAGGCGGTTCGGCGGCGCATTCCAAAGTGGGCGCTCCAGTCCGATGCTTCGTCGAACGGCCAGCAGTACTACCTTCGCACCATCGGCCGCGCGCTCGAAGTTCTCGATTGCTTTGACGGCCAAGTGCCCCTCTCGTTGAAGGAGATCGGCACCCGGGTAGATCTTCCTGAAACTACGTTGTTCCGCGTGCTGCTGACGCTGGAGAAGCACAAGTATTTGCAGCAACATCGCGACGGCACGTACCAACTCGCTCCCAAGTTGATCTTCGGCTGGCTGGTGCAGGCCGCCGACCAGGTGCGCACCATCGCTCGACCTGAGATGGAACGCCTTTCCAGCACATTCGACGAAACTGTGAGCCTCTCCTATCTTTACGACGACCGCATTCATGTTCTGGACTGCATCGAGACCTTTCACGAGATCCGGATGACCAACAAGATAGGCCGCGTGCTGCCGCCGCATTGCAGCGCCATGGGCAAGGTGATTACCGCCTTTCAGGAGCGGGCGCTGGCCGATCGCATCCTGGAGGTGTATGGACTATATGCGCGGACCGAATTCACCATCGTCGATCGCCATAAGCTCTTCAAGGATTTTGAAGAGATACGCCGGACCGGAATTTCGTCGGATCGGGAAGAGTCGATTCGCGGCGGCATTTGTTTCGGCGCCGCACTGCGATCCGAGAGCAGGCCGGTCGTCGCCGCCATCAGCATATCCACACCGACCACGCGTATGACCAGCGAACTCGAGCAGGACATCAAGGCAGCGATCCTGGTCGCTGCGGAGCGTATCGCCAATCTACTGAATGAAGCCGGCTCCGTAGGCGCTTCAAAATAGACCACTCCCATTGCAGAGCTTTCGCAAGCTGCCAACAGCTCGGCTCGCGCTCTCTCATTTCCCTCTTAACCGGGCGGAGGCCTGAGTTTCACCGCCGAAAACAGCGGCTAGCGAAAGTTATTTGTAATCACCCGCCGAGACATTCCGGCTAGGTAAAGTGGAGCGTGACGGCCTCGCCGGCCTTCATCGTGAGAGTGATCTCCTGTGCGGCTTCGGTGTTGGCGCGGTTGCGAGTTCCCGGCGCACCAGGGGCGATGGTCTGGCCGCGCGGAGCAGCGATGCGATGGACAGCATCGGTTGCAGCGCGCAGCGTGGCTTTGGTCGCGCGTCCATTCTTCCACTCCAGATCGATCTCCAGGCCGCCGCGCGCGCGCAGACCGCGAAAGCTCCCTTCGGGCCACGCCTTGGGCAAGGCCGGCAGCAATCGAACCACTCCCGCGTGCGACTGCAGCAGCATCTCAATCAGGCTGGTGGGCCCGCCAAGATTGCCGTCGATCTGGTACGGCGAGTTCGCCTTGAGCCCGCACACATCGAAGAGATTGTGTCGCGTCGACTGGCGGATTAACTGCAGCACGTTTGCGTACGCAGCTTCGCCATCCTCCAGCCGCGCCATGCAGTTGATGATCCAGGAGCGCGACCACCCAGTGCTTCCCCCGCCCGCGGCCAGCCGCTGGTCCAGCGTCTCGCGCGCCGCCCTGGCCAGCTCCGGAGTTCCGCGCAGCGTAATTTGATCGTCCGGAAATAGCCCGAAGAGATGCGAGATGTGCCGGTGGCCTGGCTCCTCATCCACATAATCCTCCGGCCACTCCTGCAGCCGGCCATCGTGGGTGATGCGGAATGCCGGAAGCCTCTTGATTGCCGCCTTCGCCCGCGAAATCAGCTCCACATCCTCGGGCGAGTTGCCGAGCAGCTCCGACGCCCTGATCAGCCGCGTCAGCACCGCTCTGGTGATCGAGAGGTCCATCGTCGGCCCCATGCACAGGTTGAACGATCTTCCGTCCGACAGCTTGTACTTGTTCTCCGGCGAGCACGAGGGCCCGGTCACAAGCTGGCCTGCGTACGGAGTTCCCGGCGGCGCCACCGTCAGATAGTCAAGCAGAAAGAGCGCATTCTCGCGCAGCAGCGGATAGGCCCGCGTGCGCAGAAATCCAATGTCGCCGCCGTAGTCGTAGTGGTCCCACGGATGCTGCGAGAGCCAGGCCGCCCCCATGGGCCAAATCCCTCCGCCCAGCCCGTCGATCGGCGCCGAATCGCCCCAGATGTCCGAGTTGTGATGGACCACCATTCCGCGCGCGTTGTAGTACTTCTTCGCGGTCACCCTACCCGGCCCGCGGGTCGCGTCCTCCAGATCGAACAGCGGCAGGTGGCAATCGGCAAGGTTCGCCCGCTCGGCCAGCCAGTAGTTCATCTCCGTATTGATGTTCACCGTGTACTTGCTTCCCCATGGCGGGTCAACCGACTCGTTCCATATCCCCTGCAGGTTCGCGGCCAGCGCCCCGGGCCTGCTGCTGGAGATCAGCAGGTAGCGGCCGAACTGGAAGTAGATCGGGAGCAGCGCGACATCCTCGCCGCCATCCTTGATACGCTGCACGCGCTGGTCGGTGGAAACCGCGGCGTTCGCATCGTCGCCCAGCCAGATTTCCGCCCTGCGGAAGAAGCGCTGATGATCGGCGATGTGACGGGCCTTGAGTTCTTCGTAGGAGCGCGAGGCCGCAGCTTTCAGGTTGCGATCAACGGCGGCTTGCATAGCCTTGGAATCGCCCTCGTTGAAGCGGCTAGGCGAGGCGGAGGCCGCGGGATAACGATAGCTAGTCGCGCAATCGATCAGCAGGGTAACGGCGCGGGCAGATTTCACGTGTATCGGTGCAGGCGGAAGGTCGGCAACCAGGGTATCGAAGGCGCCGCCTTCGAGGAGTGTCAGCATCTCGGCATGGAAGCGGATGCCAGTCTGATTCTCCTTGATGGGGAGACCGGGGTTATCGTTGACCGGGAGGGCCTGGCCGGTGAGCAGGACACGATCATTTGGAAGCAGCTCGCAATGAAAGTTGGCGGGACGGTCGAGGTTCGCTGCAAAACTGAGCCTCCCCGGCCCCTGCGCCGTCAGGCGCACCACGATCACCTGGTCCGGCGCCGAACTGAAGACCTCGCGGGTGTAGCGAGTACCTTGGTGCGTGAAGCTCGTTGTCACGATGGCAGTGTCAAGGTTGAGTTCGAGGTGATAGTCTTCGACCTTCGCTCCAACGATAAGCCCCATTGGCGCGAAGTCCAGCCGCAGGTCGCCCAGCGTCTGGTAGCACGGCATCCGCCGGGGGATGGATAGCATGTCCGACGTTGCCATCGCCTCGGCCTCTGCAATCTTGCCGGCGAACAGAAGCTCGCGAATCTTCGACACCGCCTCGCCGGCGCGCGGGTTGTTGCGGTCGCGCAGTTCGCCGTCCCAGATCGATTCTTCGTTCAATTGCACGCGGTCGAGCGCAGGATCACCGAAGACCATTGCGCCAAGGCGCCCATTGCCCACAGGCAACGCATCCGGCCACGTCACCGCAGGCTGCGCGAAGTGCAGCACGTAGCGCGCGGATTCTGCCTTTTCAGTTCCCGGCGCGCTCGCCCACCCGCGCCGTTTCGCCGCCATCGCTGCCAGCGCTGCGGTCCCGGCCAGAAAGCGTCTCCGGCTCACGCGGCTCATCGAAATCGTCATCCTGCACTGCCTTTCACTCGCCTTAAGTTGAATGTTCCAAACGGGTCACTAGCTTATATCTCATAGATCATCGCAGTGTGACCGGCAACGATGACTCTGCGCGAGCGTGCACTCCGCACGGCGTTGAACGCAGTCCCCTCCTTGCTCGCAAGACTCGGCCCACTTAGTCTCATCGCATTCGTGCCGACGGGCGAAGGCAGCTCCACACTCACCGGCGCATCGTCCTTGTTGATGATCGCAACCCGCTGTCTCCCATTGTGCTCCAGCGCATACGCCGTCACATGCGGCCCCGCGCCGGTCAACGTCGCAGCCAGAAACACCGCTCCGGCAAGACTTTGCCCAAACTGAATTCCGAAATACTCCGGCCTTTCCGTGAAGCCCGTCGAAGGCGCGCCGGCAATCGGAGTGTAGAAGCCGTTGCCACCGCCGTGCAGGTTCACTCCGCACCAACCCAGTGCAGCAAACCGCAGCATCGTGTCCGCGCACCACAGCGCTGACGCGAGTGTGTCGGAGACGCCCGGCTGCCCGCCGTTCCAACACGAATTCCCTTCACTCATCCGGAATGGCAGCACCGCCGTCTTCATCGCCTCCGCAACCACCGGAAACCCCGCCGCATGCATCGTCGCCAGCTTCGGGTTCGGCTCCACCAACTGTTCCAGCGTCGCGTCAGGATTCCCCGCAGGCCCCATCGCGTAGTAGTGCCCGGTCAGCAAAATCACGTCCTTATACTTCGGCGTTTCTTCTGCAAACGCCGTCAGGAACGCCAGCTTATTCGAGATGTCCGGTCCTGCGAACTTCGCCTCCGGGGTCTTCGCGGCAATCGCGTCATGAAAACTGACCCACTCCGCGATGAAGTCCGCCGGTCCATAACTCGCCGGCCGGTAGCGGCTGCGGAACGAGTCGGGCTCGTTGCCGATCTGCAACGCCAGCAGCCGCGGTCCGAGAATGCGATACGCGGCAGCAGCCTCTGCCGCCGCATTCTCCTTGGTTCCCTGCCCCAGGTTCAGTCCATACAGACAGCTCCATCCCACAGCATCCAAAAACCCACGCAGATTCCTGAGTGCGAGTGCCGTCGTCACCGTCCCATACTTCACCGTCTTGCTTGTGTCCGGCCCAAACACCTCGAATGGCGGTGGCCCGGCCGGGTCCGCGTCGAAGTACGTCGTGAACTCGCTCGACCCTCCGCCCAGCCGCAGATTCCCACTGGGCGAAAGGCCGCGAAACAGCTCGATCAGTTGCCTGTTCGCGCTGGAGAAAAACGCCGGATTCGCCAACTGGGCCGACTCATATGACAGCCCCGCAAAATCCCGCGGAATCGTCGGCCCCGCCTTACTCGCGTCGATCTCCAGCCTCGCCTTCGCCGCACCCTGCCCTTTCGCCCCTTCCTGCGACCAGCCCGCAAGCGAAGTTGACACTCCCGCAGCCGCCAGCCGCGCAAGAAAATGCCTGCGGTTCATTGCGCAGCCCCCGCCGTGAGCGTGAAGTCGAACGTTACCGGATGCGAGAGTTCTCCGGCAGCGACGATCGCCCGTTGCCCATTCGCGGAGATAGTGATCGCGCTTGTCGGCAGCGCCTTGCCATCCACCTTCGCCTCCGCCAGCTTCGCGCCGCGCAGCATCGGCACATGCACAAACGTCTCCACGGCCCGCGTCCCCGGGTTGAACTCGAGATGCAGCGTCGTTGGAGACGCGCGCGTCAGTTTCAACGAAACGACCGTTCCCAGCGTTGTCGGCGTCCGCTCCACACTGGCCGTGTCGCCCACCTTCGCAATCCACTCCGCCGGCAGCCCTGCCAGCAGATGCAGCGTCGTTTTGCTCCCGACTGCTGCTGGCGCCTCGGCCCGTTCCTGCACCAGCATGTCCCTCAGCAGGTCCACGGCGTTCGCGTTACCCCACGCCTCCGGCATATCGCCCGTTCCCTGCCCGTTCTGGCGGTTGCTGTGTGGCGTGTCGCACGCGCGCTCTTTGGTGTTGTCAGTCAGAATCTCTTCCTTGAACACATTGGTCGTGTAGGAGTGGTTCAGCGCCGCCACCAGCATCGCCGCATTCTTTTGGACGTCGTCGCGCAGCAGGTACGTCTCGCTCATGTTCATCGACTCGCCCGGCCAGATTCCTGCCGGCCCGGCCCACGCCACGTTGGTCGGGACTCCCTGCGATTCTTCGCCCTCCATGCGGGTAAGTAGCCCGCTGACCAGCGGATCGTTCGGGCTGTAGAGCCCGGTCGGCCAGATTGCCAGAAATGTCTGCGAGTACGCTGCTTCCGGTCGGGTCGGCTGCGCCGGCAGATACGGCACCGCCGTCTTCTCCAGCTTCACCGACCGCTCCACCGACTCGCGAATCGCCGCCGTATACTCCCCGTACTCCTTATCCAGCCATGCCGCATCCTCCGTCTTGCCCAGTACGCGCGCAGCCTCGGCGCTTACCCGCACGCCATACGCGGCCAGAAAATTGTGCGAGTAGGAATGTCCCTCCGGCAGCCCCGAATCGCCGTACGACCACGGCAGCAGGCCATACCAGTAGGTCTTCTCGCCCGGCTTCAACTCCGGCACAATCTCCGCCCTGCACTTCGACCCGGTCAACATCCGTCGAATTGGCCGCGCGCCCACAGGCACACCCGCAACATCCTCGTATGTCGTCTCTTCGCGATGGTCGCGCACCCACTCGGACGAGCGCAGCAGAAACGGATACGCCCGCGCGAGCCAGGCCTTGTCCCGCGTGTAAAGGTAGTAGTCCCACACGGCGCCCGCGTTGCCGCCGATGTTGTCCCACGCCGGCCAGCCGCTCACTGGTGGGCCATCCCATTCGCCGTCGTCGTTCATGGTATGGAACGCGTGCTCGACCGACTCCCGTGCGGGAGCGAGATACCCCGCCACCTCCATAGCCCGCGCCTGGAAGTACTCGCCGCGGCCCCAGTACTGCCGGTACACGTCCGGCCCATCCAGCGTCCACAGGTCGCCCTTGGCGTCGTACTCCGTCAGGATCAGAACATACGCAATCGACGCATCGAAGAAATCGTTCAGCACCTGCTCGGGATAATGGATCCGCGCGCCCCGGGCCCAGATCGCATCCCACTGCGCCGCAGCCTTCGCGAGCAACGCGTCGCCGCTCAGGGAGGATAGCTCAGAATTCCGCGCAGCGGACCACTCATACGGCAGCTTCAGCCAGATGGTCCTCGACTCCTTCGGCGCCAGGGTCGCGCGAAGCGCCAGCGTGAGCCCTCCGTCTTCGCGCATCACCTTCGCCCCGCCCGCATCGGAAACGAGCGCAACATCCTCACCGGCGCCCGTCTGCAAGACGTCATTCACCACGTGTCCAGGCAGGTTGCGCTCGCGGCCGCTGAGTTTAACCAGAAACTCTTCGGGGGCCGCGCCGTCATTCGTAAATACCAGGCGCACGACATCCAACCCTTTCGCGCCTGAGTGCGCAGTTGGCAGCGTTCCCGGAACTGCTTCCGGATCTACCGGGAATGCGAGTTCCTCGAGCTTCATGCCTGCGTCGCCCGAAAGCGCCGATACGATGAATGGATACCGCCCTTTGTACAAGGTTTGCGAGGCTGTTCTTAGCGGGGACTCGCTTCCGGTAGCTACCGTAAATGGCTCAATCGCCAGCATCCCGTCCATCTGCGCCGAAAAGCCGATCGGCGAATCTACAGGCTTGCGCTTCAGCGACCACTGCGACCAGCGCAGCCAGCCGTTCTTTTCCACCGTGGTCTTATGCGACCCCATCGGCAGCCCGATCAGGCTCTGCGCATCGGTATTGCTGTAGCGATGGTCAATGCCCAGGTCAGTTCCGGGATTGGCCTGCGGCCGCGCCGGTTGCGTGGCCAGAAGTAGCGAAACGGCGCCGAGGATCATAATGTTACGAATCAACGCAGACTCTCTTTCCTGTTGGGTCGGCTGGAAGGAACCGGGATGCACAAATCTCAAATTGCAGGTGAAGTCTATACGCAACCTCGAATGCAGTACAGTAGCGTGCGCCCTCTTTGCTGTGCCAGCACGCTGTAACTCGATTGTGATAGAACTTCGACGACGCTGATCGAGCCGGCAATGCTGCCATTCGGGGCGGATCGGTGAAATACTTGGAAGGGTTCAAAACTATTTGACACGTCCCATGCGGGACGACGATTTGGAGAGTTTCGATGGAAAAGGCAAGTTGCGACATAGGTTTGATCGGTTTGGCCGTGATGGGACAGAATTTGGTCCTGAACATGAACGACCATGGATTCAAAGTAGCGGTGTTCAATCGTACGGTCTCGAAGGTGGACGACTTCACCAACAACGAGGCCAAGGGCACGGAAGTTGTCGGCGCCCACTCAATGGAAGAGTTCTGCGGCCTGCTGAAGAGTCCGCGGCGGGTCATGATCATGGTGAAGGCCGGCGATGTGGTCGACCAGACCATCGACCACGTGCTCCCTTACCTGGAAAAGGGCGACATCATCATCGATGGCGGCAACTCGCTGTTCACTGACTCCAACCGGCGCACCAAGGACCTGGCCGCGAAGGGGATTCTCTTCATCGGGACCGGCGTTTCGGGCGGCGAGGAAGGCGCGCGCTTTGGCCCATCGATTATGCCCGGCGGAAATCCTGAAGCATGGCCGCATGTGAAAGCGATCTTCCAGTCGATCGCCGCGAAGGTTGAGGACGGAACTCCGTGCTGCGACTGGGTTGGCGAAGACGGCGCCGGCCACTACGTCAAGATGGTCCATAACGGCATCGAGTACGGCGACATCCAGCTCATCTGCGAAGCATACCAACAGCTCAAAGATGCGCTCGGCCTGAGCGCCGACGAGCTTCACGAGGTCTTCACCGAATGGAACAAGGGCGAACTGGACAGCTATCTCATCGAGATCTCGGCGACCATCTTCGGCAAGAAGGACGACGATGGCCAGCCGATGGTGGACAAGATCCTCGACACGGCCGGGCAAAAGGGCACGGGCAAGTGGACGGCGATCTCGGCGCTCGACCTTGGCATGCCGCTGACGCTGATTGGCGAGAGCGTGTTTGCGCGCTGCCTGTCGGCGCTCAAGGATGAGCGTGTGGCAACGTCGAAGGTGCTGAATGGGCCGCCTAAGACCAAGACCGTTGCGGAGAAGAAGGAGTTCATCGAGGATGTGCGGCGGGCGCTCTACTGCTCCAAGATGGTGAGTTATGCGCAGGGCTACATGCTGCTGCGCGCGGCCGAGAAAGACCAGGGCTGGCACCTGAACATGGGCGGCATCGCGCTGATGTGGCGCGGCGGCTGCATCATTCGCAGCGTTTTCCTGGGCAACATCAAGGCGGCGTTCGACAAGAATGCGGACCTCGCCAACCTGCTGCTGGACGACTTCTTCTCGAGCGCGCTCAACAAGTATCAGGCGAGCTGGCGGAAGGCGATCGTGCATGCAATCGAGATTGGCGTTCCAACTCCGGCGTTCTCCACGGCGCTTGCGTTCTACGACGGATATAGAACCGCCCGCTTGCCGGCGAACCTGCTGCAGGCTCAGCGCGACTTCTTCGGCGCGCACACCTATGAGCGAGTGGACAAACCGCGCGGCGAGTATTTCCACACCAACTGGACCGGTCGCGGCGGACGCGTTTCTTCCTCGACGTACAACGCATAGCCTCCCAGGACGACCAAAAAACGGAAGAGCCAGCGCAAAGCTGGCTCTTTCACTCTTTGGGCGCGTCGATCTCAGCTTGAAACTCGCAAGCCTGGAACGGCTGGCGGCTTACTCCTGGATTCTCTGCCAGGCATCCCACGTGTAGATCGCGATGATGACCACGGTCATCAGGGCCGACAGGGAGCCGAGAGCGCGAATATAGGGCGTCATCTTGGAGATCTTGCGGACGATCGCGGACTGCTGCTCTTTTTCGGTGACGTTGATTTCGTCCAGGAAGAGCTGATTCTCCTCGTACCGGGTGAGGGTCGCATTATAGGCAAGCAACGCGAGGAACAAACCCGTAAAGACGGCCCAAACGACGATCAAGACTGGTAGTGCGTTCATCATGGAGGCCTCCCCTAATGGGCCACGGAGTAATTGATCGCTTCCGCTGAGAAGCTGAATCGCCTGGGCGGAGGGTAACCACGCCGCCAGTCAAGATGATACGCCCCAGCGTTGGCGGCATTCCAGCAATTTCTGTGACCATGGACACAAGTATTGCGAGGGAGGTGACCACTTCAACGAGTGAAGGTGACCCGCAGCACCCACGCAGCCAGGCCGAGAAACAGCAGCACCGCGGCCAGCATCAGGGCGATATAGCGACCGGCGCGCGCTTCAGCTTCGGGCGAGGGCTGGGTGATGCCAAAGGTGTTGACGAAGGCATCGACAAGGAGGCGTAGCGGATTCACATAGTTTCAGATGATGCAGCGCTGGGCCTGGATGCGGGATTTGACCATTCTGGCGGCGACTGGCTGCATCCAGCCAGGGCCGCGGCCCATCTAACAGATGCGTACGAGTTTGCTTGCCGCGACCGAATTGGTCGCATATACTGGAGAGGCAGGAGTTCAAAGGAGATCGATTATGGCCACCGCAGCAGTTACCGCCACCCCTGAAGTTGTTACCGAGGCGCCGAAGTCGCAGCCGGTCAACCTTACGCCGGCGGCAATCGCCAAGGTAAAAGAGATTATGGCGACGCAGGACCCGGTCCCGGCAGGGCTGCGGATCGGCGTGGTTGGCGGCGGATGCTCGGGGTTCCAGTATTCGATGTCGTTCGAGAACCAGGCCGGGATGATGGACAAGGTGTACAAGTTCGACGACCTGAAGGTGTTTCTGGACGCGACCTCGGCAATGTATCTGAAAGACTGCACGGTGGACTACGTGGAGACGTTGGAGGCAGCAGGGTTCAAGTTTGAGAACGCTGCCGTGAAGAGCACCTGCGGTTGCGGATCGAGCTTCAGCGTGTAGATTTGATTGGGCTTCGGGAGTCAGAGGCACCCCTGTCGGGGTGCCTCTTCTGCGTTGTAGGACTGGCGATCTCAGGGTCCGTTGGTCTATAAGGGTCTGCCTGCCTTTGTCCCGGAGGATCGACCTGTGCGACTCATTTCTCACCGATTGGCGTACGCCCTGACTGCATTTTCCCTTGCTCTTTGCGTGGCCGTTGTGGGAAACGCCCAGCAGCGAAGGTCCGAGCCGGTCACCTTGGCGGAAGACGCATCCGCCTACACGCTCTCGAATGGGATCGTCACCGCACGCGTGGACAAGAAGTCGGGCGATCTTGTCTCCATGAAATATAAGGACCTGGAAGTGCTGGGCACGGTCGCCGGTCCGGACGGCCTCCCCGACGTCAAATTCGACAAGCCGGGCGCCAATTCGCGCGGCTTTGGCCCCTTCACCGACCACCAGTACGGCTTCTGGTCGCACGACACCGACAGTTCGACTCCCACCCTCAATAAGGTGACCATCGATCCGAAGGCGAATGGCGGCGCCATGGCGGAGGTATCGATGAAAGGCGTCTCCGGCGGCAAGCCGATGGGCGCCGGGCCGGGCGGCAGCTTTGTCTCCGACATCGAAATTCGCTACGCCCTCGGGCGCGGCGACTCCGGCATCTACACCTACTCCATCTTCGAGCATCAGCCTGACTACCCCGCCAGCGTTCTCGGCGAAGCCCGCTTCTGCAGCAAGCTCGCCGACTTCTTCGACTGGATGAGCATCGGCCCCAAATGGAACAAGCCGTACCCGAAGGCTGTGGCCGGCGCCGCTCACGAGGATAAGTACGATTTCACCGCCGACCAGTTCGACAACCCAGCGTTCGGCTGGTCGAGCACGACGAAGCATGTCGGCATCTGGATCCTCAACCCCAGCGTCGAGTACCTCAGCGGCGGCCCGACCAAGGTGGAGTTCCTCGGCCACCGCGATACCAATAACATCCAGGCGCCTACGGTGCTGAACTACTGGCGCAGCAGCCACTATGGTGGCGCCGTCGCCGATGTGGATAAGGGCGAGCACTGGACCAAGGTGATCGGCCCCTTCATGATCTATGCCAATGTGGGCGACACTCCGCAGGCGATGTATGACGACGCCGTCGGCCACGCCCACGCCGAGAGCCAGAAGTGGCCGTACAACTGGGTCAACGGAGTCGACTATCCCCACAGCAACCAGCGCGCCACAGTCACCGGCCACCTCGTTCTCAAGGACCCGCAAGCCAGGGACGCGAAGATGACCAACATCAGGGTTGGTCTCACTGCTCCGGCATACACGGTCCAGGAAATGGGGCGAGCCGGGGTGCTTGGTCCAGTGCAGCAGATCGACTGGCAGAGGGACGCCAAGCACTACGAGTTCTGGGCCCGCGCCGATGCCAACGGCAACTTCAAGCTGACCGGCGTGCGCCCGGGGACGTACACGCTGCACGCCTTTGCCGACGGAGTGCTGGGTGAGCTTGCCAGGACCGACGTGACCGTCCCGGGCGGCAAGCCGCTGAATATGGGCACCGTGGAATGGGTGCCCACGCGCTACGGCCGCCAGGTGTGGGAGATCGGATACCCGAACCGCACCGGCGAGGAGTTCGCGGGTGGCGATGACTACGCGCACGACGGCGAATATCTGGTCTACGCAAAGAGGTTCCCGAACGATGTGAACTACGTCATCGGCAAGAGCGATTACAAGCAGGACTGGTTCTTCGAGCAGGTCCCGCACACCGACAACCCGAATGACCAGCCAGCCACGATGAACACCGGCAACCGGACGGGCCGCGCGACTCCCTGGACGATTTCGTTCGACCTGGGGAAGGCGCCCAGCGGCGGCAAAGGGCATCTTCGGATCGCAATTGCAGGTAACGGCGCCAGGGACCTGGACGTAGCGCTCAACGACCAGCCGATCGGCGTTGTGGACCACCTGTTTGTCGACGGCTCACTGGGCCGTAACGGAATCCACGGCGTCTGGAGCGAACACGATGTCGCCTTCGACGAGTCGCTGTTGAAGGCGGGGACCAACGTGATCAAGTTGACCGTCCCTGCCGGCTCCATCATCGCCGGCGTGATCTACGACTACCTGCGTTTGGAGGTGGAGTGACGGGGTACCCCCTCCCCCCTCCCCCCCCGGGTATTCTTGCGGGTAACACGGGTGGAATGTGTGAGTTAGCGTCTGATGGCTGCTGCACCAATATGATTCCATAGGGGTTGTGTGCAAGATAGCCGGAATCAATGAGTTACGAGCGATCGGTTGTAGGGCCGGTGGGAGCGGGATTGTGGTGGGCAGCGTTGGATTTACACAATTCCCCATGCTTTAAGGATAGCAGTTTGACCATAACTCATCTGCTATCTATCTTCTCTTTGTTTTGTTGGAGTTAGGTCGTTTTGGGGCTTGACAGTGTTTTGGGGCGGCTGGAAGAATCAGAACAAAGGCGGGCGGTGCGGGCGGTTTACCATCCCACCCATGCAGAGCTTGGATGGGGCACCCGGATTTTCGGCGCGGCCGGTAGAGACCAACCCCACGATAAACGCTCGCGGTGCTCGCGTTGATCATGGGACACCCGATTTGAGGCGGCCGATGCGGCCGTGAGGGCCGACGACGAAGGGGAGGGAGAGAGCGTTCCAATGCTGGTCGGCATCTGGAGGCTCGGTTGCGGTTGGCTTCAAGGCGCGCCAGTTGCGGCCGTCGTCGGTGGAGATGTCGGTGCCGTTGGGGCCTACGGTGATCCAGGTTTTGGTGGTGGGGGAGTAGGCTACGGCGGAACGGAAGCCGTGAGGAGGGGTGGCCGACTTGGTCGCTGATTCAGGTGTGGGGGAGAACGGGACAAACGTTGAGTTGCCGCTTCGGTTGGGCGTCGCGTAGTCTCCCCCAACAACCATCAAGTCTCTTCCGTTTGCAGCAACAGAAAATGCACCCGAAGTCGGACTATGCGGAAACGGCAGTGTTTTGGTTGAGAACGCCCACCAATAGGACGCGTCAAATGGGCTGTGCTCCTGTGGGAGGAATACCCGGACGCCTCCAACGCCTCCAGTAACGAAGGCCAATGGCTCAGAACTTCGGTACGGATTCACGACCATCGCGCTGTTGCTTGCCGCGAAGACCGATTCGCCCTGCCGCGCTTTAGCTGGCTTGCATTTACTTGCTGGGCACCAGAATGGGTGCCAGGTCTCGCCCGCGTCTGAGGAGTCATAGATGACGAAGTCCCCACTCACCGGGTCGCCAAGCAGATAGCCCATCCGAGGACGGCTGCCAGTCGGGACAGCAGCCTCAAATGCGATTGAATCCCAGAAACCGTCGGGGTCGGGGTTGGTGAAGAGGAGGGTCCAGGTTTGGCAGCCATCGGTGGTCTTGTAGAGGCGGGAGAGCGGGCCTTTGCCGCTGGACATGACGATGGCGGTGTTGGCGTCGAAGGCCTGGATGCCGCGGAAGTCGAGGTGGTCGGCTCCGGGCGGGATGGCGCAGCGCTGCCAGAGGTAGCCATCGTCTTCGCTGCGCAGGACGGTGCCGTCGGTGCCGCTGGCCCAGACGACACCTTTGCCGACGTTGTCGATGCCGCGCAGGTCGGCGGTGGTGGGCGGCGGAGTGACGATCTCCCACTGGGCATTGGAATAGGCGGTGGTGGCGATGAGGATAGCGGTGAGGATGAGGGCCGGACGCATTTGTGAGGAAGTGTACGCCTGTGGGGTCCGCGTCTTTGAGTGAGAAAGCGAAATGCGAGGGAGAAAGGGTCTGACTGACTTGGCAGTTCGCTATTCTGTGCAGGTCCTTCGACTCCGTTTGGCGCGGGGCGCGCCAAACTCCGCTCAGGATGACAGATTGTGGGATGGATGGGATGAAGGCGGTCGCGCGTCGCGCGATGCCCACATCTCAAAATCGAGATATGGGGCACCCAGGGTTGTGGCGTTCCGGGGTATGCTGGTCGCGCTGAGGAATTGGCGAGGAGAGCGCATGAGAATCACGATGGGGTTGGGCGCGATTGGGATGGCGGCGGTGCTGGCGGGAATGCCAGGAGTGGCGCAGGTGGCTGCGCAGACGCAACAGCCCGGGACGACGACGCCGGCCACAACGCCTGCGGCGGTCGCGCCGGGTGCGGGTGGTGGGCAGGGACGACCGCAGATGGCTGCGGTGGGTGTGCCGGTGGTGGGGATGCCGTTTGTGCACGACCCGTCGACGGTGGTGCGGTTCGGGAGGAAGTACTGGGTGTTTTCGACGGGGAGGGGGGCGCCGTTCTACTCGTCGCCGGACGGGGTGACGTGGACGCGGGAGGGCAGCGTGTTTACGCCGCCCGCGAGCCCTGCGGCGGACGGGTATCAGGGCGCGATTCCGGAGGATGTTCATGCGGGAGTGCCGAAGAACCTTCGGGACGATGTGTGGGCGCCGGACATCATTCGCATGAATGGGCAGTTTTATCTGTATTACGCTGTGTCGAGCTGGGGATCGTTCCAGAGTGCGATTGGCCTGGCGACCAACCCGGTGCTGGACCCCAAGGACCCGGCGTACAAGTGGACAGACCGAGGAATTGCGGTGAGTTCGAATGGAAACGAGGACCTGAACGCGATCGATCCGGGGGTGATTCTGGCGCCGGATGGGACGCTGTGGATCTGCTATGGGTCGTACCACGGCAGCATTCGGGTGACGCAGCTCGATCCCAAGACCGGGCTGGCGCTGGCGCCGGGCAGGCTGGGCGCGCCGGTGGCGACCGCGCGGGAGAGCGAGGCGACCGACATCATTTTTCACGACGGGTACTACTACCTATTCGTGAACCACAACAGTTGCTGCAAGGGGAAGGACAGCGAGTACAACATCCGCGTGGGGCGGGCGCGGGCGATTACGGGGCCGTACCTGGACAAGCATGGCGATCCCATGGAGAAGGGCGGCGGGTCGCTGTTTCTCGCGGCGCATGACCACCGGATCGGGCCGGGACACTTTGGGCTGGTGAGGGATTACGACACCGAGAAGGCGGACGCTCCGGGAGGCGCTGAAGGAAGCGAGGCGGTTGGGGCGGAGCGGTTCAGCGTGCACTATGAGGCCGACATGACGCGGAATGGACGGAGCGTGCTCGACATCCGGCCGCTGCTGTGGAGCCTAGATGGATGGCCGGTGGCGGGCGACAACCTGACCGAGGGGACGTACCAGATTGTGTCGCGGCAGAGCGAAAACACGCTGGAGTCGCTGGTGCCGACGGCACCGCCACCGCCGCCTCCGGCGGGCACACCTCCGCCGACGGGACCGGTGCGGGATGTGCCGGGCGTGCCGATTGGGCCGGCGGCTCCGAAGCTGTCGCGCTACCTGACGCTGGACAATCAGAAGTGGACGATTGCCCCGGTTGGCGGCGGGTTCTACAAGATTCTGAACGCGGGGACTGGCGACGCGCTGGGCGTGGGTCTGGCACAGCCCGACGGACCGCTGCTGGCGGTGACGTTAAAGCCGTATACCGGGGATGAGGTGCAAATGTGGCATCTGGACCAGTTTCCGGATGGCGGGTACCGGGTGCGCAACAAGGAAACAGGACTGAGTCTGACGGCAATGGGCGGCTCAGTTGCGCTGGCACCGTTCGTCCGCGGAGACGTGGAGCTGTGGACAATCACAACGCCGTAACCGCACCCGCCTGGCTGACTCATTTGAGTTGGGTCAGGCAGTCATTGCGGACTAGAATTGCGTCCAAGATGGTTGAGGCGCATAGACTTCGGTGATGCGATTGAGGCTAACAGCTGCGGTGGTCGCGGCGGTGATGGTCTGCTCCGTGGGGGTGCGGGCTGCGGATTCTCGCGGCTGGGTGAAGCAGGCGGATAACGGAGGGAAGGTCGCCGCGGCGGAGAGCTTCGACAGTGCGCAGACCTACTTCAATCGTGCACGGAAGCTGGGGTTTCCGGCCGCGGGACAAGGCGCGCCTTATGTGCTGAAGGCGGAGTTTACAACCCGTGGAAGCTCGGGCGTGGTGGAGACGGGGACGTACACCGACACCTGGGTGAGCGACAGCAAATGGCTGCGGGAAGCCGTGCTAGGCAAGAGCCGGTTTGCGCGCAGCCGCAATGGCAAAAAGCGCTATCGCGTGGCGGAGGGACCCGACGCCGCGCTGTTGCAGTTTGTGCTGACGGCGATGGAGCCGCTGCCGGCGACCGATGCGTATTTCACGGAGTCGGATTGGAGAGTGAAGCGCGACACGGTGGACGGCGTGATCATGACACGGGTTGCGAGCGGACGCGAAAACCCGGATGGGTCGCCCGATCCGAAGGAGTTCAACGGCTTCTGGTTCGACGACGCTGGGCAGTTGGTGAAGACTTACGGGAATGGATTGGAGACGCGGCGAGAGAACTTCGCCGACTTCAACGGGGTGAAGGTAGCGCGGCAGGTTGAGATTCTGATTGAGGGCAAGGTGGGGATGCGGATCGACGTGACCGCGCTGGGCCCTGCGGGGAAGGTGGACGGGAGCATGTTCGCGATCAAGGGGCATGACTGGGAGCGGCAGTATACGTTTGAGGTGCGCTAAGGGCCGCCGGTGGGCGGCGCACGGGAGTGGCCCGGCCGCCGGTCTGGTAACGTAGCAACCATGCCATCGAGTATCTCGTCGAATTCCGGCTCTGGGCCCGTGCGGGGCGCGGGGGAGGGCCAGCCGCCCAAATCCGCGGATACCGGCTCGACTTGGGAAACGGCCTGGGCGCTGGTGCGCTTCGCTGCCGGTGTGGACCCGCGCGCAGTTGCGACTACCGTTGCGATGGCGCTGGCCAGCTCGCTTACCGAGGGTGTGGGACTGGCGCTGCTGCTGCCATTGCTCGCGGTTGCAGGCATGACCTTTGCCGGCTCCACGGCGGCCGGCCGGTTGGGCGCGGCGTCGCAGCGAGTGCTGGCAGATGCGGGCGTGCCCCATTGGCTATGGCTGCCGGTGGTGCTGGGCGTCTTCCTGGCAACCGGGGCGCTGCGTTCCGTGCTGCGCCGGTCGCAGTCGATGATGGCGTACGCGACCATGACCCGGGCGGAGCTGGCGCTGAGCCGGCGCGTGTACGAGCGAGTGGTGAAGGCGCAATGGGGATTCCTGGTGCGCCAGCGCGCGGGCAGATTGACCCATCTGCTGACCGAGGAATTGCGCCGAGTTGCGGAGGCCATCAGCCTGTTGCTGTCGCTGATCAATCTGGGCTGCCTGACGCTGCTGTATCTGGCGGTCGCGCTGAAGCTCTCCGCGCCGATGACGCTGCTGGTGCTGGTGCTGGGCGGCGCGCTGATGCTGCTGCAGCGGGGCTCGCTGGAGCGGACCCGGAGGAGCGGGGAGAAACTTTACGAGAGCATCGGCGAGGTCTATGCAGCGACCGAAGAACACCTGCTGAACCTGAAGAGCGTGAAGACCTACAACAACGAGGACCGCGACGTACAACTGTTCGGCACGCTGTGCGACGATGTGGCGCGGCATGCCGCAGTCACCGCGAGGCATCAGGCAACATCGGATTCCTGGTTCGAGGTGGGATCGCTGGCGGCGCTGGGCGCAGTCATCTTTCTTGCGCTGAAGGTGCTGCACGTGCAGGCGGCCACCATGCTGCTGCTGCTGGCGATCTTCACACGGCTGATGCCGCAGCTCGCCAGCCTGCAGAGCCAGGTCCAGCAGGCAGCGGGCGTGCTGCCGTCCTACGACCATGTGCTGGCGATCGAGGCGGAGTGCACGGCCCACGCCGAGCCGGAGGCGATCGAGAGCAGCAAATCCACTTCGGCTGCGCTGAGCCTGGAACGTGAGCTGCGGCTGGAGAACGTGTGGTTCGCGTATCAGAATCCCCAGAAGAACCACGAGCCGAACTTCGTTCTGCGTGGCATCGACCTGGCGATTGAAGCAGGCAGGATTACGGCAGTAGTTGGCCCGTCGGGCGCAGGCAAGAGCACCATTGCGGACCTGGCCAACGGCCTCCTGCTGCCGACGCGCGGGCGCCTGCTGCTGGACGGGCGCGCGCTGGACCCGGGCGCACTGCGGCAATGGCGCAGCCGCGTGGGATACGTGGGCCAGGATACGGTGCTGTTCCACCAGAGCGTGCGCGACAACCTGCTGTGGGCGCGGCCGGGGGCGACCAATGAGGAGCTGCGCGAGGTGCTGCTGATGGCTGCGGCGGAGTTTGTGTACGACCTGCCGGGAGGTCTGGAGAGCATCGTCGGCGATCGCGGCATTCTGCTGTCGAGCGGCCAGAGGCAGCGCATCTCGCTGGCGCGCGCGCTACTGCGCAAACCAGCGCTGCTGATCCTGGACGAGGCAACCAATGCACTGGACGTGGAAAACGAGGCGCGCATTCTGGATGCGATTCGCGACGTGGTGCGGGGGCAGCGTGGCGCGCTTACCGTGCTGATGATCGCGCACCGGGCGAGCGCCATCCGCCGCGCCGACTACATCTTCGAGTTGGAGCAGGGGCGCGTCGTCCGCGCAGGGGCGTGGGAGGAGCTGAACACCGGGACGCACCCATGACATTGCTCGGCAAGATCGTTCGGCGCAGACCCGCGGACCTGCTTCTGGCGGCGGAGGCGCTGACGCTGCTCGCGATCTTTCGCGTGTGCCTGGCGCTGGTTCCGGTGCGCAGGATCATCGGCGCCATCACCCACGGCCAGCGGGCGCAAACGAGTAATGATGCGGAGGTTGCGGAGAGTTCGGCATCCGTCGCGCGGCGGGTGCAATGGGCGGTCAGCGCGGTGGCACGGCACTCGGCGGTGACGTTTGTGTGCTTTCCGCAGGCGTTGGCGGGATACACCATGCTGCGGTGGCGCGGCGTGCCGGGCACTATCGTGTACGGGGTGGCGCGAGCGCCGGAGGGCGAACTGCTGGCGCACACGTGGCTTACCGTGGGCGACGGGATTGTGCTCGGCGGCGAAGCGGCGGGCGAGTTTACGGCGATCGAGCGGTGGACGTGAGGTCAAGTTGTAAGTTGCTGGTTGTTAGTTGTTAGTTGAGAAGGCCCCGAGGCACACGACGATCCATCGGGGTTTCCTGAGGGGAATATTTCCAATCCATATATTGGCTCTGCTAGGATGGCGGGCGATATGAAAAACTTTGACTCCGCCCGCCGCGACCTTTTGAGACTCAGCAGCATGGGTCTTGCCGCCTCAGCTGTATCTGCGATTCCTGCGCTGGCCGCGCCTCCGCAAACCGGTGCGACGACACCTGTCGGAGCCCACCCGGCAGCCGGGGCGCATGCGCCGGTCACGACGCACGAGACGACACCAGCGACGTTTGATGTGCGCGCGTTCGGCGCGAAAGGTGATGGCAAGGCCGTCGACTCGTCAGCGATTAACAAGGCGATTGAGGCGGCTGCGGCTGCCGGCGGAGGGACGGTCGTGTTTCCGGCAGGGAGCTACATCTCGTTCTCCATCCGGCTGAAGAGCAAGGTCAGCCTTTACCTGTCGGACGGCTCGGCCATCATTGCGGCAGACTCGCCGAAGCCGGGCGAGACCACCGGCTACATGGGCGGAACCTACGACGCGGCCGAGCCGAAGACCGCGTACGACGCGTACCAGGACTTCGGCCACAATCACTGGCATAATTCGCTGATCTGGGGCGAAGGCATCAGCGACATTTCGATCACGGGACCGGGGCTGATCTGGGGCCGCGGGTTGAGCTTCGGTGCGGGACCGGGACGGCCTCCGGCGGGCGCCGGCGCTTCCGGGCCGGGCTTTGGACCCGGCAGACCGCCTGGTGCTGGAGGTGCGGCTGGAGCAGCCGGAGCGGGTGGTGCGGCTGGGGCAACTGCTGGACCCGGCGGCGGAGTGTACGGGGGTACGGCTGCGGCTGCTGGAGGAGCGGGCGCGGCGGCCCGACCCGCCGGAGCAGGTGCGGTCGGCGGAGGCGGATTCGGCGGAGGAGCTCGGCCGGGGCGAGGAAACTATCCCCAGTTCCAGGCCGAACAGCCCGGCGTGGGCAACAAGGCCATCGGCCTGAAGAACTGCCGCAACGTCACCCTGAGCGATTTCTCGCTGTTGAAGGGCGGACATTTCGGGCTGCTGCTGACGGGCGTCGATAACCTGACTATTGACAACCTGAAGATTGATACCGACCGCGACGGTATGGACATCGACTGCTGCCAGAACGTGCGCGTGTCGAACTGCACGGTGAACTCGCCGTGGGACGACGCCATCGTCCCTAAATCCAGCTTCGCGCTGGGCTACAACCGCCCCTGCTTGAACTTCACCATCACCAACTGCTTCGTTAGCGGCTGCTACCAGTTGGGCACGGTGCTGGACGGGACATGGAAGAAGTTTACGCAAGAGGCCGACCGCAAGGTGGGCGGCACGGGCCGCATCAAACTGGGGACCGAGTCGAACGGTGGCTTCAAGAATTTTTCCATTTCCAACTGCGTCTTCGAGGGCTGCCAGGGATTGGCGTTGGAGACGGTCGACGGCGCGCTGTTGGAAGACATTACCGTCACCAACATCACCATGCGCGACATCATCAGTTGCCCCATCTATCTGCGGCTGGGGGCGCGGCTGCGTGGACCGAAGGGCACTGGTGACCAGAGCACCGTTGTCGGCACGCTGAAGCGGGTGCTGATCTCCGGCATCACCTGCCAAAATACGCCTTCAAGATACGGATCGAACATCACCGGCATCCCCGGCTACTTGGTCGAGGACCTGAAGCTTTCCGACATCTTCGTGCAGTGCACGGGCGGAGGCACGGAGGCAGACGCGAAGATCGTGGTCGCCGAGCGGGAAAACGCCTACCCCGAGCCGGGAATGCTGGGCGCGCTGCCTGCGTACGGCTTCTACTTCCGCCACGTGAACCGGCTGGAGATGAGCCACGTCGAAGTCGAGCCCACCGCGCCGGACGCGCGGCCATGCATCTATACCGACGACGTGCATCGCGCGGACTTCTTTGCGATTACGGCGCCCAGCTCGCCGCCGGCGTTCTCGTTCAACAAGTCGACCGACATTCGCGTGCTGTGGAGCCGTGCCGGGGCGGATACGACTATCGCGTAAATCGGCGAGCGGTCCCGAGAGCCTGTTAACATAGCCATCAGTGCGCAGCCAGGACGGTCTGCGCGCAAGAAGGCGGGCGCGGATTGCTCTATTGGCTGCTGTATCAGAAGCTGTTTCCCTACTTCCGAGTGTTCCGGATCTTCCGGTATCTGACCTTCCGGACGGCGTTTGCCAGCATGACGGCGCTGCTGATCGGACTGCTGATTGGGCCGTTCGTCATCGAGCGGCTGCGCGAGTTCCAGATCGGCCAGTACGTGCGCGACGACGGTCCGCAAACCCACCTGAAGAAGGGCGGCACGCCCACCATGGGCGGCGTGCTGATCGTGATTTCCATCCTGGTGCCGACGCTGCTGTGGGCAGACCTGTCGAACCCGGCGGTGTGGATCGCAGTGCTGTCGACGTTGGCGTTTGGCGGGATCGGATTCGCCGACGACTACGTGAAGGTGGTGCGCAAGCGCAGCAAAGGCCTGACCGCGTGGGAAAAGCTCGGCCTGCAATTCCTGGCGAGCGCGGCGGTGGCAGTGGCGCTGCTGCGGCTGGAGAAGCATGGGAGCTACTCGACGCGGCTGATGGTGCCGGTGGTGAAGAAATTCCGGCCGGACCTGGTCTGGCAGTGGATGGGTGCGATTCCGCACATGCACTGGATGGCGTTCCTGCCGTTTGTGGTGTTCGTTATGCTGGTGATTACGCTGATCAGCAACGCGGTGAACCTGACGGACGGGCTGGATGGGCTGGCCATCGGGTGCACCATCATCGCGGCCGGAGCGCTGGCGGTGCTGACGTATGTGTCGGGACACGTGGTGTTTTCCGATTACCTGGAACTGGACCGCATGCCGCTGGTCAGCGAGGTGACCGTCTTCTGCGGGTCGATGATGGGCGCCAGCATCGGCTTCCTTTGGTACAACGCGCATCCCGCCGAGGTGTTTATGGGCGATGTAGGGTCGCTGGCGCTGGGCGGCGCGATCGGCACCGTCGCGGTCATCATCAAGCAGGAATTGCTGCTGCCGTTCATCGGCGGCGTGTTTCTGCTGGAGGCAGCCAGCGTGATCCTGCAGGTGGGCAGCTACAAGCTGCGCGGCGGGAAACGGATATTCAAGATGGCTCCGCTGCACCACCACTTCGAACTGCTGGGGTGGAGCGAGGCAAAGGTGATTACGCGGTTCTGGATTATGGCGCTGGTATTCGCCCTGTTCGCGCTGACGACGCTGAAGTTACGATGATGAATAAGACCATTCGCATCCTCGCCCTGAGTCTGACCCTTATTGCCGGCGTCCTCTCGGCCGTGAATTCTCTGGCCTGGGCCTTGTTGATTGGTGGGTGGGGTGCTACGACGTTTAGAGGCGTAGTTCTCGGCATCAGCGGCTTAATTGTTATCTTTGCTGTACCGCTTTGCCTTATATCTGGAAGCTTGCTGGGATTTCTACGGAAGGCTCGTGCATTTTCATTCGGGGCTTGCGTTCTGGGCTCCTTGGGGATCACAGCGCTCGTCGGCCACGAGATTTACGTCGACTTACATCGCAATTCGGCGGAGTTGCCGATGGGGATTGGCTATTTGTCGGTGATAGTGATGACGGCCTTGCTTTGCGATCTGTCCGCTGTCTGGATTGGTCTCGAATGGAAGCGTAACCGTTTGGGCGTCGGAGTCTAGGCATGGAATTGAAGAATAAGCGCGTGCTGGTGGTGGGGTTGGGCAAGTCAGGGATGGCGGCGGCGCTGTTTCTGCGCGACCAGGGGGCGCGGGTGACGGTGTCCGATACGCGCAGCGCGGTTGCCCTCGCCGGAGAAATCCCCACGCTGCTGGATGCGGGGATCATGGTGGAGGCGGGCGGGCACGGGCTGCTGACGTTTCGGCGGCAGGACCTGATTGTGGTGTCGCCGGGGGTGCCGTACGACACGCCGGAGCTGAAGCAGGTGCGCGCGTTCGGAGCGCTTGCACCGCCGATCATCGGCGAACTGGAGCTGGCGAGCCGGTATCTGCAAGGCAAAGTGGTGGCGATAACGGGGTCGAATGGGAAGACGACCACCACTTCCCTGCTGGGCAAGATCTTCGCCGATGCGGGCGGGCCGACGCTGGTGGGCGGCAACATCGGAACGCCGGTGATCGACCTGATTGCGCCGAGCACGCCCGAGACGGTGAGCGTGCTGGAGGTGTCGAGCTTCCAGTTGGAGACGGTGGTGGAGTTTCATCCGCAGATCGCCGTCGTGTTAAACATCACGCCCGACCACCTGGACCGGCACGGCACGTTTGAGAACTATGCGGCGATGAAGACGAGGATTACGGCGCGGCAGGGGCCGGAGGATTTTCTCGTCCTGAACGGCGAAGACAAGCCGACCCAGATGCTGGCTGGGAAGACCAGGGCGCAGGTGTTCTGGTTCAGCGGGCGGCGGCCTATCAAGCAAGGCGCCTTCGTCCACGGCGAAAGCATCCTCTTCATCCCGCGTGAATCCGCAAAGCCGGAGCCGATTCTTCCGATAGCGGAGATTCCGCTGAAGGGCGCACACAACGTGGAGAATGTGCTGGCCGCGGTTTGCGCAGCGCGGCTGGGCGGCATTCCAGCCGAAAGCATCCGCGCATCGGTGGCCACCTTCAAGGCGGTCGAGCACCGGCTCGAATTCGTCGCAGCTATCCGCGGCGTCGAGTTCTACAACGACTCCAAGGCGACCAATGTGGACGCGACCAGGAAGGCGCTGGAGGCGTTTCCCGGCGGCGTGCACTTGATTCTTGGCGGCAAGGACAAGAACTCGGATTACATGGAATTGAGCGATTTGCTGCGCGCGCGGTGCAAAGTTGTTTACACAATAGGTTCGGCGGCGGAGAAGATCGAGCGCCATCTGGCGGGAGTCGTCAAGATAGTCTCAGCGGGCACGCTGGATGTGGCCGTGCGCAAGGCCGCAGAGGACGCGGTAGCCGGCGATGTAGTGCTGCTGGCGCCCGCCTGCTCGAGCTTCGATCAGTTTGAGAACTACGAGCAGCGGGGACGGGTATTTAAGGAATTGGTGAAGCAGCTTTCAGCCGTTAGCTTTTAGCTAAAGGCTAAAGGCCAAAGGCTGGTTTGGATGGCGAAGCGGGTTGGGGTCGACAAATGGCTGTTCGGGACCGTGCTGCTGCTGGTGCTGTTTGGGCTGGTGATGGTGTTCTCGGCGTCGGCGGTGATGGCGAAGGAGACGGTGGGGTCTCCGTATGCGTACGTGCGGATGCAGGCGCTGTGGGCCCTGCTGGGAATGGGTGCGCTGACGCTGTTGATGCAGGTGGACTACCGGCGCTATAACCGCTATTCGGTGGTGGTGGGGTCGGTCGCGGTGACCACGCTGTTGCTGTTGGGCGTGTTCCTGATGCACGGCATGAATGGGGCGCACCGCTGGATCCGGGTAGCGGGGACAACGCTCGAGCCTTCGGAGCTGGCCAAGCCGGTGATTGTGCTGTTTCTGGCGTACTTCCTGCAGACGCGCATCCACGCGATGGACGACGTGAAGGGAACGATCCTGCGCGCGGCGCTGCCTCCACTGGTGTTCATTGCGCTCATATTGAAAGAACCCGATCTGGGGACCGCGCTGGTCTGTGCGGGCGTGACCGCGCTGATGCTGTATCTCGCCGGCGCGCAGTTGAAGTACTTCTTCATCGCAGCGCTGGCAGCTTCTCCGGTGCTGTACTACATGCTGTTCCATGTGGCGTTCCGGCGGGCGCGGATGCTGGCGTTTGTGAATCCGGAGCTCGATCCGCGGGGCGCGGGCTTTCATATTCTGCAGTCGCTGATCGCAGTGGGCACGGGCGGAGTGTGGGGGCGCGGACTGATGGAGGGCGTGCAGAAGCTCTTCTACCTGCCGGAGCCGCATACCGACTTCATATTCGCCAATATCTGCGAGGAGCTTGGGTTGGTGGGCGCGCTGGCGGTGGTCGCGCTGTTTGTGTTCCTGGGATATCGCGGGATGAGGGCGGCGGTGCTCTCGACCGATCCGTTCGCGCGCTTCCTGGCGTTTGGAATCACGTCGGCGATTCTGATCCAGGCATTCTTCAATATCAGCGTGGTGCTGGCGTTGGTGCCGACCAAGGGGATTACGCTGCCGTTGATCTCCGACGGCGGCACGTCGGTGTTTATTACGCTGGCCAGTTTGGGGATTCTGTTGAACATCACGCGTGAGATTGATTGAGCAGCCAGGTTCGTGGTTCGAGGTTCAAGGTTCGAGGGACATGAGCGCGCTGCGGGTTTTGATTGCAGGCGGTGGGACCGGCGGCCACGTGATTCCAGCGCTGGCGATTGCGCGGGAGTTGTGCGACCGGTACCAAGCTGACGTCCGGTTTGTGGGGACAGCCAGAGGCCTGGAGACGCGGCTGGTTCCGGAGGCGGGGTTCAAGCTCACGCTGGTGCGGTCGGGACAGTTGAAGAATGTCAGCCTGGCGACGCGACTGCGGACTGCGGTCGATCTCCCCCTTGGGGTTGCCGCATGCGTGCGGCTGCTGTGCGAGTTCAAGCCGCAGGTGGTGGTCGGGGTGGGCGGATACGCGAGCGGGCCGGGCATGCTGGCGGCGATCCTGCTGCGCGTGCCGACGCTGGCCTATGAGCCGAACGCTGTGCCGGGAATGACCAACCGCTGGCTGGGCCGATGGGTCAACGCGGCGGCGGTGAACTTCGGGCAGACGGTAAAGTACTTCAGAAATGCCGAGGTGACCGGTGTCCCGGTGCGCCCCGAGCTGTTTACGTTACCTGCGCGGCCGGCGGGAACGGCGCCGCGGCTGCTCGTAACCGCGGGGAGCCAGGGGGCGCAAATTTTCAACCAGGCGATACCGAAGATTGCAGCGGAGTTGCTGGCAGCGGTGCCGGGGTTGACGATCGTGCACCAGGCGGGCGCTCGGCATGTGGAGGCGACGCAGGCTGCGTACGCCGCGAGTGGCACGGATGCGACACGCTGGTCGGTCGAGGCATTCCTGACCGACATGCCGGCACAGTACGGCGCGGCGGACCTTGTTCTGGCGCGATCGGGGAGCACGGTGGCGGAGCTATGCGCGGCCGGCAGGCCCTCGCTGCTGGTGCCGTTCGCCGCCGCAGCGGACGATCATCAGCGCAAGAATGCAGAGGTACTGGCGGATGCGGGCGCGGCGGTGATGCTGCTGGAGCGGGACGCAACTCCGGCGGCATTGCTGGAGGCGCTGCGCGGGCTGCTGCTGGATGCGCCGCGACGAGCAGAGATGGCGGCAAGAGCGCGGTCGCTGGCACGAAGCGGCGCGTTGGAACGAATCGCGGCAATGGCGGCGGAGCTGGCAAAGAAGAAGGGCTGAGGATTGTTCCCCAGCCCTTGCTCTTTCAGATTTGCCTGTTGCTAGCGGTGTCCGCCGCCGGCGTGTCCACCACCGCCGCCGCCACCATGGAAGCCGCCCCCGCCGCTGACGCGAGCGCCACCACCGGCGTTGCCCCCGGAGAACGAGCGGGCCTGCGGAGCGGCAACGCTTCCGCGAGAGGCGCTGGCGGATCCGCCGCTATACGTGGAGCGCGGCGCCGCGTTGGAGCCGGCCCGGTTGGCGAAGCTGTTGCCGTTGATGCCGGCGCCGCGGTTCTCTGCAACCGCGCTGCCGCCACGGGCGAAGGATGCTCCACCGGGGCGACCGTCGAATCCGGCAACCGGGTGGTTGTAGACGTAGCTGTTGTGGAATCCGATGTGGTTGTAGGCGCTGTTATAGAAGTAGTGGCCGCCATTCCAATACCCGCCCCAGAAGCCGGTGCCGAAGTAACCGAAGCCGTAGTTGATGCCACCATAGAAGCCGACCGTGCGGCCCCAGTAGCCCGCGTGCCAGAAATAGCCGCCGACGCCCCAGCCCCAGTAACCGGGCGTCCAGAGCGCGCCGATGTAGGGCGGGTAAACCCAGGCGCCGTCGACCCAGTAGTAGCCGTCGTCGCCATAGGCCCAGTATCCCGGCGTCCAGATGTAGCCGTAGCCGGGAGCGATGGGCTGAGCGTAGAACGGGATGACCGGAGGAGCGATGCCGATACCAACAAATACTGCCGCATGGGCCGCAGAGGGAGCCGCCATCAGCAGAGCGCCCGCCATCACCATCGCAACCATCGTGCTTTTCAAAACTCGCGTGATCTTCATACTCACTCGTCCTGTCCTGCCCATCCTTCGCTTGCCCGGTGATGCTTTGCCGCCGCGGGTTGCGCGGATCGCAAGGACCCTGGTTCATTGAGTTTCCGGTCCGTGAACTGCTCAGAACGGCTCCAAAAACTCCTGGTGAATTAGACACAAGATACGCCATTTGGTTGCGGGGTGCGAGGGCCCCGGCGCGTGTAATCCCCGGCTATCTTTCGGATGAATTTGAGCTTGTTTTGGGAGGTCTACGCGGCCTGCCGACGATTGCCCGGCCGCACTGTTAGATTGAAGGGGTATGAGTTTGCCCGGACATTTTCTGTTTGCTCCGTCGCACCGGATACACTTCATCGGCATCGGCGGGATTGGCATGAGCGGGATCGCGGAGATCCTGCTGACGATGGGGTATGCGGTATCGGGGTCGGACCTGCGGCGGTCAGCGGTGACCGACCGGCTGGCCGCGATGGGCGCAGTGATCTACGAGGGGCACGCGGCGGCGAATGCGGCGGCAAGCGATGTGGTGGTGACCAGTTCGGCTGTTCCCGCCACCAATCCCGAAGTGATCGAAGCCCGCGTGCGGAAGATTCCCGTCATCCAGCGCGCGGAGATGCTGGCCGAGTTGATGCGGCTGAAGTACGGGATCGCCGTGGCCGGAATGCATGGCAAGACCACAACTACCAGCATGATCGCGGCGGTGATGACGGCGGGCGGCGGCCAGGGCAATCTCGACCCGACCGTGGTGGTGGGCGGGCGCGTGGATGCGCTGGGATCGAATGCACGGCTGGGCTCATCACAGTACCTGGTGGCCGAGGCGGACGAGAGCGACCGGTCGTTTCTCAAGCTGTCGCCGGTACTGGCGGTGGTGACCAACCTGGACCGCGAGCACATGGATTGCTATCGCGATATGGCGGACGTGGAGGGAGCGTTCGTGGAGTTCATGGACCGCGTGCCGTTCTACGGCGCCACCACGGCGTGCGTGGACAATGCGCTGCTGCGCGACGTGCTGGAGCGGGTGCACCGGCGGGTCTACACCTACGGCGAATCGACAGGGGCGGACTTCCGCCTGCAGTTGCTGGAGAATCAGGCGGGTGCACCCCGTAAGGGCTGCGGCCATTGGCAGTTTGAGGTGAACTATCGCGGGTTGGTGGTGGGCTCGTTCGCGCTGCATGTGCCCGGGCGGCACAATGTGCTGAACGCAACCGCGGCGGTGGCGATTGGAGTGCAGCTTGGGATTGCGCCGGACGGGATCGCCGCGGGGTTGGCGAGCTTCCGCGGGGTCGACCGGCGCTTCCAGGTGAAGGGAACGGTGCGCGGCGTAACCGTCGTGGACGACTACGGGCACCATCCGACGGAGATCATGGCAACGCTGCGGGCCGCTCGCGATGCGGGCTATGGGCGCGTGCTGGTGCTATTCCAGCCGCACCGCTATACGCGGACCCGCGACCTCGAGCCGGAGTTTGCGCGGGCGTTTGCGGATGCGGACAGCTTGCAGGTACTGGACATCTACGCGGCCAGCGAGGAGCCGATTGCCGGCGTCGATGCACGCGGGCTGGTCGAGGCGATCCGCCGGGCTGGCGCAGGAACCGCGACCGTGAGCGGCTGCGTGGAGTATGCGGAGTCGATGGCCGCCGGGGTTGCGGCGCTGGCGGGAATGGCTCGCGAGGGCGATGTGATTCTGACGCTGGGCGCGGGCAGCGTCTCGCAGGCCGGAGCGATGCTGCTGGAGAGGCTGGGGGACGTTGCCGGTCCTCCGTTGTCAAGGCACTGAAAGCAGTTACCGGGTGAGTTGCTGAAAGGGTACGTCCCCCACTTCGGTGGATGCGGAATCATCCCCGCACCGATATGATGAGTGTGGCGATTCCCGCGCGACCTTTGCTCAAGCGAGTGCGATCAGGCAGTCTGTTTTCGAAGGGTGGCTCGACGGTGCTGGATGCGCCGGAGCCGGGTCGTGCGCAAATGGCAGCTAAAACGGCGGGGTTCAAGCGTGGAGCCGCGGTGACCGAAATGCCGTTGCGGCGCGACCCCGCCTACCCCAATGGCTACGCGGACGATTACGCCGACAACATCGATACTGACCCGGAGTTTGTAGGACGCACACGACGGCCGGGAATTCGCGTGAGCCTTCGCGGCGGGCTGGTTCCCAAAACGCTGTGGGGAAAAATTGGGGTCAGTTGCAGTTTCCTGCTGTTGGCCGGGGCGGCGCTTGCGGGTGTGTTGTGGGTGCGGGGTTATCTGCTGCACGATGCGCACTTTGTGGTCCCGGACTCGGAGTCGGTCCAGATCGCGGGCAACAGCCACCTGACGCGCGCGCAACTGCTCAGCGTCTTCGGCGAGGATGTGGACCGGAACATCTTCACCATTCCGCTGGCCGCGCGGCGGGCGGAGTTGGAGAGCCTGCCGTGGGTGGAGCATGCAACCGTGATGCGGCTGCTGCCGAACCGGGTGCGGGTGGCGATTGTGGAACGGACTCCCGTGGCGTTCGTGCGCCAGGGCGCGCAGATCGGGCTGGTGGATGCGAACGGAGTGCTCTTCGATCTGCCCGGACCGGATGTCGAGGGGGCGGGAGGCGCGGCCGCGGTGCGCAATGTGCCGCATTACTCGTTCCCCGTCTTGACCGGGATTTCGGCCGAAGACCCGCGGTCGGTGCGGGCCGCGCGCATGAAGATCTATCTTGGCTTTATGGCCGCTCTGGATGCCACCGGAGAAGCCATCTCGCACAAGTTGAGCGAGGTGGACCTGTCAAACCCTGAGGATGTGAAGGCGATCATTCCGGATGGCGGCGCGGACATCCTGGTGCACTTTGGCGAGGAGAAGTACCTGGAGCGGTATCACCAGTACCTAGCGCACCTGGCGGAGTGGCGGGCGCAGTATCCCCGGCTGGCGTCGGTCGACATGCGGTATGAGCGGCAGGTGGTGCTGGAGATGCAGCCGGGGACGGCGGCAGCGGCCAGCTCTGCGAATCCGGTAGGCGAAACACCTTCGACGGCCGCGTCGGCCGGCGCAACGGACGCGGCGAAGCCACCGCCCGAGGCATCCACACAACCTGCCGCTGCAGCCGGCCATGTTGCTCCGATCAAGGCAAAGAACTCAGCCGTAGCGAAGCGCAAGCCGGCGCGCGTAGCGCACGGCGTCACTGCCGGTCAGGCCTCCGCGCCCGGCGCTGCACTGCAAGGGGCGCCGCGATGAACGCCAGGCAGGAGAACCTGATCACCGTGGTTGACGCCGGCAGCAGCAAGATCTGCGTGCTGGTGGCGGAGCTGCAGGATGGCGTGCTGCGCTATCGCGGCCACGGCATCGAGGCGGCGCGCGGCATGCGCAAAGGGCTGATTGCAGAACTCGGTCCGGCGGCGGAGGCGATCAACAAGGCGGCGCTGACGGCGGAGCGGATGGCGCGCGGAAGCATCGAGACCGCGGTGGTGGGCATTGGCGGGACCCACGTGCGCGGAGTGAACAGCCGCGGCGGCATCTCCATGGGCAGCCGGATGCGCGAGATTACGCGCGAAGAGGTCAGAGCTGCCGTCGATCGTGCGCGCTCCGTCGCGCTTCCTCCCGATCGCGAGGTGCTGCACCTGCTGCCGCAGGAGTTCATCCTGGACGACCAGGCGGGAATCCATGATCCGATCGGCATGGTGGGCAACAAGCTGGAGGTGAACCTGCACCTGTCGACCTGCTCGGGCGGCGTGGCACAGAGCGTGGTGACGTGCGCCAACCGCGCCGGTCTGGAGGTTGCGGACACCATCTACGAGGGAATCGCGGCGGCGGAGGCGGTGCTCTCGGCCGACGAGCGCGAGCTGGGCGTGTGCGTCGCGGACATCGGGTCCAGCACCACCGAACTGGCTGTGTTTTTCGAGGGGTCGATTGCGCACACCGCGGTGCTGCCGATCGGCGGCGACCACTTTACCAACGACCTCGCCGTGGGGCTGCACGTGTCGGTGGAGGAAGCGGAAGACCTGAAGCAGGTATATGGAAACTGCGTGGTGACGTCGGTGCCGCAGGGGAACGAGATCGAGGTCGGCGGAAACCTGGCGTTCAGCTCGCTGGGCGGTTCGCCTGCCGGGGGCGGACAGGCCACGCGGCTGGTGCGGCAGCGGTTCCTGGCGGAGATTCTGGAGCCGCGCGCGCGGGAGCTGTTCACTATGCTGCGCGACAATCTGCGCCAGGGCGGCGTGCTGGAGGCGCTGGGAGCGGGATGCGTGCTGACCGGAGGCGGAGCTCTGCTGACCGGGCTGCTGGATAACGCGGAGAGCCTGCTGCGCGTGCCGACGCGGGTGGGGTCGCCGGTGCCGCTGTCGCGCATGCCGGCGGAGTTGGCGCGTCCGGAGTTCTCCGTGGCCATCGGGATGCTGTTATACACCCATCGGACCCAGGTGCGGCGGGCCAGCGAAGAACAAGGGCTGCGAGCCAAGCTGAAGGCAATCTTCGCGGGCAGTTATTAGCTCCGGATCGGTGGATCCGCTGCGTTGCCGGCCTGCATTTGGGTGGTAACCCACTGATCTTAAGTAACTTATTGTCAGATACAGGTTTATTCCAACGCGGGCCAGGCCTGTGCGAACTCCCGCTTTGAACGCGAGCTGGCTTAGTCCTCTGACAGAAAGCCCGCATGCAATCTAGGTGAAAGGCATAGACTACTCTAGTGATGTGGATCACACCGGAACCGCCACCGGCGCGTGAGCAGGGTTAATCAGGCCGCAATGTTTTTCAACAAATGGTTGGTCAGGGCGCAAGCAAAACCAGTATGTTTGGAGTACCTCCCCGGGATCGCTGCAGGTTCGGATTCTTGATCTCTGTAGAAATCGGCTGCAATTGGAGTTCGATTGGTAACCGGCAAGCTATCGATGCCCTCGCGAACGAGGCTGATTCTTTCGTTCGCTCTGTTTGCACCCACCGCCCTGATCATCCTTTCGGGGCCTAGCCCCACGGCTGTGCTCAAGTATCTGCAGCGCAGTCAGCAGGGATCGGGGGCGCAATTGGGCTCCAGCGCGGTTGCGTTTTCGCTGATTGCCGACGGGTTGGCGTTTATCACCGTCCTGGGCGCCTGCCTTCTGATCTTTCGGCTCGCGCGCCACATGCGCGACCGCGTCCCCTTTGGCCTGACCACTTACATCCTCCTGCTGTTCCTGGTGTGCTTCGCCCTGCAGCGCCTGGTGGTCTATGCCCTGGCTTGGTGGGACCCAACGGGCCGGTTTGGTCCGGAGATACAGATGGCCCGGGCGGCCGCGGCGGCAGTAGTGGCAATGGGTGCAGCCGCGCTATTTCCCTATGTCCAGTCGATGATTGGGGCGATCATCTCGGCCGACGAAGACCGCGAAAAATTTGTCGCGGCAGCCGAGAGCAGCCTGGATTCCTTCTACATTCTGGAGAGCGTTCGCGACCATGCCAAGAACATCGTGGACTTCCGTTTCACCTATGCCAATGCGAATGGTGAGCAACGGCTGGGCCAGGCGCGCGCGGAACTTTTCGGCCAGAGCCTGACCGCAGTGCTTCCCTATCTGGCCTCGACCGACCTTCTGGAAAGAGTAAAGCAGGTTGTGCTTACGGGCATTCCCTTCACCGACGAGCACCAGGTGTTGCGCGCAGGCGTAGAGCCGTACTGGATCGTGATGCAGGTGGTGAAGCTGGGAGACGGCGTGGCCGTGACCAACCGCGACGTGACCGAGGAGCGAGCACGCCAGCACCAGATTGCGGACTTGAATGAATTTACCCAGTCGATGATTGAGAATGCGCCCTTCAGCATCATCGCAACCGACCCGGCCGGCACGGTCACAGCGATGAACCCGGCGGCGGAGAGCCTGACGTTCTACCGCAAGCATGAGCTGATCGGGCTGCACTCGATGGTAATGCTGCACGATGCGGCGGAGATGAGCGCCCGCGCCGTGCAATTGAGCAAGGACCTGAATGAGCCGGTGCTGGCGGGATTCGGCTCGCTGATTGCAAAGCCGAAGCAGGGGCAGACCGACGAGCACGAATGGACCTACGTGCGCAAGGACGGATCGCGCATATGGGTGAACCTGGCCATGACCGCGCTGAAAACCCAGGGCGAAAACGGCGAGCGGATCGTCGGATACCTGGGCATCGCCTTCGACATCACCGAGCGCAGAAAGCTAACCGAGTTTGTGAACCACCTGGCCCATCACGATCAGTTGACCGGACTGCCCAACCGGATTCTGCTGGACGACCGCATGCAGCAGTCGATTCAGCGGGCCAAGCGCAACCGGCACAAGGTTGCGGTGTTAATGGTGGATGTCGACTACTTCAAGCGCATCAACGATTCGCTGGGCCACTCGGCGGGCGACAGCCTGCTGGACGCGATTGCGAAGAAGCTGTGTTCGGCGGTGCGGCAGACCGACACCGTAGCCCGCATGGGCGGAGACGAGTTTGTCATTGTGATGCCGGAGTTCCGCGACGAGAAGGACGCGGTGCGGTGCGCGGAGGCCATTCTGCAGAAGGTTTCCACCCCAACCATGCTGGGCAACCGCGAGGTAAACGTTACCGTAAGCGTCGGTCTATGCATCTTCCCCGACTGCGCGAACGATGCGGAGAGCCTGCTGAAAAATGCCGACGCTGCCCTGTATGAGGCCAAGGAAAGCGGGCGCAACGCGTTCCATGTATTCAACCAGGGCATGGTGGTTGCCACCGCGGACAAGTTGGAGTTCGAGCACGACCTGCGCCACGCGCTGATCAACGGTGAACTGTCGCTCAACTACCAGCCGCAGGTGTCCTGCATCACCGGCGACCTCATCGGGGTGGAGGCGCTGCTGCGTTGGACCCACCCGCGGCGAGGGCACATCCCGCCGGCGCAGTTCATTCCGCTGGCCGAATCCACTGGAATGATCGTACCCATCGGCGAGTGGGCGATCCGGACGGCCTGCCATGAGGGCAAGGAGTTGCAGGACAGCTTTGGGCGCGAACTGTTGATCGCGGTCAATCTGTCGCCGCGTCAGTTCCGGCAGAAAAACCTGGCGGCGCAGGTGGGCATGGCACTGCGCGAGTCGGGACTGCCGGCGCGAAGCCTGGAGATCGAGATCACCGAGCAGACGCTGATGTCGAGTTCGGCGGCGACCAATGAGACGCTCTCGCAGTTGCGCAAGCTGGGTGTGAAGGTCGCGATCGACGACTTCGGAACAGGTTTCTCCAGCTTCTCCTATCTGCTGCAGTACGAGGTGGACCGGCTGAAGATCGATCGCAGCTTTGTCGACCGGTCGGAGGACGACCCCAGCGCCGCGGCGATCGTGCGCGCCATCATCTCCATGGCGCATGGGCTGAACCTGAAAGTGGTGGCCGAGGGCGTGGAGACGACCGGCCAACTGGACTTCCTGCTGCGCCGCAGATGCGACGAAGCCCAGGGATTCTACTTCGGCAAGGCTGTGCCCGCGGGAATGATTCGCGAGTCGGCGCGGCTGATCGCGATGCGGCGCGACGCCATGCTGGCCAGGGCCATGGCGTAAGGCCGCCCCACCGCAACCATCTCACTTTCAGTTTTGCTAGCGGGCGAGGTCCTTGCCGCGCACCAGCGCCATCACGGCGTCGAGCGCGGCGGCCCACTGCTCCAGGGCGGCTTGCGGGTCGGCGGCCAGCGCCTTCACATACAAGCTGAACGCGTAGCCCTGCTGCGGAGTCTCCAGGTCGAGCAGCGCCGGCCGCAGCACGCAGTCCAGTGCGGCGTATGGATGGTCGAGCGGAGTTGCGAGGCGGGCGAGCCGGCGCAACCACTGCTCGTGCTTGTGAAACGATGTGAAAAGAGAGCGCTCCCGGGCGACCAGATCGATATAGCTGGCAAACCCGAAAGACAGACCGCTGCCTGCCGCGGTAGTTTCCACGTCGAGGTTCAACTGCATGTGCGATAGCTCCTCGCCCGCCAGCGGCCACACGTCACACTTCGCCGTGAACACCGGCGAACGCGTCGCATTCAGCGCGCGCAGCGCCCGCATCAGCGGCGGATACCGCTCGGCCTCGGGGATCGCATCGAAGTCATAGGGGTTGGCGCGAAGATCGACGAACGCCGCCTTGCCCTCGGGGTCCTTCCAGGGAACAACCAGGACCGGGTCCTCGGCAGAACATTCGGCGGACCACTCGGCGAGCATGCTTCCATTATCTCAGGACAGAGGATGGAGGGCGGCGTCTTCTGCGCGAGCCTTCCAATCGGAGAAGGCAATGTAGTAGAGAACTATGAGGTTGACCAGCGGAATCCCCACAAGAAAGCTGAGCGCGGGCGCGAACCTGCCTTCCTGAAGATCACCCAGTACGGGATGACGTACACAGGAATGATTATGAGGGACAAGACAAAGAGGAGTATCAGGTGAAACGGTTGGAACAAATCGCCCGTTACGAACCTCGGTGTTATTGAATTCCGTCCCATGCTAGGCTCGCAGGACCCGCCGGTCAAAGTAATAACAACGCAAGAGCACACCATGGATATTGGCCTTTGGCTTTCACGCGTGGGCGAGAACGAAGCGAAGCAGCGTTGTCTCTGCCCAGCGGCCGTCGTCGCCGCCGGCGCGGTCGGGCTTGGCAAGGAACGCGCAGTGGCCGCCGTGTTCGGTTTCGAGCAGGGTGATATGCGGGTTGGCTGCGATCTTGCCGAGCGTCTCCGGCGCGAGCATAACGAAGGGATCGTCGAGAGCGTGCACGATCAGCGTGGGCACGGCGATGCGATCCACGACCCGCGCGGCGGCAGCGCGGAAATAGTAATCCTCCGCGGACGCGAAGCCCGAGTAAAGTGCCGTGATGCGGTCGTCGAACTCCCACAGCGAGCCAATTCCGGTGGCTCGGTTGGGATCATAGGCTCGCGGAAAGAAGCGCACCTTGCGCCGGAAACGCTTGAGCAGGTTGCGCAGAAACCGCCGCTCGTAGAGCCGGTTCTGTGGCCGGTGCAACGCAGTGGCTGAGAGATCGAGGTCGATGGCGGGCGAGACGCCGACGACGGAGTGCAGTTGGCGCGGGGCATCCGCACCAAGTTCGCCGGCGAGCTTGAGCACCAGGTTGCCGCCCATCGAGTAGCCGATTAGTGCAATGCTCTCCAGGTGCTCGCGCTCCAGGAAAAAGCGCATCACCGCGCCGACATCGCCGGAGAGCCCGGAGTGATACAGCGTGGGTGTTAGCCGCGCCAACTCGTAGTTGCGGCCGCCGCAGTTGCGCATGTTCATGCGAATCACGTTGCCGCCGGCCCGCCACAGCTTGTTCGCATTGCCCACGACGTACTGCGATTCTGCTGAGCCTTCAAGTCCATGCACGATGATCGCCGTCGGACGCTGCCCGCGCACCTCGGCAGGCTGCCAGTGGCAAAGGCAAAGCACCTGGGTGGCAATCTGCGTGTCGCTCGCCGGGGAGACTTCGATCAGTTCCGGCGTGGGTGCGGGCAGATGGTCCTCGCGCGGCAAAAAGTTGCCGGCAATGGTCTGCAGGTGACCGTTGCGCAGCCAGCGTCGCGGCACAAAGGGCTGCACTGCAAACACAGCGGACTCATGCGGCGCCGAGGGACGTGTGTCGAGGGCCGCGCCGGTCGGAGGGCCCGAGGTTTCCGCGCCGTTCACCGCTTCCCTGCCCGGTCCGCGCAGGCTTTCAGAAATGCAACCGCGTTCAGCGCACCGCTGGGCTCGTCCTCGTGCTTGAAGTAGATGTAGACGTCCCGGTCGGCGGCGAGTGCCGAGAACCTTTCTGCGAATGCCGCAATCTGCTGCTCGCTGTAACCCCCGCTGCAGCGCAGGCGGTAACAGGCATGTGTGCGCGCGCATTGGACTTCGGGGGTGCGCAGATCGTCGCTCTCGGCGATGCACAGTGCGGCGTTGTGCAGGCGTAGCACCGCGTAGGTCTCTTCGGCGAACCAGCTTGCGTGGCGGAATTCGAATGCGGCCATGGGCGGCGTGGGACCGGCAAATGTTGGCGCGGAGAGGAAGTCGGCGAGCAGCGCCGGGTCGGCCTTGAAGTTTGGCGGAAGCTGGAACAATAGCGGCCCCAGCTTGCCCGCGGCGCGCACCGGCTCCAGCGCGTCGACGAACCGGCCTACGATCTCGTGGCAGTCGCGCAGGCGGCTGATGTGGGTGATGCGCTGCGGGGCTTTGAAGCTGAACCGGAAGCCGGCAGGCGTCGCCGCGAGCCATCCGGCCAGCGCCGTCGCGGTCGGAAACGCGCGAAAGGTGTAGTTGACCTCGACCGAGTTGAGCTGCGACGCGTAGAACTCCAGAAAGCGCTTTGCGGTTAGGCCCGCAGGATAGAAGACCGGCTTCCACAGGGGATACGCCCAGCCCGAGGTGCCGGCATGGATGCCAGTGGGCGCGTTAGCAGCGTTCACACTCTTTGACTCAGGCGCGGCGTCGGGCTGAGAGATTTTGGAGGATCGGGGCAAGGTTGACTCGGGGCAGGTCGATTCGGAACCAGGGCTCGTACGGCAACGAGCAGTCGATCGGGTGAAGATTGGGGCGGCTAGTGGGGGTCGAACCCAATCAAGATTTATAGAATCAGTAACTTACAGACTATAAACATGTCACAGTTGTCACGGTTGTCACAGTTGGCATAGCTCTAGCACAAAACTAGCACAAAGGCGTATCGAAAACGGTGCGTCGGGTTCGGTGGAACTCATCGCATTGGATGAACCGTTTCGGCCGATCACGCTTGGCTCTTCTCAGTTAAGGATAGCACCAAGCGGGAACTCGACGGGTACATCCTGGAATATCTCGCCCCCGATTTCGACCATGCATGGGTGACCTCAACCAGGCACTTTTGAAATCCAACCATCCTATGTCGCGTCATACGCGGAACCGCGGTCAGGGGTAAAGGCGACTGCTCGCAGCAGAATCGGCCCTGAACGATCTGATGCTCCGTGGCGTCCAGGCTCGACAGTGTCGAATTCGGACGAGCAAAGGCTCGTTGGCAGCGCGCCTACTCCCAGGTCATCCCAAGAGATCAGAACCCCTAAAAGGCCTTTTGGAACGCCTTCACGAGCCCTTCTGCTTTTTTGGAGTAGGTACTCTGCGCCTGGTCTTCCCCGCCAGGTTACGAGGCAATGTATCAGCCATGGCGCGAATAGCCGAGCACTCGGCTGTCAGGAGCGCCTTCGCGGCTACGGATCGCATTTCGCAGTACCAGCGCGCGAGGGGAGCAACGGCGCCTGGGTCGGAGGCCGGCTCAGCGTCCGTTTCTATCTTTTTGTTGGCAGACTCTTGAAGGAACCCGGCCGCGATCCCGCGGTCGCCACCGCCCCATAAAGCCAGCAGCGCCACACGAAGATCGGAGTCGATGTCACCGCTGGGACCTGCCTCCAACAAAGGAGGCCAACCAGCCTTCAGTGCCTTGCTGCCCGCGGCTGTGACCTTGTAGTCGGTTCGGCCGCGGACGCCGGGCTTCCCCTGGCGCACAACCCGCGCTTTCAGTAACCGCTTTAGCACGGGGATCGTGGCGCCCTGGGAGAGACCGGCTGTCTTCTGCAACTCGTAAGGGGTCGAGACCCCACCGACGATTAGCGCCAGGATGAATAGGTCCAGGTCGGTCCGCCGGCGCTTGTCAGGAGTCTGAGACATGTTGCCATCAGTATACGAACCTTTGCGCTCGCGATTGAGCCCGGATCAAGATCGCACACCGCACCGCGTCCTGCAGTTCTTCGTTTCCCGGCAGACACACGACCAGCCAGCGGGCGAACCAATGGGAATAGTGCTCCAGTCCCATCACGTCATCCTCTGCCTTCACTGGGCGCGCCCAGACCATCAGTTCGTAGGGAGTCCTAAGGGATGGTGGGAGCTTCTCTGCCGTAAGGCGACCCTGGTACAGGTCGAGAAGCTTACCGGCCTGGCCGAGGATGGATTCAATCTCCACCAGGACCAAACCCTGCTCATGGATCCAACGCTGTGCGGCCTCAAAGAGTGCCAGGAGGCGCGAGTCGACAGGGGAAAGGCCAACTTCCGGTGCGGTTGTCTCGTTCATTGGGCAACACCAGCAAAACAGAGGGAGGAGAGTTCCGTCTCGAGCAAGGCGGTCATGCGGAAGGGGTCGGCGAGATTGCTGAGGCATAGCCGATTCCGATTCCAGATGGATTCAAGCAACGGGGTCAGTTCTGGCTGGCTGGGTGGATGCCCTACGTAGCGGGCAGCAGCGCCCAGGGCAAAGATGAAAAGCAGCGCGCGAGCCTCGGATGGCAGCTCGGCGAACGGAACCGGTGAAGTACGGGAAGTGATCATGATTTGAGTCTGACTGACCCCGCCTTCGAGCCAAAGGTATGGGTCGAATGATCGTCACCGGTTGGGAATTTCGCCGGGGGGAATACTTGCAATCCTCGGGGAAACTGATCGGTAAATGCTGGCCGACTTGAACGAAGCCGCTGGTGCGGCGGACGCGTTCGCGTGCGGCTGACCGGGATAGTTTGGGACGCAGAGGAGGAACTCTCTGTGAACCAACTACGCCAGCTCATGCTTGAGGAGTTGCGCCGCCGCAACTTCGCCGATACGACCGTCCGCACCTACCTGCACAGTGTTGCCCACTTCAGTCAGTACTTCCGTCGTCCGCCGGATCAGCTCGGCCCTGAGGATATTCGCAAGTATCAGGCAGCGCTATTCACCACGTTCAAGTTCAGCCCGAACACCGTGATCCTGCGGCTGGCAGCTCTGCGTTTCTTCTACATTCACGTATTGAAGCGCGGCTGGAGCATCGCCGAGACGCCCTATCCGAAGAAGGTGCGTCATCTTCCAGGGGTACTCAGTCAGGAAGAAGTCGCGCGACTGATTGAGGCGGCGGATACACCCTTTCATCGCATCCTGCTGATGACGATGTATGCCACCGGTGCACGCCGCGCAGAAGCGGCTCATCTGAAGGTCGGTGACATCGACAGCAAGCGGATGGTTGTCCATATCCGGGAGGGCAAGGGCGGCAGGGACCGCGATGTCATGCTTAGCCCGAAGCTGCTCGATGAACTTCGCATCTACTGGCGAGGACTCCGGCGCAAGCCGAAGGAGTGGCTATTTCCCGGCAACCGCTGGCACACATCCAGCCATCCTGTGACCACCAAGGTCCTATGGAGTG
>CAZAXI010000007.1:0-61517 GCA_964489045.1 uncultured Granulicella sp. | reverse complement strand
AGGCGCGGAAGGCGTCGATGAAGTTGTTGGAGGCGGAGGAGCCGTCGAAGTCCTGAACCGCGATCGGGAGCTCGTCTACGGTCAGCGAGAGACCCGCGCTGAGCAGCATCAGCATGACCACCGGGAGGATGAGAGCGAGCGCAAGCGTGCGCCAGTCCCGTACGATCTGGGTGAGCTCCTTGCGCGACTGCGCGATGATTCGCCTCATGGCTGCTCCCGCTTACGATTCAATGGACACCTTGCCTTCGAGGCGCGCCTTCTCGACGATGGAGATGAAGACGTCTTCGAGCGAGAAGCGGTCTTCCCGGGCGCTGATGACGTGGAGGCCGTTCGCTTCGAGGCGCTGCGTGGTCTGGCGGATGGCGAGATCGGGCGCTTCGTCGGTGATCAGGTGGAGGCGCTCGCCGAAGAGCGAGACGCGCCAGCTTTCGTTCCCGCTCTTCAGCAGGTCTGCGGCGCGCTGCGGCTGGTCGACAATGAACTGAAGCAGGTGCCCTGACTGCTGGCTCTTTATCCCGCTGGGCGTACCTTCAGCCACCAGCTCGCCCGCCACCATCATTCCCAGCCGGTTGCACTGTTCGGCTTCCTCCAGGTAGTGCGTGGTCACCAGAATCGCGGCGCCGGTGTCGGCGAGGCGGTTGATCATGGTCCAGAACGCGCGCCGGGCGAGCGGGTCGACGCCGGAGGTGGGCTCATCGAGAAAGAGGATGTCGGGTTCGTGCATGATCGCCGCGCCAAAGGCCACACGTTGCTTCCAGCCGCCGGGCAGGCTGCCGGTGATCTGGTCCTGTCTTCCCTCCAGCCCCGAAAAGGACAGCACCCAGCGGATTTTTTCCTCGCGCTCCTGCCGCGACACGCCATACACGCCCGCAAAGAAATCCAGGTTCTGGCGAATCGTCAAGTCATCGTATAACGAGAACTTCTGCGACATGTAACCAATGCGGTTGCGTATAGCTTCGGTACGGAGGTTGCCTTGCATGCCGGCGAGTTCCATGGTGCCGCTGGTTGGATCGAGCAGCCCGCAGAGCATGCGGATGGTGGTGGTCTTGCCGGCGCCGTTGGCTCCAAGCAGGCCATAGACTTCGCCGTTGCGAATCTGAAGGCTGACGTTGTGGACGGCGGTGAAATCGCCAAATTGCTTGGTAAGGCTGGTGGCGCCGATCGCGATTTGGCCGCGCAGCCTGGAGTGGTCGTGCTGGGTGGGGAATTCGGCTGCGACAGCCCCTTGCCCCAAAGCACGCAGCTTCGCAACAAAGACGTTTTCGAGCGTTGGATCGTCGACCCGCATCTCGTCGAGCGCGATTCCCGCGCCTTCCAGTCCTTTGCGAACCGCCGGCTGCACCTCTTCGGGATCGTGTGCCAGCAGGTCAAGCCGGTCGCCGAACCTCTGCACGTCCAGAATGTCCACATGCGATCCGGTCAGGTGGGCGAGGATCGTCTCTGTCTTTCGCAAGTCTTCAGTGTGCAGCTCGATGCGCTTCGCCCCCAGGCTCGCGCAAAGCTCTTTCGATGTGCCCAGCTCAAGGAACCGTCCCTGATGCATGAATGCAATGCGATGGCACCGTTCCGCCTCATCCAGATACGGCGTCGCCACCAGGATGGTCAGGCCATCCGCCGACAAATGAGCCAGCACGTCCCAGAACTCCCGGCGCGAAACCGGATCGACGCCGGTGGTTGGCTCATCCAGCAGCAAGACCCGCGGCTGCGGCACCAGCGCGCAAATCAGCGACAGCTTCTGCCTCATGCCGCCGCTCAACTTCCCGGCCAGCCGGTCCCCGAACCGGTCCATATCGAACATGCGCAGATAGCGGTTGCCGCGGTCCACAATCTCCTGGGGTGGAAGCCGGCGCAGGTCGCCGCAATAGCGGATGTTTTCCTTCACCGTCAGGTCGGGATACAAGCTGAACGTCTGCGTCAGATATCCGGTCTGCGACCGCATTTCGCGCGCCGGTCGCGCAAAGATCCTGGCATCGCCAGACGTCGCTTCCATCACCCCGGCGAGAATCTGAAACGTCGAAGTCTTTCCCGCTCCATCCGGCCCAATCAGGCCGAAGATTTCGCGCTCGCGGACTTCAAAGTCGATTCCGCGGACCGCCTCGAGCGTGCCATATCGCTTAGTCAGGTTGCGCACCTCGATTGCCGACGGCGCCGCAACGCTCTCTGGGGCGTCGTGCTCGATCTCCCGGCTTGGGTTCGCGCCAATCACTAGTGACTGACCTTCGGCCACGTGTTGCCTGTTACCAGCACATCGCCGTCGGCGGGCATGCCCGGCTTGGCCGACCCAAATCCTGCCTTCAACTGCAGTTTGATCCCCACTACCTGCTTGATGCGGTCGTCCTGGAAGTAGGTGTTCTCCGGCGTGAAGGTTGCTTCCGGGTCGATTCGGGAGACGTAGGCGTCGATTGGGGTTTGCGGGGCCGAGTCGATATACACGTGCGCAGTCTGCCCCACCTTCACTTCGCCGATCTGGCCCTCGGGCACAAATCCGCGCAGATACACCTTGGTCAAATCGAGCAGTGTGATGATGGCGGTGCCCGCACTCATCATCTCGCCCGGCTCGGCGGCACGCGTCACCACGGTTCCGGCGAACGGCGCCCGGATGGTCAGGTCATTGCGATTGTCCTGCGCCTCCGCCAATTGTGCCTGCGCCTGCCGCGTCTCGGCGGCCGCGCTGGCGACTTCAGCCTGCTGTTGCGTAATCTGGTTGCGCATCATCGCGACCTGGGACTCGTGAATATCCGGATTGGACAAGGTCCCCTGCGCCGTCGTGAGAGCATCCTTTGCCGCATCCACACGGCGCTCCGCAGCCGCCACTGCTGCCGCCTGCTGATCGGCCGTGGATGCGGCCTGCAAGCCCTGTCGCTCCGACACCGCACCCGACTTCGCCAGCCGCGTATAGGCGTCCTTGTCGAATGCGGCAATCGAATACGATGCCCGCTGCTGCGTTAGGTCGGACTGGGCCGCGGCCACTTCAGCCTCGGCCTGCTTCACGCGTCCCTGCGTGTCAAGTCTGGATTGGCCCACCTGCAGACGGTTCTGCATCAATTGCTGCTGCAGCACCGCAATCTGCTCGCGCGCCGCTGCACCCTTGGCTTCGGCAGCCGAGAGCGCGGCCTGGGCCTGGTCTTCGCGTGCTCTTATCTGCGCATCGTCCAAAACCGCGATCACATCGCCGGCGTTCACCATATCGCCTTCGCGCACACGCACCTCCAGGATGCGCCCGCTGGTCTTGGAGGCAATCGCTGAGTCGTCGCCTTCGATCCGGCCGCTGACGGCGACGATGCTGGCCGGCAAAGCTGGCGTGGCGAAGAAGACCCGCCAGACGATGAGGCCCACAATCACCAGGGCTGCGACGGCCGCGATCCGGATGATGCGCCGTCGCCTTCCCGCGGCAGGCTTGGCGGCTTCGGTTGCGTCCGCGGTTGGGTTGCCGGCGGCGGCGGGCTGTGTCGTTGGCTCGGCCGGCTGCGGCGGGTTCAGTGGAGTGGATATGCTCATTTGCTTAGCCTCAATTTAGGTGCCGGTATGGGTCTGTCTGGGTTCGCGGCGGAGTTGCCCGGGCGAAAACTCTGAATGTAGGCAAGAGAAAAATCCGCGATGTGGTCGGCGATCCGTTCCACCTGTTCCGGCGTCATCTTCAGTTCCGGCCACACGCCCGTCAGCAGCGGAAGCGAAAAGACATAGACCAAGATCTGCCCCATCACGCTGATCGCGCACAGCCGCGTCTTGTCATCGTCCGCAGGCAGGCCGATCATTCCCCCGATCAACCCCAGCATGCGCTCGAACAGTGGGCGGCCAACTTTGTTAATCAGTTGCCGCAGCGCCGCCGTAGGTTCTGCCATTTCGTGGACCAGGATGCGGAAATACCAATCCGGCCGGTCTCGCCTGCAGATGCCGCGCAGGCGCACCAGAATCACCGAGCGCAGGATGGCCTGCGGCGGCGCCAACTGGTCAAGGGCGTTTTGCATCGCCTCCAGTTCGGCCATGCGCATCGCTTGACGCACCACCTCGGTATACAGCCCCAACTTATCGCCGAAGTGGTAATTCACTGCCGCAATGTTGGCTCCGGCAGCCACGCAAATCTCGCGAATCGTGGCCGCACGATAGCCGCGGTCGGCGAAGATTCGGCCCGCCACGTCGAGCAACTTCTCGCGGGTTGGGTCCGAGGTCGCAGGACGCCGGCTACGCCGCGCTGCCCTCATTCCGGGATGGATGCCAGTCGAAACCATATTCAAACGCAAGTATAAAACAGATGTTTGAAACAGACAATAGAATTCTTGTCGCGGAGCTCGAATTCGTCCAACCCCATGACAACCATGCGGCCGCACACTACTATTGCGGACGAGGAACAAACCCCATGACTTGCAACAACGAAAACTCAGCCCCCTGGATCACGAGACGAGATGTGTTGGCACAGGCTGCGCTGGGTGCGGCGGCGTTGGCGGTGGCGCCTTTGGTCGGGCGGGCGCAGGTGATGGTTGCGCAGGATAACCAGGTGCGATCGCGGGAGAGCTTCGACTTCGGCTGGAAGTTCCTGCAAAGCGATGCTCCCGGCGCCCAAATGCCGAGCTTCGCCGACGCAACTTGGCGCGACGTCGATCTCCCCCACGACTGGAGCATCGAGGGGCCGGTTGACCAGAATGCGCCCAGCAGCGGGAATGGCGCCTATTTGCCCACCGGCATCGGCTGGTATCGCAAGCGGTTTCGGCTGCCCGCCGCCGACCGCGGCAGGGTGGTGACGCTTGAGTTCGACGGCGTCTATCAAAATAGCGAAGTCTGGATCAATGGCCAGTACCTCGGCCTGCGTCCGTACGGCTTTGTGCCGTTCGCGTATGAGCTGACGCCGTACCTGAAGTTCGATGCCGAAAATGTCGTCGCGGTGAAGGTCGACAACTCGCGCCAGACCAACTGCCGCTGGTATTCGGGCTCCGGCATCTACCGGCACACCTGGCTGCTGAAGACGAATCCGGTGCGCGTCGCTCACTGGGGAACCTTTGTTACCTGTCCGCATGTGTCGAAAACATCGGCAATCGTCGAGGTGAAGACGCGCATCGCCAACGACCGCAAGGCTGCCTCGCAATGCACGCTAACCACGGACCTCGTCGACACAGACGGCAAAGTGGTCGCAACCATGGAATCGTCGCAGACCGTAGCGGCGCAGGGCGAGTACGAATTCGTGCACCAGGTATCAGTCGACAAGCCGAGCCTCTGGTCGCTTGCAAGTTCATATCTCTACACTGCCCGCAGCACCGTGCACGAAGCCGGCCAGGTCGTCGATGTCTACGAAACTCCCTTCGGCATTCGCGACGCCGTCTTCGATGCAAGACGCGGCTTCCTGCTCAACGGCGAGCGCATCAAGCTGAACGGCGCATGCATTCATCAGGAAGCGGGCTGCGTCGGCTCGGCCGTCCCCGAAGCCATGTGGGAGCGGCGCCTTACTCTTCTTCGCGACATGGGCTGCAACGCCATCCGCACCAGCCACAATCCGTACGCAGCCGAGTTTCTCGACCTCTGCGACCGGATGGGCTTCCTAGTCATGAACGAGGCCTTCGACGAGTGGAAGTCGCCCAAGGGGCAGATGAAGAACGGCTACCACCTTTACTTCGACGAGTGGTACGAGCGCGACCTGATGAACTTTATCCATCGCGATCGCAACCATCCCTCGGTGGTGCTGTGGAGCGCCGGCAACGAGGTTCCCGACCAGAATGACTCGGAAGGCCCGGACACGCTGCGCAAGCTCCTCCACGTCTTCCACACCGAAGACCCGACCCGTCCGGTAACGGTCGCCTGCGACCACATTGCGTCCGAGCCGACCGCGGTTCGACCGGAGTTTCTCGCGCAGCTCGATGTCGTCGGGTACAACTACGCAGACCGCTGGCGCCAACGCGCGCAACTCTACTACAGCATCGACCACGATACCTTCCCGCAGCGTCCTGTTATCGGGACCGAAAGCAGCGGAATGGGCGGTATCCGCGGCGAATATCGCGGTCTCTTACCCCCGCCTCCTCCCGCGCCAGGAGCCCCGCAAACTCCCGCGCGTCCGTCCTTCGGCGGTGGTGGCAGGGGTATCGACACCGAGCAGCTATGGAAGTTCGTCGGCGCGTACGACTACGTCTCCGGCGATTTCATGTGGACTGGCATCGACTATCTGGGCGAGGCCAGATGGCCGGCCAAGGCGGCGTCCTCGGGCGTCATCGACACCTGCGGATTCAGGAAGGACGGCTTCTACTTCTACCAGAGCCAGTGGACCCCCAAGCCCATGGTCCATCTCTTCCTGCACTGGAACTGGAAGGGCAGGGAAGGCCAGTTCATCCCGGTCACCTGCTACACCAACTGCGACACAGTCGAACTCTTCATCAACGGCAGGTCGGTTGGGGTGCGAGGCTACGAGTTCCCCCGCTACGGGATGCAGGACCGCTACGGAAACATCGCGCCCCGCGACCGCGCGTTGCGGACCACGGCCGATCTTCACCTCTCCTGGGACGTGCCGTACGAGCAGGGGACGCTGAAGGCGGTGGGCACCAAGGACGGTGTCGCCGTCGTCACTATGGAGGTTTCCACCACCGGAGAACCCGCCGTGATCCGTCTGTCGGCAGACCGTATTGCGATCACCGCAGACCGCCGGGACGTGGCGCACATTGTGGTCGAGGTTCTCGACCAGCAAGGGCGCGTGGTCCCCATGGCGGAGAACGAGATCGCGTTCGACGTCGAAGGCGAGGGGAAACTCATCGGCGTAGACAATGGCAACCCGCAAAGTCACGACAGCTACAAGGTGAATCACTGCAAGGCGTTCAATGGGCTTTGCCTCGCGGTGGTGCAATCGGCGGCGAAGTCTGGCAGCATCCGCATCGCCGCGTCCTCGCCGTCGCTGCAATCGGCTATGCTCACGATCACCACCAAGGTCTGATTTCTGCGGACGGCTACGCGGCGCTACTCGTGGAAGTGGAACGCGACGCCGATGGTGATCACGCTCGGGTGCAGGTCTGCGATGGGGAATCCCATCCATGTCTGGTATTCGTAGTCGCCGCGCACATTGATGGAGCGCCTGACCGGGATGTCGATCCCACCGCCAAAAACGTACATGTTGTAGGCGATGTTGGCGTTGGGGAAGTTATACACGCCGCGCCCGTACAGGACCTTGGCGTAGGGGATGAAGGGGCCGCGGGCGAGGAAAATGCGTGGGCCTATCTCGTAGGTTGTTTCGTGGGCGGTGGAAACCAGGGTCGACTGGCTATGGCGAAAGTCGAATTCGCCTCCCCAATGCTCTCGCTTGTCGAACGTGGCGTAGAAGGCACCCCCCAGCAGGTTAATCGGGGTGAAGTTGTAGTCGGACGTAGCGAATACAAATCCGCCTCCGAACTGCAGGTCGCCCACGCGAGTTGCCGTCGGCATCGATTGCGCCCGAGCCGGCAGCGGAGCAAACCAACCCGCCGCCATCCCCACCATCGCGATCGCCGTGCTGCACCACTGCAGCATGGCCATGGGCTTCGATGCCCTCCTGTATTGATTTGGGCGATGAGGGAGGGTTCCCTCCCGAGGCGACCAGTCGTTCATCCCTCTCTCCTGTATGGCCTAGACGGTCCGTACTTTACGGCGATTACCGGGCTGCGCCAGAGTACCACCGGACACGGCATAATTGCGCCCGGATGCGATTTCGGGACGAAAATCGCGCAGCGGGCGTATCCTGCGAAAGCAGCGGCAAACGTCGGCTGTCCGCGCTTGCGCGAAAAATAGTGCGGCCGATATCGGTTGCTGCGTAAACTCTTGCGCATGGTAACAGGTCTCATGTATCACTTGGCTGGTACTCTATGCGTTCTCGCTCTGCTCTGCTGATCGTCCCCGTCCTCGCAATGCTCGGGTTCGGCGCCAACGCCGCGGCCCAGACCTGTATAGGATCGGCTTGCCAGGTGACGTGCCCGGGAAACACGACCACCTCGGTCAGCGGTGTCGTCTATGCGCCCAACGGCACGGACCCTCTGCCAAATGTCACCGTCTATATCCCCACTACCGCGGTAGCTCCGTTCACCCCGGGAGTCAGTTGCCCGGTGGTCGGCGCGCCACCCTCCGGCTCCCCGCTGGTGGGCACTGAGACGGATGTGAACGGCAACTTTACCCTGATCGATGTGCCCGTCGGGGCCAACCTCCCGCTGGTCATCCAGTCTGGCCGGTGGCGCCGCCAGTTGACCATCCCCAGCACAACTGCCTGCACAAACACCGTATTGCCACCCTCCTTGGCCGTGATGCCGCAGAACCAGAGCCAGGGCGACATCCCCAAAATCGCAATCGCCACTGGCGCTGTCGATCAGGTGGAGTGCGTGCTGCGCAAGGTGGGCATCAACGACTCGGAGTTCACCGATCCCACCGGCACGGGCCGAATCAACTTCTACAACGGAACCGCCAGTTCGGGCTCCTCCATCGACTCCCTGACTCCCACCCAGGCCACGCTGATGGAGAACGCCTCCATCCTCAACTCTTACGATGTGTTGATGCTCCCCTGCCAGGGCACTCCGAATGGAGACTATGTGCCGGGCGCGCTGGGAACGCAGGAACTCGCCAACTTCATCAACTTCGCCAATTCCGGCGGCCGTGTCTATGCCAGCCACTACAGCTACGTGTGGATGTACCTGAACGGGGCCTTCAACGGCGTGGCCGACTGGTCGCCGGGTATTGCTTCGCTCACCTCCGGCACGGCCACGGTGGACACGAGCTTCACCGGTGGACAAACGCTCCAGACCTGGCTGCAAAACCTCGGTGTCACCACCACCCCGGGCCAGATGGCCCTCGACACACTCCGGGTGGACACCACCGGTGTGGTCGCTCCCACCCAGTCGTGGCTGGCGCTGAATGACACCCAGTACGGCAACCCGGTGATGCAATTCGTCTTCGACACGCCGCTGGCGACGCCTGCTAATCCGACCCCGAATCAATGCGGGCGCGTCCTCTTCAACGAATACCACGTGGAGGGCGGCACCAGCGTGCCCAGTGAGTGGTTTCCCGTCGAGTGCGCCGGCAGTACCGCCATGACGCCGCAGGAGAAGCTGCTCGAATACATGCTGTTTGAACTGACCGACGAAGGCGGCCAGCCCACGCTCGCGCCCACCACCCAGAACTTCGGGACGGAGGCGATCGGCTTCGCCAGTCCGGTCGAGATATTTACCTGGACCAATAACTCCAGCTTCGCCTCCCAGGTGTCCGCCGCGCTACCCACCGGCGATTTCAGCGTCGTGTCCAACAACTGCGGCGCGGTGCCCGGCGGAGCGAGCTGCCAGATCGGCGTTACCTTCACGCCGACCGCACTGGGCGCCCGTACCGGCACGCTCACCGTGGTCTCCTCCGGCAACACCCTCACCGCCACGCTGACTGGCACCGGCTCGCCCGGCTACTCCTTCTCAACCAACTCGCTTGCCTTCGGCAGCCTCGACGTCGGCAACTCCGCCTCGCAGACGCTCACCCTCACCAGTCTCGCCTCCGGTCCACTCCCGATCCCGGCCTTCGTCACGACCGGTCAGTACTCCGTCAGCACCGCAGCCTGCGGCAACACCATCGCTGCGGGCGCCACTTGCCCCGTCAAGATCACCTTCCTGCCCACGTCCACCGGATCCCAACCCGGCACGGTCGGCGTCAACTCCGCCAGCCTGCTCTACCAGGGCCTCAGCGCAAACTTTACCGGCAACGGCATCGATTTCACTATCACCCTCAGCCCTACCTCGGGGAACGTGGTTGCCGGCGACGGCACCAGCACCACTGCAACCCTCTCCCCGCTGGCTGGCTTCGCCGCGCCGGTTTCGCTCACCTGCACGGTCGCCGGTGCGGCCGCGTCCGCGTGCGGCTTGGCCACTAGCTCGGTAACGCCGGCGGCGATCACCACTGTCGTGATCAGCCTCACCACAACCTCGCAATACACGGTCATCGGCTACGGCGGCGTGGGCGGCTCGCGCTACCTCTGGCTGGTCGCGGCCCTCAGCGGCTGGTTGCTGTGGCGAACGCGCCGCAAGTCCCGCATCGCCCTGCGGTCCGGGCTGATGATTGCCTTGCTGGCCGCCATCGGTCTGTCCTTAACCGGATGCTCGGGCAAGCTCCCGACCCAGAACCCCGCCTATACCGCACCCGGTAACTACACCATCACTGTCTCTGCCACCGACGGCTTCCTGGTTCACTCCGCCACCTACACCCTGAACGTGCGCGCGAACTAGCGCCGGGCGGCCACACTAGAGTGGCTATTTCTGCCCCGCCCCCGTAGCTTGCGCTTTCACCGCGTCGTCCCGAAGTTTTTGCAGCCGTGGGTCGTCCAAGAGTGCTTGCACCTCATCAGCGGGGACAATCGTTGAGATTCCGCTGTTTGCCGCCCCTTTGCCCTTCAATGTCGCGGTCAACTCTAAATTGAAATTCTCATCTTCAGTAAGACCCCCATTCACCACACCCAGTAAGCGGTAGTCGTCTCCTAACATCATGCTGCCCGCGTGGTAACCACCGAGGTTGATGAAGGCCGGAGAGCCGCTGTTTCCACCGAATGCATGGAGGTCGGCCAAGTAGACCTTCTCCGCCATGCCAACGAACGGAACCTTATCGCTCGGCATCATCGCGATAATTCCTTGTCGAACGATAGGCTCCATCCGCTTTGAGCCTGGGAATTGGTAAAAAAAGCCAGCAAAGAACAGAGGCTCACCCTCCACGATTCTGTGCTGTTTCAAGAAATCGCTGGGGTAGAAGACGAAGAATCCGGTACCTCTAACATCGAACTCCTGTCCTCCATCAGCGCAACGCAATTTGATGAATGTGACGGACTTGCGAATCTGCGTGATTGCGGGGTCAGGTTGTGGCGCGGGGGTCTGAGCGGGCGGGACTGTTTGGGGCGACGGGGACGGTAGGGGCGGTGGGACACCTTGGGGCGGAGTCTGCGCCCCGCAGGTCATAACCGCGAGCACAAGGGCACACAACAGAGACTTCACTGAGGCCATTTCACACTCCTTCTTGCTAACTTGAACGGCCCAATTCTAGGAACTTGCACGGAATTTTGGTTGGTACAAACAAAAACATAGCCCGCCCCGCCTACGCTGACGGATAATCCCGGTGGGCGCGCGGCAGTCTACTCAAGATTGTGGGGGAAAGCGGGAGGTGAAGTTGTTACTGTGCGCGTGTTGGTTGGTACATCAGCCTATGCGGGTCGGACGCCGCGATAGATTGAATCCAGCCGCACAAATACGTTGCGCGGACTAACCACCTGCCTTAGTATTTCGGCAACGGGGAAAATCCGCGTAACTCATTGTTTCTAGAAATGGTCGGGGCGATTGGATTCGAACCAACGACCCCCTGCTCCCGAAGCAGGTGCGCTACCAGACTGCGCTACGCCCCGACGATTGTTGCACTTGGATGTCGGTGTGATGGTAATCCGCAAGCCGTAGGAAGACTCGCTGAATCGCAATGCCGACTCAAGCAGTTTAGCAGAGATTCCCTTCGCCATGCGCCCGGGCTTCACTAAGTTGCGCTCCTGCAACCGGCTCCGACCGGCGCTGTCACCAGTCATTGCCGCCCGGCACCGCTCTCTATATAATGAGACTCGATGAGTACTGTCTTTCAGTGCGCGAATTGTTGTTACCCGGCCACGCTGGGCGACCTCTGTCGACTCTAGCAATCTCATCGCCCTTCCTTCCATTTCCTTTTGATTCCTAGTGGTCGCGGCCTGCATCTCTTCCTCTTGGCGCGACGGAGACCTCAAACCTCTATGACTACCCTGGCAACGGCGGAATCCGAGACGCATCAGATCTATTCCGCCCGCCTGAATCATCTCCAGGCGCTCGAGGCCGAGAGCATCTCCATCCTGCGCGAGGCGGTCGCCGAGTTCGCGCGCCCGGTCATGCTCTATTCCATCGGCAAGGACTCGTCGGTCATGCTGCGCCTGGCGCAGAAGGCCTTCTATCCCGGCAAGATCCCCTTCCCGCTTCTCCATGTCGATACCAGCTACAAATTCCCGGAGATGATTCGATTCCGCGACGAGTACACGCGCGAGATCGGCGCGGACCTCATCGTCCACCGCAACGAATCCGCCCTCGCTGCCGGCGCCAACCCCTATACCCTCGGCACGCAGAACTGCTGCGGCTTGCTCAAGACCCGCAGCCTGCTCGACGCCCTTGAAGAGGGCGGCTTCGACGCAGCCTTCGGTGGGGCCCGCCGCGACGAGGAAAAATCCCGTGCCAAGGAACGCGTCTACTCCTTCCGCGATGGGGCAGGTCAGTGGGACCCGAAGAACCAGCGCCCCGAACTCTGGAGTCTCTACAACTCGCGCCTGCGCAAGGGCGAGAGCATTCGCGTCTTCCCGCTCTCCAACTGGACCGAGCTCGACATCTGGCTCTATCTCTACGCCGAGAAGATTCCCATCGTGCCGCTCTATTTCGCCAGGGAGCGCCCCATCGTCATCCGCGGCGGCGCGCTCACCTTCGTCCATCAGGACTTCAAGCTCTTTCCCGGCGAGAAGGTCGAGAACATCATGGTCCGCATGCGTTCCCTCGGCTGCGCGCCCTGCACTGGCGCCATCCGTAGCGAGGCCGACACGCTGCCGAAGATCATCGAGGAACTCATCGGTTTCCGTCGCAGCGAACGTGAGAACCGCGCCATCGACCACGACGAAGAAGGCTCCATGGAAGTCAAGAAGCGGGAGGGCTATTTCTAATGAGCACCTACACCGCCGCGCTTCCCGAACACTACGCAGCTTCCCACGCCTTCCAGCAGTTTCTCGACGCCCACCTCGGCCAGGAGATGCTCCGCTTCACCACTGCCGGCTCGGTCGACGACGGCAAATCCACCCTCATCGGGCGCTTACTGCACGACACCAAGAGCGTCTACGAAGATCAGCTCGCCGCGGTGAAAAAGAGCCGCGTCAATCGTGCCGCCAACGGCTACGTTGACTTCTCCCTGCTCACCGACGGCCTCCGCGCCGAGCGCGAGCAGGGCATCACCATCGATGTTGCCTATCGCTACTTCTCCACTTCAAAACGGAAGTTCATCATCGCGGACACCCCCGGCCACGAGCAGTACACGCGCAACATGGCTACCGGCGCATCCACCGCGGACGTGGCCATCGTGCTCATCGACGCCAAAGCCTACGCCAAGGCCGGTGGCCTGTTGCCGCAGTCGCGCCGCCACACCTACATCGCGTCGCTGCTGGGCATTCCGCACGTCGTCGCCGCCGTCAACAAGATGGACCTGGTCGGTTACTCGCAGTCCAGCTTCGACGCCATTCGCCGCGACTTCCAGGCATTGCGCGCACAGCTTGGCCTGCCCGACGTCACTGTCATTCCCGTCAGCGCGCTCGAAGGCGAGAATGTGGTTACGCGAACCACCGCGATGCCTTGGTACGCAGGCCCAACGCTGCTCGAATACCTCGAGACGGTGCCGCTGGCTTTGGCCGAGACCGCCGGACCCATGCGTTTCCCGGTACAGCTTGTGCTCCGTCCCGACGCCAACTTCCGCGGCTTTGCCGGACAGGTCGCGCGCGGCACCCTGCGCGCCGGCGATCGCGTCATGGCGCTGCCTTCGCGCCGCGAAACCACCGTGCGCCGCATCGTCACCTACGACGGCAACCTCCCCGCCGCCTCGCACCCGCAGAGCATCACCGTCGAACTCGCCGACGAGATTGACCTCAGCCGCGGCGAAATGCTCGTGGCCGCCAACGCCGCGCCTGGCGCGCTTCCCGGCGTCAGCAACCACTTCCGCGCCATGGTCGTCTGGATGCACGAGGATCCACTTGTCCCCGGCCGCACTTACGTCGCCAAGCACACCACGCGCTCCGTCCGGGCCACCGTGCGCGCCATTCGCTATCGCGTCGATGTCAACACTCTCGACCATCTCGCCTCCGACAGCATTGCGATGAACGAGATCGCCGAGGTCGAGTTCGAGACCAATCTACCGCTCTTCTTCGACAGCTATCGCGAGTGCCGGCAAACCGGCTCGCTCATCCTGATCGACCCGCTCACCAATGCCACCGTTGGCGCCGTCATGATCTCGGGCGCGCTCGACAATGTCGCAGAATCTTCCGCTGAGTCCGAAACCGCCTCGCTGATTCTCCTCGCCGGCCAACCGGACCGCGCAGCCCGCGTCCGCGACGCGCTGCTCGCCCGCGGCGACCGTGCCGTCCTGATTGACGATCCGCTCGTCGCAGACTCCGCGGTTCCGTCCGTCATCCGCGCCCTCTCGCTGGCCGGCATCATCGCCGTCTCCGCGCGCATCCTGCCGCAGGCCATGCTGGCGGAGATCGAAGCTTTCGCAGGAGTGGTTCGCGCCGAGCGGGAGCAGGACGAAGCAGCCATCCTTAGCGCATTGGGGGACCAATGAGCGTTACCGAAGCCGCTACAAATTACGAAACTCTCACCGCCCAGGCCCTCGTCGACCACATCGTCCGCGAGTCCGCGGGTGCGCCCATCTGCCTCACCAGCAGTTTCCAGACCGAAGACATGGTCGTTCTGCACATGCTGCGCCGGCACCTGCCGCAGGTGCCGGTCATCTTCCTCGAAACCGGCTATCACTTCAAGGAACTGCTCGCCTACCGCGACCGCATGGCCGCTGAGTGGGACCTCAACCTCATCAACGCGCTGCCCAAGACGACCCTCAAGGAGCACGAAGCGCAACATGGACTCCTCTACATCGTCCAGCCCACCCAGTGCTGCGCGATCCGCAAGGTCGAGCCGCTCATGCGCCATCTCGAGCCGTTCGACTGGTGGTTTACCGGCCTGCGTCGCGAGCAATCGCCCACCCGCGCCAGCCTGCGCAAGGTCGAAGACCACCGCACCCCAACCGGCAAGCAGATGAAGAAAGTCAGCATCCTCGCCGATTGGACCATGGCCCAAGTCGATGCCTACGCCGAGGCCCACGCGATTCCCAGGCTCGAACTCTACGCCCGCGGATACACCAGCATCGGTTGCGAACCCTGCACCGCAATTCCCGAGGCCGGTGCCGACCCGCGCAGCGGCCGCTGGGGCGGCAAGAAGCTCGAATGCGGCATCCATACCTTCTCTGAGAAGGTATAAACTTCCTCCATCTATGGTCGATCGCCGCCGCATCGTCCGCATGGGGAAACAACATTCCGCAAAGGTGTTTGTCACCCTCGTGCACATCGAAGGTTCGTCGTACCGCAGGCCCGGAGCGCATCTCCTCATCGCTGCTGACGGTGAATATGCGGGCACCATCAGCGGCGGCTGCCTGGAATCGGAGGTAGTGCGCAAGGCTGCGTGGATGGTCCGCGACGGCGCGGTTCTCGAACGCTATTCCACCCTCTTCGACGACACCGCCGAGGTCCCGTTCGGCCTCGGCTGCGGCGGCATCGTGGACCTGCTGCTCGAACCTGCCGAAACTCCCGAATGCCGCGCCATCCTGGACGCAATGGAGGCCTCGCTCTCCGGCCTTGAATTTCGCGTTGCTACCCGGCTGCCGCAGCCAGAAATACCTCTGGCGCGAGCCATCTTCACCCCCGGCGGCAAGTTGATCTACGCGTGCGGCTCGTTCTCCCCAGGCGAATTAGCAACCATAAATATTACAAATTGGAGTCCCGGTATCTCGCCCGGCGCATCCCACATCTATTTGGAAACGCTCTCTCCGCCGCAACGGTTATTTGTGCTTGGCGCCGGCGACGACGCCAAGCCCGTCGTAACCATCGCGGCGCAACTCGGCTGGCGCATCACGGTTGCCGAGGGTCGTGCGCAAGTGACGCGCCCGGAGCGTTTTCCCGATGCCGAACGAGTCTTCGCCACCGCATCGGTCGCGGATCTCGGACTCACGGCATCCGACGCAGTCGTCATCATGACCCACAGCTACGAACAGGACCGCGCGCTGCTGATCGGCTTGCTCGGCGCCCGCGAAGTGCCCGGCTACATCGGTCTGCTGGGGGCGTCGCATCGCAGCAGCCTGCTGCTCAGCGAAGCCGCGGCAGCGCTGGGCTGCGGCGTGGCCGCGTGCTGCGAAAAAGTCTGGGCGCCGGTTGGACTGGACCTCGGCGGCGATGGCGCGGAGGCGATCGCACTGGCCGTGATTGCCGAGGTGCAGGCGTGGCGCGAAGGCAAGCTTGGCGCGTCGCGCCGTCTGACGCCGGAGCTTGTCGCGAAGCAGATTGAAAAGGGCGGAGCGTCTCGCTATCTTCAGACGCAGTGCGCGCTGGACCCGGCGAAATGATCGCTGCAATCGTGCTGGCCGCGGGCGCATCGGCGCGACTCGGTAAACCGAAACAACTCATTGTAATCAGCGGCGAAACGCTGCTCGAACGGGCTGTACGGGTTGCGCTTGAGGCTGGTTTGTCGCCAGTGATTGCGGTTGTGCAGGATGCAACGCTAATCGAGACGCTAAAGGAGCGTGGCGCACAGGTGCTGCTCAATCGCAGATTCTACAAAGGGATTTCGACGTCGATTCACACTGGTGTGCGCTGGGCCGAAGGTATCAAAGCCAATGGCGTGGTGCTGATGACGTGCGACCAGCCGGCCGTAACCTCAGGGCACTTGCGGGAGCTGTGCGCTGAGCCGGAAGTGATAGCGGGGTCGGGATACGCGGGGAGGATAGGAATCCCGGCCTACTTTCCGTCCTCGTCGTTTGGCGAGCTGATGAAGCTGTGCGGCGATATAGGGGCGCGAGAGCTGCTGCGGGAGGCGAGATCGGTGAGCTGCGAGGCGCTTGGATTAGATATTGACACGGAAGACGACCTGAAGCGGGCACGTGAGTTGTTCGGCTAGTGGAGGAGGGAGCGTAGGAACTCTTCCAGCAGGTTGGCGGCAACGGCGGCGCGATACTTGGCGGTGGAACGGATGTCGTCGATGGGTCGGGCTTCAGTGGCTAGGGCTGCCCTGGCGGCTGCGATGGTGGCCGATGTGATGGGCTGGTTGAGGAGAGCCTGCTCAGCGGCGGTGCAGCGCGCGGGAGTTTCGCGGAGCGAGGCGGCGGCGACGCGGATGTCGGTTATCCGGCGCGCTTCGCCTTCGGTTATGAGCGCGAGGCACGCGAGGGCAACTTTGGAGATGGCCTGGGCATTGCGGGTTCCGACCTTGCGGATGTAGCAGCGGTAGGCGGAGAAGCGGCGCTCAAGTTGGACGCTGAAGAGGAGCTCGTCGGGCGCGAGGACGGACTTCTTGTAGCTGAGGTGGAAGTCGCGATAGGGAAGGGTGCGGGCGCCGCGGGCGGAGATGAGGGTGACGGAGGCGTCATAGACGAGCAGAGCGGGGGGCGAATCGGCTGCCGGGCTCGCATTCACGATGTTTCCGCCTAACGTCCCGCGGTTCTGATTGGCGACAGAGCCGGTCCAGCTTGCGGCCTGGACGAGGAGAGGGAAATCGCTGGCGATGACGGCATGCTCTCGGATGTCGGTAAAGGTGGTTCCGGCGCCGAGGGTGACAGTGTCGGGCACGACGTCGATGAAGCGGAGTTCCTTAAGGTGGTTGATGGAGAGGAGATGCTTCTGCGCGAGGCGGCCGGCGGCGAGTGCGACCATGAGTTCCGTGCCCCCGGCGATGGGCGTGTAGCGGCCCGGGTCTGCGGCGAGGACTTCTAACGCAGCGGGGAGTGTCGCGGGGGCGATCAGATCGTACTCGGTGACATTTGAGCGCATGGGGGCAGTTGTTAGTTGCTGGTTGTTAGTTGAAAGCAAAAGCAAAGGCAAGAACAAGCAACAGCGAAAGCAAATACGGGGATTCTTCGCTGCGCTCAGAATGACAAACTAGCCGGGTTTGGCGGCTTGTTGGACGGCTTCGAAGATCCGCATGTAGCCGGTGCAGCGGCAGAGGTTTCCAGCCAGGCCTTCCTGGATCTGGTCGAGGGTTGGGTGCGGGTACTTCTGCAGCAGGTGGTGGGTGGCGAGGATCATGCCCGGCGTGCAGATGCCGCACTGGGCCCCGCCGTGTTCCAGGAAGCACTGCTGGATGGGGTGGAGGGGGGCGGTGACTTCGGGGCTGAGGCCTTCGATGGTGGTGATCGTGGCGCCTTCGCACTGCAAGATGGGGACGAGGCAGGAGTTGACGAGTTCGGCATTCCCGTCTCCCCGGTCCATGAGGACGGAGCAGGAGCCGCACTCGCCTTCGCCGCAGCCTTCCTTAGCTCCGGTGAGGCTGAGGTCCTCGCGGATGACGTCGAGGAGGCGCTTCATTGGCGGGGCTTCAATGGTGCGAGTTTCGTTGTTGACGATGAGGGTGATTTGAGTCATCTCAGTCTGCCGCGCGAGAGTCTGTCGACTAAAAGTGCTGCGATCAGGCTCAAGAGGATCAGATGAGCCACGTGGAAATTCATGCGGAGACCTCGGTGATTTCGGTTTGTGTGTCGAGGTCGATTGACCGGTTGAGGTCTTCGGCACCGGAGTCGGGCGTTCGCGTCATGCGTTCGAAGATATCTTCGGGCAGCAGAGGGATCTGGGTGAACGAGATGCCGGTGGCGTGCTCGATAGCGTTGAGGATGGCGGGCGCGGGCCCATCCATGGGGAGTTCGCCGATGCCTTTGGCACCGCCGGGGCCGTGGATACTGGGCGTCTCTTCGAAGTAGACGTGGATGGGCGGCAGGTCGGCGGAGGTGGGCATGATGTAGTTGGTCATCTGGTTATTGCGCATCAGGCCGTCCTGATACTCGCACTTCTCGTACAGCGCGTAGCCGATGCCCTGGGCGACGCCGCCTTCCACCTGGCCCCTGGCGAGGACGGGGTGGATGACCTTACCAACCTCCTGCAGCGCGTGGAAGTCGGTGACCTCGGCCATGTACGTGAGCGTGTCGACGGCAACCTCGGCGACGTAGACGGCCCAGGCATAGGTGGGGTAGGCGTCGCCGCGGTACTGGTCGTCGTCCCAGAAGATGTTGCCGGGCGCCTCGTAGCGGGCTTCTGCGACGAGCGAACCGTGCTGGGCGAGGTAGGCCTGCGCGGCACGCTTGAAGTCGGCGGGAGTGTAGGTCGCGGGGATCTCGCAGGCGACGGAGTAGTCGAAGTCCGCGATCTGCGCCGAGTTGGCGAGATAGGGCGCGAGCGTAGCCAGCATGGACTCGGACGCGCGCTCCACCAGCTTGCCGACGATCATGGCGGTACGGCTGGCGACAGTAGGGCCGGAGTTGGGGACGACGGAGGTATCGGGCTGAGCGACGAGGACCTCTTCATAAGGGATGCGGAGGGTTTGCGCGCAGACCTGGGCGAGGATGGTGTTGGTGCCCTGGCCGAACTCCGTTGAAGAGACGAGGATGTTGGGGCGGCCGTCAGCCGTGAGCTCGATTTTGGCCAGCGAGTTGAGGCGGCGCTCGCCGGAGCCGGTGAATCCGGAGCCATGCATGAAGGCGGCGATGCCTATTCCGCGCTTGACCGTGGATGTGGGATTGGTGCGGTCGAACTCGGCGCGCCTGGCGTGGTAGTTGGATTCCTTGAGGGCCCGCGTAAGGAGATGCTGCATGTCGACGGGGTCGGACAAATGCTGTCCGGTTGCGGTATGGTCGCCGGTTGCGAGGAAGTTGCGGCGGCGGAGTTCTTCGGGTGTGAGGCCGACGACGCGGGCGATCTTATCCATGTGGCGTTCTAATGCGAACAAGGTTTGCGGCGCGCCGAAGCCGCGAAACGCTCCGTGGGGCGCGACGTTGGTGGCCATGGCCTTGGCATGGACGGTGAGATGTGGCCAGCGGTACGGCCCGGGCGCGTGGATGGTGGCGCGGGAGAGGACGACGGGCGACAGTGTGACATAGGCGCCGCCGTCGATGACGACTTCGATCTCGCCCGCAAGCAGCTTGCCGTCTTTGGAGACGGCTGTCCGATGGCGGGTGCGGCTGGGGTGGCGCTTGGTGGTGGCGATCAGGTCTTCGGCGCGGTCGTAGCAGATTTTGACGGGGTGGCCGGACTTCATCGCGAGCAAGGCCGCGTGCGAGCCGATGACGGAGGGGAAGTCCTCCTTGCCGCCGAAGGCCCCGCCGGTTTCGGTCTGAATGACTCGGCACTTTTCGGCAGGCAGGTTGAAGACGAGTCCGAGGGCGTGGACGAGGTAGTAGGGGCACTGCATGGAGCCGGAGACGCAAACGGATTCGAGCGAGCCGTCGGCAGCGCGGAAGGCTTCGGCGATGACGCCGTTGTTTTCGATGTAGAGCTGCTCCTGAGCGCCGGTGCGGTACTCGCCTTCGACGATGAAGTCGGCGGCAGCGAAGGCGGCTTCGAGCGCAGCGTCGTGGGCGGCAGGATCGTTGCTCGAACGCATCAGGAAGGTCTTGAAGGTGTTAGGGGCAGCGTTGTGTTTGGCATCGGTGGCGGGATCGTCGCGCCAGATGATTTTGGATTCTTCGCCAGCTGCGCCGAGTTCAGAGTCCTCGATGGTGAAGACGCCCGGGAACTCTTCGTAGGTGATCTGGACGGCTTCCACTGCGGCATGGAGGGCGGCTTTGTCCGGGTGTGCCAGCAACAAGATCGGCTCGGCGGGGTGGTTGATTCGCTCGGTCGCCAGGCAAGGGTGGTCTTCAGTGAGGTGGACGATGGTGTTCTTGCCGGGGATGTCGGCGGCGGTGACGATGGTGAACTGGGACCAGTCGATGGCGGGGCCGAACGAGATCGAAGTGATGCGGCCGCGGGCGATGGTGGAGCGGACGGTGGCCCCGTACCACATGCCGGGAAGGGTGATGTCGTCGACGTACTGAGCGCGGCCCGTGACTTTGGCGCGGCCTTCCTTGCGAATGGGAGACGTGCCGAGGATGGGGCCGAGTTCAGGCATGGCGTTTAGACGGTTCCGGGTATCCGGTAAGGATAAAACGATTGGGAGTGAATGGGAACAGGAATCGCCCCTGGTTCCTGGTTGCATACAGGATTCAAGCTTACTTTCGGGCGGCTCGGTGACGGCGCCATTCTTCGGCGGTGATGGCCCAGACTTCGGCGGGGAGGCGGCCGGAGACGTAATCGCGCTCTTCAATGGCGACCAGGCGCATGCCGTGCTTCTGGGAGATGCGGCGGGAGGCGGTGTTGACGGCGGCCTTGGCGACGCGCATCTCGGAGAAGCCGAGGGTATCGAACCAGAAGTCGGTGACGGTGGCAGCGGCCTCGGTCATCAGGCCCCGGCCCTGCCACGGTAGGCCGAGCCAGAAGCCGCGGTTGTCGTCGGCGCGCTTCATCAGCGAGATGAAGCCGATGAGCTGCGCGGGATCGGTGCGCAGGCGTAGCGACCAGTGCCACTCTTCGCCGCGGGCGATGCCGGGCAGGGCAATGTCGCGGTAGTAGGTGAGGGCTCCGTCGGGCGGGTAGGGCCAGGGGACGCGCGCGGCGAGGAAGCGGACGACGTCCCAATGGGGGAAGATAAGCTGGGTTTGCTCGGCGTCGGCGAGCGAGGCCGGGCGGAGAATCAGGCGCGGGGTTTCGAGCTGCGGGATCATGAGGTTAGAGATTGCATTCTAGCCGAGGAGGCGCGCGGGCGCGGTACTTTCGGATGAGATTTGGGGTTCAGTTTCAGGGGCAGGAGTCGTAAAATAAAGACTCCGTTTTAGAGGGAGATTCAATGCCGTTTCCAATCAGAGTATGCGCGGTTTGCGAAGAAGAGTTTGAGTTGAAGCCGGATAAGCCTGGCTTCGCTAATCGCTGCCCAAGGTGCAGCGAGCCTGAGTCCGATGAGCCGGTAAGCAAAGGCCATATGGATGCGGTCGAGTTGAAGAGTGCGCGCGAGGCGAACGCCGCCCGGCGGCAGGCGATCAAAGAGCTGTTGTATAGCGGCAAGTAGCCGGCGGCCACGGATTTCAGGGGCGTGCACGTGAGCGGGATGGGACGGGCGGAGGTAATCGACGCGCATCACCACCTCTGGCGGTACACGCCCGCGGAGTATGGGTGGATCGACGAGACGATGCAGGCGCTGCGGCGCGATTTTCTCCCCGAGGATTTGCGGGCGGCGATGGCGACCCCGGGTATCGACGGGACGATTGCGGTTCAGGCGCGGCAGACGCTGGAGGAAACGCGCTGGCTGCTTGATTTGGCCGACGGATGCGACGCGATTCGCGGAGTGGTGGGGTGGGCGCCGATCGCGGGTGAGGAGTTTCCCGGGTGCATGGAGGAGTTCGACGGGCGCGCGAAGCTGAAGGGCCTGCGTCACGTAATTCAGGGCGAGAGAGACGAGCACTACATTCTGCGCGAGGACTTCAACTCCGGCATCCGGACCATGGCGGGCAGCGGCTTGGTGTACGAGATTCTGATCTACGAGCGCCACCTGGCGGACACAATCTACTTTGTCGATGAACATCCAGACCAGCCATTTGTGCTGGACCACGTGGCCAAGCCGCTGATTGCGGCGGGGGTGCTGGAGCCGTGGGCCGAGCGGATGATGGAGTTGGGGCAGCGCGAGAATGTGTGGTGCAAGCTGTCGGGGATGGTGACGGAGGCGAAGTGGAGTGCGTGGTCGCTGGAGACGCTGCGGCCGTACCTGGATGTCGCGGTGGAGGCGTTTGGGCCGGAGCGGTTGATGGCCGGGTCGGACTGGCCAGTGTGCCTGGTGGCGAGCGGCTATGCGCAGTGGTGGGGCCTGCTGCGAGATTACTTCGCGCCGTTCACCGAGGTGGAGCGGGCAGCCGTCTTTGGCGGCACCGCGATAGAGGTTTATGGGTTGTAGTTTTTGCGGCTGCCTGCTGGGAGCAGGAGTATGCTGGGGGGCGTCGATTTGGCTGACGTAGTTGCCGGCTGAATGGAGGGCCCATGTACGGATCGACTTTGGGTTGGCGGCTTCGATGGTTTGGCGTTCCGTTGTTCCTGTTCATCTGTGTGCTGGGGGCTGGGCAACAACCCGGGCCTACCGGGGCCAGGGCGAATGTGGCCGGATTGGCCAATGGAGAATTGGCGAGTTTGCGTTCAGGCCAATTGACGGTGTGGGAGTCCGGGAGCGGAGTGCTTCTGGGGTGGGCTACGATCCAAAATGCACTGAAAGCCGATTTCCCGGAGTTGCAGGTCAACTTCCGCGTGGTGGACCCGGACGAATTCATTGGGGACCTGGCGGCCGCGAAGCAGAGTGGAACGCTGCCGGATGTTGTGTTTGTGGACAACTGGCGCCAGGGCGCGCCGCTCGTTGCCCAGCAGAGAGTGGTGGAGTTGATGGGCCACGCGAGGTTTTGGGCCAACGGGTGGTGGTTTCAGATGAGCGCGGGAGCGCACCAGGCGGCGGCTCAGGCATTTCTGCGATGGTTGGAGGACTCGCCACACTGGCAGCCTCCACGGATGTCAACCGACGGGATGACTGAGCTCGACAAACAGCAAGTGACGTCCGCCGCGCTTCTTGCCGTGGCGGGCATGGCGGGTGGAGGAGCCATGGATGATCCGGCGATGGATCCGGACGCATTGAAGCTTTTCTCCTTGACTTGGGGACCAGCCTGCGGCCAGATCTCCGGAATGTCTTTTCCTGTCACCCGATTCCTGTTCGGAAACGGCAGGCTTGCCTATGTTGCGGTTGCGTCGGAAGCGATGTCCACCACCGGAGGTACGGAATGTAGCGGGGTGATGTACTCCTTCCTGGTCTTGCGCAAGCGCTCTGAAGGGTGGAAGGTCTTGTTGCTGATGCCGCATGTGACTCTGGAGCAAGCGGCAGGCTTCGCTCATCAGTTCGATCAACTGCACCTCGCGACCGCCGAGGGTTACGCGCCTGATGCACCGGAACTCCTTTTGCCGTTCGACGGGGAGAGTCAGACCCGATCCCCGAAGCAGGATGTTTCCTGGCGGCAGGATGCACCCCGGCCTGTGGCGTATGCCGTGGAATGGAGCTTCGGTCAACCTTCGGGTAGCCTGGCAAGCTATAGCTCTTCAACCATCTCGATTGTGCCTGCGATCAATTTCGGCGACATCGTGCGCATCCCTGAGCCATTTGGCATCGGGAGGCAGCCACATCGCTGGCGCATATGGGCGATCGGCAAGGATGGTCAAGTGTCCCTCAGCGAGTGGCGAACGGTGCAGTTCACCAATTGAGGCGGCGCTTTGCGGGCGGACAATGAGGAGCAGGCGACGGGGTTTGGATTGTGAAAGGCTTGCTTCTAAAATGCTGATATGGCGAAGAAGCTGAAGACGCTGCGGTGTCCGACGTGCCGGACGATTGTGCTGGCGGGGAGTGAGGACTTTCCGTTCTGCTCGGACCGTTGCCGGCTGATCGACCTGGGCAAGTGGGCGTCGGGGGGGTATGTGATCAGTTCGCCGATTCATGATCCTGAGCTGCTGGACGAGTTGGAGGGGCTGCGCGACCGTGGACGGTCAAGTTCGGGCCCGGGTTCTGGCTCAGGTTCTGAGGACGGGGAGTAGTGGCCGGGGCGATTGGCGTGAAGAAGACCGGCTGGGCGTGGGTGGTGGGAACGTGGTTCGGGGCGGGGCTGCTGAAGCCGGGGCCGGGGACGTATGGGTCGGTGGCGGCGGTGTTGCTGTGGTTTGCGGCGGCGCACGTATTTCAACCAACGTGGGTGACGCTGGCCGTGGGGACGGGGCTGGCGGCGTTGGCGGCGACGCTGGTGGGGATTCCGGCAGCGACGATTGTCGTGCGCGAGGCCGGGCGCGAAGACCCGGGATTTGTAGTGGTGGACGAGGTTGCAGGGCAATGGATTGCGTTGATCGCGGTGCGGCCGGATTGGCGGCATGCGGTGCTGGCGCTGGTACTGTTCCGGCTGTTCGATATCTGGAAACCGTGGCCGATCCGGAAGCTCGAAGCATTGCCCGAGGGCACGGGAATCATGTTGGACGACGTGGCGGCAGGTGTGCTCGCGTTGGTGTGCGGGTTGGCGTTGGCGCGGTGGGTGTAGTTTGCGCTGAGGAGCGCAGCGGTCTAGGCTGGGGGTGACATGAGTCCTCTCTTGCACGGGTTGAAGGCAGATGGACCGCGGCTGGCGTCGCTGAGCCCGCCGGCGGCGATGCCGGAAGGGGAAGTAGAGCTGCGGGGCAGCGGTTTGCAAGGGGCAGGCGGGGCGGTGCTACCGCAGGTCGCGGTGGGCGATACGCCCGTATACCTGGCTCTAAGCCGGCCGGGACGCGCGGTGATCCGGATTCCCGAGGGGGCGATCTCGGGCGATGTGGTGCTTCAGGTGGGCGACGGCGCCGGGCACACAGGCGCGAGCAACGCGCTGGACCTGCGGGTAGCGGTGCCGATGGCGGAGGGTCTGCATCCGGTGGCGAATCCGGCGGTGGATGCGGATGGAAATGTGTATGCGACGGTGTCGGGCGCGCGCGGGCAGGCCGTGCCGGTTTCGATCTATGCGATTGCGCGGGACTTCCAGGTGCGGCCGTTTGTGCGCGATCTGCTGAACGCGACCGGGCTGGCGTTCGACGCAGACGGGTATCTGTATGTAAGTTCGCGGGCGGAGGGAACGGTGTACCGGATCTCGCCCGCGGGGGCGATGTCGACCTATGCGGAGGGGATGGGCGTTGCGACCGGCATCGCGTTCGATCGCGATGGCAACCTGTATGTGGGCGACCGGTCGGGAACGATCTTCAAGGTGGGGCCGGAAAAGGAGCCGGGCGTGGACCGCGGGATCTTTGTCTATGCGACGCTGGAGCCGAGCATTGCGGCGTACCACCTGGCGTTCAACGACGAAGGCACGCTGTTTGTGACCGGGCCGACGACCTCCAGCAACCAGTCGGTGTATGCTATCGACCGCACCGGGCACACGTCGGTGTACTACCAGGGGCTGGGGCGGCCGCAGGGCATGGCGCTCGATGTGGCCGGGAACCTGTACGTGGCGGCGTCGCTGCGCGGGCAGCGCGGGATTGTGCGGATTACGCCAGGGCGAGAAGCTTCGCTGGCGGTTTCGGGGAATGATCTGGTGGGGTTGGCGTTTCTGGAGGATGGCTGCGCGGCGCTTGCGACCAAGGACGCGCTGTACCATGTGGCTTTGGATATCGAAGGAAGGAAATTGGTGTGACCTGCCGCACCCCCATCTCAAAACGAGCCCTCGGGATGACAGACAAGGACAAATACGGGGATTCTTCACTCCGTTCAGAATGACAAGCCAAAGTTGATCATGATTGCTGAGATTATTGCTGCCGGGTCGGAGATGCTGACGCCGTTCCGGCAGGACACCAACTCGCTGTACCTGACGGAGAAGCTGAACGAGCTTGGGGTGCAGGTGGCGTTCAAGACCATCGTCGGCGACAACCTGGCGCACCTGACGGGTGCGGCGAAGGCGGCAATTGCGCGGGTAGACATCGTGGTTTTCTCCGGCGGGCTGGGGCCCACCGAGGACGACCTGACGCGCGAGGCGGTGGGCGCGGCACTGGGTCTGCGGCTGCATCGGGACAACGACATTCTTGCCGGTATGTACAAGCGCTTCGCGGCCCGGCGCATGGCGATGCCGCCGAACAACGCGAAACAGGCCGATGTGCTGCAGGGCGCCGAGGTGATGGAGAACGCGAATGGCAGCGCGCCGGGCCAGTACATCGACACGGTGGTGGGGCGGCACCGGAAGATCGTTATTCTGCTGCCTGGTCCTCCGAAGGAGTTGAAGGGGATGTACGAGACCGAATGCCGGCCGAGACTGGCGGCGTCGCTGCCGGAGCGGCATATGGCGCGGCGGATGCTGCGCATGGCGCTGATTCCGGAGTCGCAGGTGGATGCGCGCACCGCGCCCATCTACAAGCTGTACAAGGATGTCGAGACGACGATCCTGGCGGGGGCAGGCGAGATTCAACTGCACTTTGTGTGTGCGAAGGCGAGCGACGCCGAGGCGCAGGCGCGCGTGGACGAGTTGGCGGAGAAGATTGAGGCCGAGATGGGCGAAGCGGTCTTTTCGTCGCACGGCGAAAGCCTGGAGGAGATGGTGCTGCTGATGCTCGGCCTGCGGCATATGACGCTGGCGGCGGCGGAGAGTTGCACTGGCGGCCTGCTGGCTGAGCGGCTTACGGCCGTGCCCGGCAGTTCGCGATACTTTTTGGGCGGGGCGGTGGTGTACGCGGACCGGCTGAAGACGACGTTTGCCGACGTCCCTGACGAGATGATCCGGACCGACGGGCCGGTCAGCGAGGCGGTGGCACGGGCGATGGCGGAGGGGATTCAGCGGCGGACCGGCGCCAGCGTTGGCGTGGGGATTACCGGCATTGCGGGGCCCGGGCCGGGAGTGGGGCCGGATGAGGGCAAGCCAATCGGGATGGTGTACGTGGCGATTTCGTTCGCTGGAGAACGCAAGGCAAAGGTGACGGAGCTGCACCTGACCGGCGACCGGGAGCGGATTCGGCTGTGGGCGAGCCAGCATGCGCTGGAGTTGCTGCGGCGGAGCCTGCTGGAGCGGACTCAAGGCAGCTGTTAGTTGTTAGTTGTTAGTTGAAAAGCAAAGCAGATTCATCTTCGGGAATGACAAACAAGAGCTTGGTAGACTTTAGGTTCGGAGAAAGAAGGCACGTGCGCCCACGATGAAGCCCTGGATTCTGTCAATTTCGATTGCGTACCTGCTGGGGTCGATTCCCTTTGGGTATCTGCTGGTAAGGATCTTCCGTAAGCAGGACATACGGGAGCAAGGGAGTGGCAACATCGGCGCCACCAACGTGGCTCGCTCGGGGTCGAAGGGGCTGGGGCTGGCGACGCTGCTGCTCGATCTGGGCAAGGCATACGCGGCGGTGATAATCGCAAAGCACCTGGCGCCCGGCATGTACGACGTCGCGGTGGCGGCGGCAGTAGCGGCAGTGGTGGGGCATGTGTTTCCCGTGTGGCTGGGGTTTCGCGGTGGCAAGGGCGTGGCCAGTGCGCTGGGCGTGCTGCTGGCGCTGACGTGGCCGGCAGGAGTAGCGGTCTTCCTGGTGTTCGTGGTGGTGCTTGCGCTGACGCGGTACGTCTCGCTGGCATCGATCGTGGGGTCGATGGCGTTTCCGCTGATCGGGTTGCACTTTGTGGCTTCGCGGACGCCGATGGTGCTGTTTGGATTTGTATTCATTCCGCTGCTGGTTGTTGTGAAGCACCATGAGAACGTCCGGCGGCTTCTGAATGGGACAGAGAGCCGGTTCGGGTCTAAGCCGGGAACGGCAACAGGGAAGGTGGGGGCATGAGTCGTATTGGCATACTTGGCGCAGGCGCGTGGGGAACGGCGCTGGCGATCTCGCTGGCGCGGCGCGGCGGACACAAAGTCGCGCTGTGGTCGTATCTGCCGGAACTGGCGCAGGAGATGCGGGAAACGGGAGTGAATAAGCCGTTTCTGCCTGGGTATGTGGTGCCCATGGATGTGGAGGTGACGTCGGACCTGCCGGCGGCGGTCTTCGAGGCAGATATTGTGTTGTGCGTGACTCCATCGGAGCACATGCGCGGCGTGTTTGGGCAGATCGCGCCGCTGCTGACGCGCGACCAGATTGTAGTGAGCGCGACCAAGGGTCTGGAAGAGCCGAGTCTGTTGCGCATGTCGCAGGTGATCGCGTCGTTGACGGACAATGCGTGCGCAGTGGTAAGTGGCCCGACCTTCGCGGCGGAGGTGGCTGCGGGGATTCCTACAGCGATGGTTGCGGCATCTGCGGTTCCTAGTGTGGCGTTGACTGTCCAAAAGGAGTTCGGTTCTTCCACACTAAGGCTGTATACGAACGACGATGTAGCCGGCGTGGAACTGGGCGGCGCACTGAAGAACGTGATCGCTCTGGCGGCCGGTGTGGTGAATGGACTGGACCTGGGGTACAACTCGGCTGCGGCATTGATTACGCGAGGGATCGCTGAGATGACCCGGCTTGCTGTGGCGTGCGGCGGGCGGAGGCAGACGCTGGCGGGGTTGTCGGGGATTGGAGACCTGGTGCTGACGTGTACGGGATCGCTCTCGCGGAACCGGACGGTGGGGACGGAGCTGGGAAAAGGCCGGGCGCTGCCGGAGATTCTGGAAGACTTGCAGGGGAAAGTCGCGGAGGGCATTCGCAGCACGACGGCGGCGCTGGGGCTGGCGGCGCGCTATGGTGTCGAGATGCCGATCACCGAGCAGATGGACGCGATCCTGCACCGGGGCAAGAGCCCGAAAGAGGCGATCCGGGAGCTGATGGCGCGGCCGGGGCGGGACGAGTAGAAACAGTGATAGGTGGTCAGTGGTACGTGGTAAGTGACGGCGACGCCTTGCTTTGCGGCGATCCGCTAAACTAGAAGCAGTATGGCTTTTTCCCTTTTTGGCAAGCGTACGCCCGATTCCGAAACGACAGAGCAAGGCAAGGAATCAGAGACGGGCGGAGAGTCGTCCGCAGGGTCGGAGAAGCGCGGCTTTTTCGACCGCATGCGGCAGGCTGTGACGCGGACGCGCGACTCGTTCTCTGAGTCGATCGGGGCCGTGCTGGCTCTGACGCGCGAGGTGGATGAGACATCGCTGGCAGAGTTGGAGGTGGTGCTGCTGCGCGCGGACATCGGCGGAGCGACGGCACGAACGATTATTGAGAATCTGCGGCAGCGCGGACTGCGGCAGGGGATCGAGGGCGGCGAGGAGTTGAAGCGGCTGCTGAAGATGGAGCTGAAGCAGGTGCTCGACAGAGTGGCGACGGAGGATGTGACACCAGCGGTTGCGCCGGAAGTGGTGATGATGGTCGGCGTAAACGGGACAGGCAAGACCACCACTACGGGCAAACTGGCGGCGTTCTACCGCGGGCAGGGCAGGACTGTGCTGCTGTGCGCGGCGGACACATTTCGCGCGGCGGCTATTGAGCAGCTTGAGGTCTGGGCTGCGCGCAGCGAGGTGCCGATCATCAAGACCAAGACCGGCGGCGACCCTTCAGCAGCGCTCTACGATGCGTGCACCGCGGCCAAGGCGCGCGGCTCCGATGTGCTGATTGTGGATACGGCGGGCCGGCTGCACACCAAGACTGACCTGATGAAGGAGTTGGACAAGATGCGGCGGACGGCGGAGCGGTTGGTTCCCGGGGCGCCGCACCAGACGCTGCTGGTGATGGACGCAACCACCGGGCAGAACGGCCTGCAGCAGGCGCGGCTGTTTACCGAAGCGGCCCGCGTGACCGGGATTGTGCTGACCAAGCTGGACGGAACGGCGAAGGGCGGGATCGTGCTGGCGATTGCGACCGAGCTTGGGTTGCCGGTAAAGTACGTGGGCGTGGGCGAGAAGATGGAAGATATTTTGCCGTTCGACAGCGGGGCGTTTGTGGAGTCGATGGTCAGGTAGGTTCGGGTTACTAGGTTCGAGGTTCGAGGGTGAGAGAGAGCCCAACGGATACGCGTGAGGTTGACGTTGAGTACATGCGGCGGGCGCTGGGGTTGGCGCGAGCGTCAGTAGGACTGGCGTCGCCGAATCCGCAGGTAGGATGCGTGGTGGTGCGCGATGGGGTGGTCGTCGGCGAGGGGGCGCATTTTTATGATGAACTCGATCACGCAGAGGTCGTCGCGCTGAAACACGCCGGAGAACGGGCTCACGGGGCAAGCGCGTACGTCACGTTGGAGCCGTGCAGTCATCAGGGACGGACGGGGCCCTGCACGGCGGCGCTGATCGCGGCGGGAGTGCGGCGGGTGGTGGTGGCCACGGTCGATCCGAATCCGCAGGTGGCGGGTGAGGGAATTCGGAGGCTAAGGGCGGCGGGGATTGAAGTGGAGGCAGGCGTGTTGGAGCAAGAGGCGCGCGAACTGAATGAGGCGTTCGCCAAGTTCATCCGGACGCGCAGGCCACTGGTGACGCTGAAGGCGGGGTTGTCGGCGGATGGGATGCTGGCCCCGCAGCTGGACACGCGCGCGAAGCGGCAGACTCACTGGCTGACCGGCGCGGAGGCGCGGACCGAGGTGCAGCGAATGCGCCATGGCGCGGATGCGGTGCTGACGGGCATCGGCACGGTGCTGGCGGACGATCCGGCGCTGACGGACCGGTCCGGGATCGTGGGGCTGGCCGGGCGGGCGCGGCGACGACCGCTGCTGCGCATGGTACTGGATTCGCACTTACGGTTGTCGCTGGATTCGCAACTCGTGCGCTCCGCGTGCGGGGATGTGCTGGTACTGTCCAGCGTAGAGGCTGAGGCGGGGCGCGCTGCGGCATTGGAGACCGCAGGGGTGCAGGTAGAGCGGGTCGCAGGGCGGGGCGGGCGGCTCGATCTGGGCGTGACCTTGGACTTGCTGGGTGAACGGGAAATCCTGAGCCTGCTGTTGGAGTGCGGTTCGGAGTTGAATGGGGCGTTTCTGGCACAGGGACTGGTGGACAAGGTTGTCCTGTTCTACTCGCAGACGGTGCTGGGCGAGGGTGCGGTGCCGTTTGCTGCGGGAGCCGGCTCGCCCTTGCTGCTGGAGCGAGAGTTGAAGGGGCGCACGCGGACAATGTTTGGGGCGGATACGAGAGTGAGCGGCTATCTGCGCAATCCGTGGGACGGAGTGGAATTGCGCTAGGCTAGAAGCATGTTTACGGGAATCATAGAGACGACGGGCGAGGTGATCTCGTTTGAACCGGGCGCGGGCGCGGCGCGGCTGAAGATCGCGGCGCCGGGAGTTGCGGCGCAGTTGCGCAAGGGCGACAGCGTTGGAGTGAGCGGGGTTTGCCTGACGGCGCTGGAGATGGGACCGGGCTGGTTCTCAGCAGACTTGGCAGCGGAGACGATTGCGCGGACGACGCTCTCGCGGCTGGCGGCAGGGTCGCAGGTGAACCTCGAACTGCCCACTCCGGTCGGCGCGCCGCTGGGCGGACACGTGGTGCAAGGGCATGTAGATGGAGTGGGCACGCTGGCGGCGCTCGATCCGGTGACCGCCGGAGCGGAGAGCGACTGGATACTGCGGGTGCGGCTGCCGGAGGCGCTGCTGCGGTACGTTGTGGAGAAGGGGTCGATCGCAGTGGAGGGGATCAGCTTGACGGTTGCGGGGATGGAGGGCGATGAGATCTGGGTCGCGATCCTTCCGCATACTTATACGGCGACGAATCTGCATACGCTGAGGCCGGGTATGGGAGTGAACATCGAGGTAGATGTGCTGGCAAAGTACGCGGAGAGCCGCTCGCTGGCGGAGGCTGGGAAGCGCGAGTTGACGGTGGAGTATCTGCTGGCGAACGGTTATTGAGCGGCGGCTCCGCGCAGCGACCGCGCCTCAGCAGATGCGGGGCAGTTGCTCGCCAAACATGATGTCGAGCACGCGCGTGCCGCCGATCTCGGTCTTCATCAGGACCATGCCGGGGTGGTCGGCGACGACCCCGCCGATGATGGCGGCTTCCTTGCCAAGCGGATGAGTGCGCATCTGATCAAGCACGGCTTGGGCCATGTCAGCGCGGACGACGGCGAGCAGCTTGCCTTCGTTGGCGACGTAGAGCGGGTCCAGGCCGAGGACCTCGCAGGCGCCGCGCACCGATTCACGCACGGGGATGGACTGCTCGCGCAGCAGCATACCGACATTGGCGCGCTTGGCGATCTCATTGAGCGTGGTGGCTGCGCCGCCGCGGGTGGGATCGCGCAGGCAATGGAGAAAATCGGGTGTGGCGGACGGAGTCGCAAGCATCGCGGCGACCAGCGAGTTGAGCGAGGCGCAGTCGCTTTCGATGGCACCCTCGAATTCGAGGCCCTCGCGCTGCGACATGATGGCCATGCCGTGGTCTCCAATATAGCCGCTGAGCAGGATGGCATCGCCGGGCTGGGCGCGGTCGGCGGAGATGTTGACGCCGGGCGGAACGACGCCGATGCCGGTGGTGGTGATGAAGACTTGATCGCCCTTGCCGCGGTCGACGACCTTGGTGTCACCGGTAACGAACTGCACCCCGGCGCTCTCGGCGGCGCTGCGCATAGACTCGACGATACGGCGGAGGTCGTCAACGGGCAGGCCCTCTTCGAGGATGAACGCGGCAGAGAGGTACATGGGCTGCGCGCCGCTCATGGCGAGATCGTTGACGGTGCCATGCACGGCGAGGTGGCCAATGTTGCCACCGGGGAAGAAGATGGGCGTGACCACGAAGGAGTCAGTGGTGAAGGCTAGGCGCGCGCCGGCGATGGTGAGGACAGCCTGATCGTCGAGCTTGTCGAGAATGGGATTGCGGAAGGCGGGCAGGAAGATTTTGTCGATCAGGTCGGAAGTGAGCTTGCCGCCGCTGCCGTGGCCGAGCACGATCTGTTTGTGCTCGAAGATGGGGATGGGGCAGGAGCCGAAGAGCGGAGAGACGGTCGCCTCTGGGGCCTCCTGCTGCTCGTTCGTCGTGTCGGGCGGGGTGGCCATCGGCTTACGCTCTGCCTCCGTTGACCGGCGCAGCATGCACAGCGGCGGGCGCAATCCTGTGCAGTGCGTCGGCGCCTTGCGGTTTAAGGTGGCGGCCGTAGGCGTAGTACGCAGCGCACGCACCCTCGGCGGAGACCATGGTTGCGCCGAGCGGATGCTGCGGATTGCATAGTGTGCCAAAGGCCGGGCAATCGTGCGGCTTCTTGATGCCGCGCAGAATACTACCGCTGATGCATATCTCCGGCTCGAGGGTGACGATCTCGGCGACATCGAAGAGTTTCTCCGCGTCGTGCGCGGCGATCTCCTCGCGCAGACGGTAACCGCTGAGCGGAATGGTGCCGATGCCGCGCCACTTGCGGTCGCTCACCTCAAAGACCTTGCCGATTAGTTGCTGCGCCGGCAGATTGCCGGTCTGGTTGAGCACGCGCGAGTATTGGTTCTCGACGACCGCGCGTCCTTCCTCGAGCTGCTTGATTGTCATCAGCGTGGCTTCCAGAATGTCCAGCGGCTCGAAGCCGGCGACCACAATGGGCGCCTTGTAGCGCGCGCTGATGGGAATGTACTCGCTGTAGCCCATCACCGCGCAGACGTGGCCGGGGCCCAGGAATCCCTGCACGCGGTTCTCCGGCGACGCCAGAATGGCTTCTAGCGCGGGCGGCACCAGCACATGCGAGACCAGCAGCGAGACGTTGGTCATGCGCTCCTCGCGGGCGCGCCAGGCCAACATCGCATTGGCCGGGGCAGTGGTCTCAAAGCCAATGGCGAAAAAGACGATCTGCTTGGCTGGGTTAGCGCGGGCGATCTTCAGGCAATCCAGCGGCGAGTAGACGACGCGCACATCGCCGCCCGAGGACTTGATGGTGAAGAGGTCGCCGTCGGAGCCGGGTACACGCAGCATATCGCCGAACGAGCAGAAGATGACATCCGGCCGGCGCGCGATGGCGTGCGCCTTGTCGATCATTTCCAGCGGCGTCACGCACACCGGGCAGCCCGGGCCGTGCACCAACTCGACGCCTTCAGGCAGTAGCTGGTCAATACCGTTCTTCACGATGGAGTGGGTCTGCCCGCCGCACACTTCCATCAGCACCCACGGGCGGGTCTGGATGCGGCGCATCTCGGCTACGATCTTGTTGGCAACGTCGCCGTCGCGGTATTCGTCAAGGTATTTCATTGCCGTTGCTCCCCTTGATCAATCTGCTCACCGTGGGATCATCTGCCGCTTCGGTCTCGTCGACTGCGGGCGCGTCCAACTCGTTCAGTTGGTCCAGCTCCTTCAGCGCCTGATAGGTCCGCTTCGCTTCTGCTTCATCCACGCGGCTGATGGCGAAGCCGACGTGCACCAGTACATACTCGCCGGACTTCGTCTCAGGCAAATACTCCAGGCAGGCCTCGCGGGTGATGCCGCCGAACTGCACCTTCGCCATGCGAAGTCCGCCCTGGTCGTACGTCTCGACTACCTTGCCCGGAATTGCCAGACACATAGGAACTCCCCGTTCATTTCGCTTGCCCAAAAACTTCGTTGGCGATGACTGCCTGCCCCAGCGAGATCCCGCCGTCATTTGCGGGAACCAGGGCGTGCTGAAATACGGCAAAGCCGCGATGCCGCAACTCTACTATCGTACGCTCCAAAAGGTAGAGGTTCTGGAAGGTGCCGCCGCTGAGGCAAACGCGGTCCAACCCGTCGCGCTTCCGAATGCGTTCGCACAGCTCGACTATGGCTGCACCTAACGTGTTGTGGAATATGGCCGAAACATCCTCTGCCGGACGATTGGCTGAGGCGTCACGGGCGATGGCTATGATAGTGGGCCGGAGATCGAGGATCATGGGATCCGAGCCTTCAATGTCGAAGTCATAGCGCTCAGCATCCAGGGTGTGCTGCCGGCCGCGCGCGCGCACCGCCGCGGTCTCCAGTGCGATCGCGGCCTGCCCCTCGAAGGTTACCACCGAGCCCAGGCCCAGGATTGCAGCGACGGCATCGAAGAGGCGGCCGCAGGAGGAGGTGTCGACCGTCTGGATGTGTTTGGCGAGCATGGTGTCGACCAGGTCGATTTGTCTGCCGGTCACGCCGGGGAAGCGCAGGAGTTCGGCCGGCAGTTGCGGTCCGAAGGCGTCGCGCAGATAGCTGAGTGCCATGCGCCAGGGTTGGCGCACGGCTGCGTCTCCGCCGGGCAGCGGGACGTAGCGCAGGTGGGCGCGGCGGGTGAAGCCGGCGAAGTCGGCGACTAAGAATTCGCCGCCCCAGATCTTGCCGTCGGTGCCAAAACCAGTGCCGTCGAAGGCGACGCCGATGACCGGCCCGCGCAGATGGTTCTCCGCCATGCAACTGGCGATGTGTGCGTGATGATGCTGCACTCCAAGCTTTCGCTCGATGGGGGATGCGAGCGCCATGCGGGTGCTCCAGTAGCCCGGATGCAGGTCATAGGCGACGGCTCGCGGCGAAACGCGGAAGACGTGCTTGAGGCGGCCAAGCGTCTCCTCGAAGAACTGCATGGTCTCGAAGTTTTCCAGGTCGCCGATGTGCTGGCTGAGGATTGCGTAGCGGCCCTTGGTCAGGCAGAAGGTATTCTTCAACTCGCCGCCGAAGGCGAGGATTTCGTCGAGCTCGAGACCAAGGTCGATGGTTTGGGGAACAAAGCCACGCGATCGCCGCAGCACTCGTTCAAAGCCCTCGAAAGTGCGCACGACCGAATCGTCCACACGGGTCCAGATGTCGCGGTTGTGCAGAAGAAACCAGTCGGCGACGCCGTTGAGTTGACGCATGGCCTCGGCGTTTGCAGTGACGATCGGCTCTTCGCTGAGGTTGCCGCTGGTCATCACCAGTGCTGTGAACTCAGAGGGAACATCGGGCGAATCGCTGAACAGGAGATAGTGCAGCGGGGTATACGGCAGCATGACGCCAAGGGTGTCGTTGCCGGGAGCGACTTCGGCGGAGACCGCTGCGCCCGGAAGGCGCGGCAGCACCACGATGGGACGGCGCACGGCGAGCAGGGCAGCTTCGTCGTCGGGCGAGAAAGAGCAAATCTGGCGGACGGAAGCGAGATCGCGCGCCATCAGAGCGAAAGGCTTGTCGGAACGGCGCTTGCGGCGGCGGAGTTCCGCAACCGCCTGGTCGTTGACTGCATCGCAGGCCAGAAGAAAGCCGCCGAGTCCTTTGACCGCAACGATGTTGCCTGCGTGGAGCAGCGCGCGCGCCTGGCGAATCATGGCCAGCGAGTCGCGGTCCGCGAAGGCGCAATCGGCCGGGTCCGCGCCGCTCGGGACCAACTCCAGCGACGGCCCGCAGACGGCGCAGGCGTTGGGCTGCGCATGAAAGCGGCGATCGGTTGGGTCGGCGTACTCCGCTGCGCAGGCAGCGCACATAGTGAAGCGCGCCATGGTAGTGGTTGTGCGATCGTAGGGATTGTCCTGAATGATGGTGTAGCGCGGGCCGCAGTGGGTGCAGTTGGTGAACGGGTAGCCGTAGCGCCGGTTGTGGGGGTCGCCGAAGTCGCGCCAGCAGGCGTCGCAGGTGCCTGCGTCGGGCGAGATCAACGAGAAGGCGCCGGGCTCCTCGTGGCTCTCGAGAATGGAAAAGCCCGCGCCGCCGCAAGCTGCGACGTCTTCGACGGCAATGGAAGCGATCGCCGAAAGCTGAGGCGGTTCTGCGCGCAGCGTCTCGAGGAACGTGGCAATCTCAGCTTCGCCGCCCTCGATTTCAATGGTGACTCCGGATGACGAATTGAACACGTAGCCGGTGAGCCCGAGCGAGTGGGCGAGTTTGTAGACGAACGGGCGAAACCCGACTCCCTGCACAATACCGCGCACATCAATGTGCTTGCGCCGAGCCGACGCAGTGGAAGTGGTGGCCATGGTGGCCTTAGGATACCGGAATCTTCGTTGGCCTTGCCGACGGCTTTCTGTAAATGGCTGGGCTGACGTAATCGAGACCGTGAGCGATGTTGTTTAGGCTCTCGGAGTGGCCAATGAAGAAGGTTCCGCCGTCCTCCAGATGTTCTGAGAGGCGTTCCACCAGGCTCTGCTGCGTGGGTTTGTCGAAGTAGATCATGATGTTGCGGCAGAAGATGACCGAGCAGCAATACGCTTGGGGGAGCGTGTCCATCAGGTTCAAGTGTTCGAACTCGATCATGGAGCGGGGGTCGCTTTTGAAGCGATAGCTGCCGGCGGATTCGCCCTGGTCTTTGAGCAGGTAGCGTTGTCGCAGCGCGGGCGGGATCTCGGCAACGCGCTCCGCCGCGTAGACGCCCCGTTTCGCCTTCTCGAGCATGCGTGTGGAGATGTCGGTGGCCTTGATGTGGACCTTGGCGGCTGCCTCGCGCGGCGCCTCTTCGAGCAGCGACATGGCGATGGAGTACGGCTCCTCGCCGCTGGAGCAGGCAGCGCTCCAGATGTGAATGCGGGAACGTGTGCGCAGGGTGGGGAAGACGGCTTCGCGGAGGTAGTCAAAGTGTCTGGGCTCGCGGAAAAAGCTGGTGTGATTGGTGGTGAGTTGGTCCACCATGCTGGCCAGAGCAGCCCCGCTGCGGTCGGCTTTCACGTAATTGTAGTAGTGCTGAAAAGATTTGAGGCCAAGCTCGCGCAGCTTCTTGCCCAGGCGGGCTGCGACCAGGCCCTGCTTGCTGCCGCGGAGATCGAGGCCGAAGTGCTCATACGCGAGCCGGCTGATCTTCTCGTACTCCTTGGCGTTGAGAACGGGGATACGATCGACGGTTCCGGCGGGCGAGTTCGCCACTGGCCCTCCTTCTCTCCGCGCCGACGCGGACAAACGGGGCACACAGCGCTTATCGGCGGCAACCGGGCAGACATGACCGGAATGCAAAAATTACTGCCGGCACATATCTTCCCGTTCCGGAAGTACAATCGGGACGGAGATGGGCGATGGCACAGCTAAGCAGGACGGGTGTTTCCCTGGAAGATGATCTGCTGAAGGAATTCGATCGGCTCATTGCAAAGCGCGGATACGCGAACCGTTCCGAAGCATTCCGGGACCTGATCCGCGAGGCGCTTTTGTCCGAGAGTGTTGAGTCGAACAAACCAGTAGTGGGCACCTTGACGCTGGTCTACGACCACCATGTTCCGAATCTCGCGCAAAAGCTGACCGAAGTGCAACATAGGGCCGGAACCATGGTGCTGGCTGCCACCCATGTCCACCTGGACCATCATTATTGCCTGGAAGTGATCATCATGAAGGGCCGGGGCAAGGAGATCCAGGCGGTTGCGGACGGCATGCTGGCGCTGCGCGGGGTCGAACTTGGAAAACTCGTGCTCACTACCTCCGGCAGCAGCCTTACCCAGGCGGCCCACTCCCACCCGCATTAGCATGTTTCTCAAAATCGTGTTACCGTGTAATGGACGATGTCCCGGCCTGCAATGTCTCGTCCTGCGCGATTCGCATCCGTAGCCGATTGCTGCTGGACCGGCTTGAGATGCGTGGCTGACTCAATTCCCTTGCGTGCGGCCTCAAGGAATCCGATGAACTCCCTCCTGCGGGCTGTGTTCAACGACGAACCGGGCAGTACCAAAGCCAAGATCGTCGCAATCTATGCCATGCTGCTGGTGTTCAATCTGGGGGCATGGGCCTGGGCTCTGGTTGCGTTTCACCGGTTTCCGGTGCTTCTGGGGACGGCGTTTCTTGCGTACAGCTTTGGCCTTCGCCACGCCGTCGACGCGGACCATATCGCGGCCATCGACAACGTCACTCGCAAACTGATGCAGGAGGGCAAGCGGCCTGTCTCTGTGGGCCTCATGTTCTCGCTCGGGCATTCCACCATCGTCATCGTGGGTTCCGTTGCAATTGCAACTACAGCGCTGGCGCTGCAGCATCGCATCGACGCAGTGAGAGAGATTGGCGGGGTCATCGGCACATTAGTGTCGAGCCTGTTCTTGTTCGCAATTGCGATTGTCAATTTGATCGTCCTTAGCTCCGTCTATCGCACCTTCATGCGCGTCCGGCGCGGAGGCGCATACGTCGAAGAGGACTTCGACCTGCTGCTCGGCAACCGCGGCTTTCTGACTCGGCTGTTCCGCCCAATCTTCAAGATGATCCGGCGCAGTTGGCACATGTATCCGCTGGGCGTGCTGTTTGGCCTGGGGTTCGACACGGCCACCGAGATCGGATTGCTCGGCCTCTCCGCCGCCGAGGCCTCCAAGGGGCTGTCCATGTGGTCGGTCCTGGTCTTCCCGGTTCTGTTTGCCGCGGGCATGTCGCTGATCGATTCGACCGACAACATCCTGATGCTGGGGGCTTACGGATGGGCCTACGTCAAGCCGATCCGCAAGCTCTACTACAACATCACAATTACCGCGGTTTCGGTGGTCGTGGCCTTTGCGGTCGGCGGCATTGAGGCGCTGGGACTGCTATCCGGGCGGCTGCATCCGAAAGGCGTCTTTTGGGACCTGGTCAACACCCTCAATGGCAACTTTGGCTATTTGGGTTATGGCATTGTCGGTTTGTTTGCCGCGAGTTGGATTGTGTCCATCGCCATCTACAAATGGCGCCGCTTTGATTTTCTCGAACTCGAAGCGGAACAGCTCGAATCCTGATAGGTTGTTGCGATGAATATTCTAGTCAGTTTGGCCGCCGCCATTGTTCTCTGCGCGCCGTGCGCTCGAGCCCAAGGCATGATCGTCGGCGCAGATGTTTCCTTCCTGCCCCAGATGGAGAGCAGGGGAGTGGTCTTCAAGGATGCCGGCGTGGCCCAGCCCGGCCTGCAGATCCTGAAGAACCATGGCTACACCTGGATCCGGCTGCGGGTGATGGTGAATCCCATATCGCTGCCAAACAACCTGGATTACACGATTGCGGCAGCGAAGGACGCGAAGGCGCGCGGCTTCAAGCTGCTGCTGGACTTCCACTATTCGGACGATTGGGCAGACCCCGGGCACCAAACGGTGCCACGCGCGTGGGCGAAGATGTCGCACCCAGAACTGGTGCAGGCGGCATTCGCATACACGCGCGATACGATTGCCGCGATGCGCAAGCAGCACGTGCTGCCCGACATGGTCCAGGTGGGCAACGAAGTCACGGCTGGCATGATGTGGCCGGATGGACGTTTGCCCGCGAACTGGCAGAACTTCGCCGACCTGCTGCTGGCCGGTATTCATGGGGTCGATAAGGGGCGCGGATGGGGCAAGCGGCCGGCGATCATGATCCACATCGACAAAGGTGGGAACCAGGCGGCGACCAAATCGTTTCTCGACCATCTGGCGCAATATCACGTGCCGTACGACGTGCTGGGCCAGTCCTTCTATCCGTGGTGGCACGGCAGCCTGGACGATCTGAAGGGCAATCTTGCGTTTGTGTGGAACACCTATCACAAGAGCGTGGTGGTGGCAGAGACGGCATACGACTGGCGGACGGGCGAGGACTTCAAGGGCCAACCTGCGCCGTTCCCGCAAACGCCGGAGGGGCAGCGCGATTTTCTGGCAGCACTGGATCGCGTGGTTCGGGAGGCTCCCGGCGGCAAGGTGCGGGGCATCTTCTGGTGGGAGCCCATGGCCGGTGGCGGAATCGCCAAGCGCGACCTGTTCGACGACCAGCACCAGGCGCTTCCGGCGATTCATGTGTTCGATACGGCGCCGCGGCCTGACGCGCACTGATGCGGCTTGAGGCACCGGTGCCGGGTACGGGTACCCGCTCCCCACTATAATGGACTGCACGTATAGTTTATGATTGTAGGTGCGGTGTACCTCACCGCGTGAGACGACCGGCTTCTAGGAGTTTGCAACATCGCAAGGACACATCAATCCGCAGAGGCTGACGAGCCGAGGGTTCGTGGGCGGCGGCGAAGCCTTCAGGCGGAAGCAGCCATTCTTAAGGCGACCCTCCACCTGTTGGAGCGGCAGCCGCTCCGCAAGGTGACGGCCGACGCCATCGCGCAGCGCGCCGGCGTGAGCAAGGCGACGATCTACAAGTGGTGGCCCCACAAGAGCTTGGTCGCGCTCGACGCGTATCTCGCCGGCATGACGGAGCAGGTTCCGACGCCGGATACAGGGTCTGCCCAGTTGGACTTTACCCGGCAATTGAAGTCTTTGATGGCTTTCTACACCAGTTCGCTTGGGCGTCTCTTTGGGCAGTTCATCGCGGAAGGGCAGAGTGATCCGTCGTTTCTCGCGCTGTTTCGCGAGCGCTTTCTCTATGCCAGGCGCGCTGCCGCCCGGGTAATGTGGCAACGCGGGGTCGACCGGGGCGAAATTCGCAACGAAATTGACGGCGAAATCGTTCTCGATATGATTTATGGGCCGATGATCTTTCGTTTGCTCGCAGGCCATGGCTCGCTTAGCCCGCGGGAGTCGGAGGCTTTGGTCGAGGCCGTGTTCGGCGGCGTGAGATGCACGAGGAATCGTCGCGCTGTGAAGTTGAAGCGGAAGGTTCCGGTCAGGAAGAGGTCATAAGAAGCGGATTGAGTCTTGCGGGAAAACGGGAACGTCTAAATACTGAACTAGAAGTTTAGCAACACCCCTCAATGGAGTTGTTTTTTTGAAGACCCACTGCTGCAATCAATGCGAGTTCCGTTCGGCGAATGCCGAAATGGTCCTCGGCCAAGGGTGATTTGATGTGGATTGTACGCCTCGCACTCCGGAGGCCTTACACATTCGTAGTGTTGTCGCTGCTGCTGTTCTTCCTGGGCCCGGTGGTCATCCAGCGGACGCCGGTCGATATTTTCCCGAATATCGATATCCCGGTTGTGTCCGTGATCTGGAATTACCAGGGGTTTTCTCCGCAGCAACTGAGCGACCGGATTGTCGTGCAGTTCGAGCGCAGCCTGACCACGACGGTCAATGACATCGAGCACACCGAGTCACAGACGCTCAACGGCGTCTCCGTAACCAAGGTCTATTTTCACCCAAACGTGAATATCTCGCAGGCGGTGGCGCAGGTGACCGCAATCGCGCAGACGGCGCTGCGCCAATATCCCCAGGGCACGACGCCGCCTCTAGTCATTCAATACAGCGCGTCGAGCGTGCCGGTCCTGCAACTCGGGCTCTCCGGGAACGGCTTGACCGAGCAGCAACTGAACGACTATGGCACGAACTTCATTCGCACCCAGCTAGCCACCGTGCAGGGCGCCTCGATGCCGTTCCCCTACGGGGGCAAGATGCGGCAGGTGCAGGTAGATATCGACACGCAGAAGCTTCAGGCCCACGGGCTGTCCGCTTCGGACGTGGTAAACGCTGTGGGAGCGCAAAACATCATCCTGCCTGCAGGCGAGGTGAAGATGGGCCACGTCGATTACCAGGTGGAGACCAACAGTGCTCCGGACTCGATTCCGGCGCTCAACGATTTGCCGATCAAGACCGTGAACGGGGCCACCATTTACGTTCACGACATCGGCAATGTGCGCGACGGCTTCCCGCCCCAGACGAATATTGTGCGCGTCGATGGGCAGCGATCCGCGCTCATGACTATCCAGAAAACCGGCAACGCATCGACGCTCGACATCATTACGGCGGTGCGCTCGCAGTTGCCGCAGATCAAAGCGCAGCTTCCAGCGGCGCTCCAGATTACGCCCATCGCCGATCAATCGATCTTTGTTCGCTCTGCTATCAGTGGCGTAGTGCGCGAGGCAGTGATCGCAGCCTGCCTGACCGCGATCATGATTCTGATCTTCCTGGGAAATTGGCGCTCCACGATCATCATCGCGGTTTCGATCCCATTGTCCATCGTCTGTTCGCTGCTGGCGTTGTCGGCCCTGGGCGAGACGATCAACATCATGACCCTGGGAGGACTTGCGCTCGCGGTGGGCATCCTGGTGGACGATGCCACGGTGACCATAGAGAACATTGAGCGCTATCTTGCCCAGGGCGGGGACGTCGAGCCGGCAATTCTGAATGGCGCCGCGCAGATTGCGGTGCCTGCCTTCGTCTCCACCCTCTCCATCTGCATCGTGTTTGTGCCCATGTTCTTCCTCGGCGGCGTCGCCAGGTATCTGTTTGTGCCGTTGGCGGAGGCGGTCGTGTTCGCCATGCTTGCCTCCTATTTTCTGTCGCGGACGCTGGTGCCTACGATGGCGAAGTACCTGCTGAAGGGTCACGAACACGACCGGGTAGAACAGGCGCGTGCAAGCCGCAATCCATTTGTCCGGTTTCAGATCACCTTTGAGCATTCCTTTGAGAAGCTACGCAACCGTTACCACGAAGTATTAAGGCTCTGCCTGGAACATCGCGGAATGTTCCTGGTGTCGATTGTGGCCTTTTGGATCGTGTCGCTGGCGGTGCTGTACCCGTGGCTGGGGCAGGATTTCTTCCCTTCGGTGGATAGCGGCCAGTTCAAGCTGCATGTGCGCGCGCATACGGGCACGCGCATTGAAGATACGGCACGCTTGTGTGACCAGATCGAAGATGTGATTCGCGGAGAAATCCCCAAGTCGGAGCTGGGGACAATTATCGATAACATCGGCCTGCCCTACTCCGGGTTGAATCTCTCTTACTCGAACTCGGCCCCTGTGGGCACCGGCGATGCGGACATCCTGGTCTCGCTGGCGGAGAAGCATCGGCCCACCGCAGAGTACACGCGTGCATTGCGGGACCGGCTGACCCAGGACTTCCCCGGAACGGAGTTTTATTACCTGCCGACGGACATGGTGAGCCAGATCCTTAACTTCGGTTTGCCGGCGCAGATCGACGTGCAGGTGGCGGGACTGAAGGTGGCTGAGAACCGTGCGCTGGCCGAGCAGTTGATGCAGCAGATCAGCCTTGTCCCGGGCACTACCGATCTCCGCATCCAGCAGCCGTTCGATCTGCCGAAGTGGACCGTCAATGTGGACCGGACCCGCGCGCAGGAGGTCGGTTACAGTCAGCGCGACGTGGCCCAGGATCTACTCACCAGTTTGAGCGGCAGCTTCCAAACCTCGCCAACGTTTTTTCTCAATCCGGGGAACCATGTCAGCTACAACATCGCCGTGCAGACCCCGCAGTACGACGTGAAGAGCCTGCAGGAGTTGGAGAACTTTCCCATTGCGATCAATGGCTCCGCGCAGCAACCGCAGCTTCTCGGCAACCTGGCTTCGATCGAGAGGGGCGCCGAGCCGGGGCTGGTGAGCCACTACAACGCACAACCGATCATCGATGTCTATGGCTCGGTTGAGGGCACCGATCTTGCCAGCGTGGCGCGCAGGGTGGAGAAGATCATCAGCGACAACCAGGCGCAGCTTCCGCATGGGTCCCAGATATTCCTGCGCGGCCAGATTGAGACCATGCACACCTCATTTCAAGGGCTGATCTATGGGCTGTTGTTCTCGATCGTGCTGGTCTACGCGCTGATTGTGGTGAACTTCCAAAGCTGGCTCGACCCGTTCATCATCATCGTTGCGCTGCCCGGCGCGCTGGCGGGAATCGTATGGATGCTGTTCGTTACCGGGACCCATATCAGCGTACCCGCTCTAACCGGCTCGATTATGTGCATGGGCGTGGCGACAGCGAACTCGATCCTGGTTGTCAGCTTCGCGAAGGAGCAGATGGATCATGGCCTGGGTGCGGCAGAGGCGGCGCTTAGCGCGGGCTTTACCCGCTTCCGGCCTGTCATCATGACGGCGCTGGCCATGATCATCGGCATGGTTCCAATGGCATTGGGTCTGGGTGACGGTGGGGAACAGAATGCGCCCCTGGGCCGCGCCGTGATTGGCGGGCTGCTGCTGGCGACCTTTGGCACGCTGACGTTTGTGCCGGTCTTCTTCTCCTTGATGCACCGCAACGATCCGCCGCACCTGCAAACCGAACCGGGTAATTTGCGTGAGGCCGATCATGAATAACCGGAAGCGGACGAGACTAACCGAATCAGCGCCCAAGCCGCGCACGGAGAAACAGCTATGAACGCCGGAGAATCGAAGTTCCCAGGAAAGGGTCGAGATGAAATAGGGGCGGGTGACAACGTTGGCAGTCATGGGGCCGCACCGGCGCCTGCGGAGGTGTCGCGTGGATCGCTGCTGACGCTGGTTGTGGTCGCGCTGGTGCTGGCGGTGGTGGTCGCGGCCGTCGGCATCGTTAGCCGAATGCATGCTCGTGCGCAACTGATCCACTACACCGACACAATGGCCGCCCCGCCGGTGTCGCTGGCGCAGCCTGTGTTCGAGAAGAGTGCGACAGAGATCGTGTTGCCCGGCAACATGCAGGCCTTCACCATGGCGCCGATCTATGCGAGGACTACCGGCTACGTCAAAGCCTGGTACCGCGACATCGGGGCGCACGTGCACAAAGGGGAACTGCTTGCGGAGATTGAAACTCCGGAGCTCGACCAGCAGCTCGCCCAAGCGAAGGCAGACCTGGCCACCGCGCAGAGCAATGTGGCGCTGGCTAAGGTTACCGCCGATCGCTATCAGGGCTTGATCGGTCAGAATGCAGTCTCGCAACAGGACACGGACAACGCCGTTTCGGCGCTCGCCGCCCGGCAGACGGAGGTAACGTCCGCGCAGGCCAACGTTCGCAGGCTCGAAGAGTTGCAATCATTCGAACACATTCAGGCGCCGTTCGATGGCGTGATCACCGCGCGCAATCTGGATATCGGCCAGTTGATCACCACCGCCGGAAGCACCACGACGCCAGGCGCGGGAACGGTCACGGGCAGCAAGGAAGTTTTCGACATCTCGGCGATCGGCACCTTGCGCGTCTTCATCAATGTCCCGCAAGTGTATGCGCCGGATGCGAAGAATGGAGTTACGGCCACGCTGTCGCTGCCTCAGTATCCCGGCCGGACTTTCCGCGGAAAGCTGGTGCGATCGTCGGATGCCGTGGACCCGGCAACGCGAACGCTGCTGGCCGAGGTGGATGTGGACAACCGATCCGGTGAACTGCTGCCCGGCAGCTACACTGAGGTCCACCTAAGCGTATCGAGCGCTGTGCCCGAGCTGACCGTACCGGTCAGCGCGCTGATCTTTGAACCCGATGGATTGCATGTGGCCACGGTCGATTCCACGCAGCACGTTCACATCCTGCGCGTGACTCCGGGACGCGATTCCGGCTCGACCATGGAGATACTCGGCGGGCTTGCACCCGGGCAGTTCGTCGTCGCGAATCCTCCCGACTCCCTTACCGACGGCGAATTGGTGCGCGTGGTTACGCCGGGCAGCGATGAGCACAGTCATGCGCCGGAGACCAACCCATGAAGGCCCATCGCCTACTTGGATTGACAGCCACGGCGGCAGCCCTGGTGCTGGGCGGATGCCTGGTCGGGCCGAACTATAAGGCGCCGGCAGTTCCGGCTCCGCCTGCCTACTCGGACAGCGGCCACAATGGCGACTGGGCCTCAGCCAAACCGGCCGACGCAGCCGATCGCGGCGCATGGTGGGCCGTCTACCAGGATCCGGAGTTGAATGATCTGGAGCAGCGCTGTTCCTCAGCGAATCAAAATATAGCGGCAGCGCTGCACGCGTACGAGCAGGCGCACGACCTGGTCCGTGTGAATCGAGCGGCGCTGTACCCGACCGTGTCGATCGGCGCTTCGGCCAGCCGGAACCGCATTTCCAACACCACTCCGCTGCGGCCGGCGGGCGCGGCGGCGGATTACTGGGAGTTCCTGATCCCTCTGAACATCTCATGGGAGCCGGACCTATGGGGAGCAGTTCGCCGGCAGATTGAATCAAGCGTGGCCAGCGCGCAGGCATCCGCGGCGGATCTTGCCGACACGCGGCTGAGCCTGCAAGGAATGTTGGCGGTCACCTTTCTTCAGTTGCGCGGGCTCGATCTGCAGGCGCAGTTGCTGCGGTCAACGCTCGATACATACACTCAGACGCTGCAACTCACACAGGCCCTCCGCAAAGGCGGATTGGTCACGGAGATCGATGTTCAGGAGGCCCAGGCGCAGCTTGAGGAGACGCGCGCGCAGTTGATCGACCTGGGCGAGCGGCGAGCGCAGTACGAACATGCGATTGCCGTGCTCATCGGAGAGCCCGCGACTGACTTTCATATCGCCGAGCGGCCCCTCTCGGGCAATCCTCCCGCCGTGCCCACCGGCGTGCCGTCCGAACTGCTTCAGCGGAGGCCGGACATCGCAGCCGCGGAACGAAGGGTGGCGGCAGCCAACGCGCTGATCGGCGTCGCCAAGGCTGCCTACTACCCCAACATCACCCTGGGCGCCGGGGGCGGCTTGGAGACCGACATGGTCAGCCAGCTCTTCAACTCCGGCAGCGCGCAATGGAATGCCGGACCATCCGCAAGCGAGATCTTGTATGACGCGGGCCGGCGCAAGGCGCAGGTCGACTATGCGGTGGCGCAGAGGGAGCAAGCCACTGCGCTCTATCGCGAGCAGGTGCTCTCGGCCTTTCGCGATGTTGAGGACCAGCTTTCGGCGCTGCGGGTACTGGAGGAAGAGGCAACCGTGCAGCAACGCGCAGTGGACGCCGCCAAGCAGGGCACTGACCTTTCCCTGCTTCGCTATAAGCGCGGGCTGGCGGCATATCTGGAAGTCCTGACCAGCCAGACCATCGAACTGAACGATGAACGAGCAGCCGCTGCGCTGGTGGCTCGGCGCATCGTCGCGAGCGCCCAGTTGCAGATGGCGCTCGGCGGCGGATGGAGTTCGTCGCAACTGCCGGCCAACTAGACCGTGACCTCCCAGCCCTTCTCATAACTGCGCGCCCACAACTTCATCGCTTCGGGATCGTTGAGAATGTGGCCGGATGCCGGGTTGAGCATCAACTCGTGCTTCACCTGCCACGCGATATTCGATAGCTGCAACATGGTCACGCTTACATTGGCAACCGGAATCGGCGAGTGCAGCTTTTCGCCTGTACGAATCCCGGCGATGAAGTTTGCAAAATGCAGGTCCGTCATTGCGTCGCGGCTGACCAGGTCGTGGCTCGATGGCCGGTCGTTGGCGACGAAGGCGTCCGTCTTCTTGCCGGCGAGGTCGTAGACCTCATATCCCGCGCGGTCGAGCAACACGGTTCCGGTTGTTCCGTGGATGGTCATGCCGCGGTCGCGGCCGTAATACTGCATGCCGTTGCAGCACTTTCCTTCCCAGGTAATCAGCTTGTCCGGATACTCGAAGCTCGTCACCATTGTGTCGTAAAACTGCCAGTCGTCCTTGAAAGCGTAACGGCCGGCGGACGCCGTCACCCGCTCCGGATATCCGGCGTCGAGCGCCCAGCGGCAGATGTCTACCTCGTGCGTGCCGTTGTTCAGGCTTTCACCCGTGCCGTAGCGCAGCAGCCAGTGCCAGTTGTAGGGGTGAATATTGTCCTTGTACTCGCTGCGCGGGGCCGGGCCTTGCCACAAGTCCCAGTTCAGGGAGTCGGGTACCGGCACCACCTTGCCTGTGCCCATCGATTTTCTGGTCGCGCTATACCAGGCCTTCGCGAAGTACGCCCGCCCGATCAGCCCATCGTGAATCTGCCCGATGATCTTGATGCTGTGCGGCGACGAACGCTGCTGGTCGCCCACTTGCACCAGCTTTCCATACTTCGCCTGCGCCTGGACCAGCAGATCGCCCTCACGCGGATTGTGGCTCGACGGCTTCTCGACATACACGTGCTTGCCCGCTTTCAGCGCCAGCACCGCCATCGGTGTGTGCCAGTGGTCAGGCGTTGCAATCGTGATCGCGTCGACGTCCTTCGACTCCAGCGCCTTGCGAAAATCGCCCTCAGCCCTGGGTGCGTAGCCAAGCAGGCTGGTGGCCTCAGCGGTGAACTTCTCCAGCACCTTCGCGTCGACATCGCACACATAAGCGACGCGGGCGTTCGCAGCGTTCGCATACAGGGAAGAGAGGTGCGCCCTGCCGCGCCCGTTCAGTCCCGCAATCGCGAAGGTGACCCGCTCATTCGCTCCCAGGATCTGTGCGTAGCTCTTTGCAGTGGAGGCAATCGCCGCCCCGGCGGCGCTGCCTGCAAGTCCATCCAGAAACTCACGGCGTGTGATCATCCTGGTTACCTTTCTCACTTCCATCTCACGATACAACCAGATCCCAGGCCCTCAGCCGCGCAGGCTGGCCGGCTTGGGAATAATCGCGGAAAGCCTTGCGAATACCGCATCCGGCAGCTTCAGTCCCGCGGCCGCGATGTTCTGCTCAACATGAGCGGCCGACGATGTTCCCGGAATTGGCAGAAGCACGGGAGACCGCCTTAGCAACCACGCCAGCGCCACCTGCAGAGGAGTCGCTCCCAACTCCAGCGCCACGGCTTCGAGTGCGCCATTCGCCTCGCGGTTCTGTCCCATCGGCGCCCACGGCATAAAGGCAATCGCATTTGCCTCGCAGTGGTCCAGCAGAAAGTCCCACTCCCGGTCGGCAAAGCTATACCGGTTCTGCACGGAGACGATCGGCACCATCTTGCGCGCCCGCTCCACGTGCTCCAAAGTCACATTAGACAAGCCCACATGCCGAATCTTCCCCTGCTCGCGCAGCCGCGCCAGAGTCTCCATGGATGCGTCAAAGGAAACCGCCGGGTCCGGCACATGCAATTGATACACATCGATCCGGTCCAACTTCAATCGCTTCAGGCTTCCCTCCACGGCTGCCTGCAAGTGCTGCGGAGAGGCGTTGTGGGTCCACTGCCCCGGGCCCATGCGCACCCATCCGCCCTTGGTCGCAATCACCAGGCCCGCCGGATACGGCGTCAGCGCCTCCGCGATCAACTCTTCCGAGACATTCGGACCATACGAATCCGCCGTGTCGATGAGGTTGACGCCCAGCTCGACTGCGCGCCGCAGCGTATCCAGGGCCGCGCCGCGATTCTCGGGCGGACCCCATATCCCCTTGCCGGTAATCCGCATCGCACCGTATCCCATGCGATTCACGGTGAGGTCGCCGAGTTGAACAGTTCCCGCCGCCGCGGCAGATACGGCTTGCGTAACATCGCTCATGACAAAAAACTCCCCCTCGACAGCATGGCAGATCAGGTTGGGACCGCGCAATTCTCAGGTTGCGTTCACTGACTGGATCAGACCGCGAATGTAGCCGTAGCAAAAGGCGAAGGATTGCAGGGAGTTGGGATCAGCCTCGGCCAGCGGCACATGATCGGGCATCAACATGTAGGGATAGCCGATCTCCTTGTACACCTTGATCGCCTTCACAAAGTCGACATCGCCCTCGTCCGGAAACACCTCGACGAAGTCGTCGCGGTGGCCGCGAATATTGCGGAAGTGGACGTTGAAGATCTTCTTGCGCGTGCCGAAGTAGCGGATGACGTCGAAGATTTCAATGCCCGGGTTCTGCAGGTCCTCTGAGATCGTTCCCTGGCAGAAGTTCAGACCGTGGTAAGCGCTCTCCTGAATCGTGATAAATCGCTTCAGTCCGTCGATAGTGCCCAGTACGCGGCTAACTCCCTGATAGCCTTCAGGCGGAACGCCGGGGTCCTGGGGATGGCAGGCCATGCGAATCTTGTATTCGTTCGCCACCGGAATCACCCGGTCGAGGAAATAGGTGATGCGTTCCCAGAAGGCTTCGGCGTCTACGTGGCCGGCCCTGGTGAGTGGCGGGTCGGGATGCATTTCGGAGAGCTTCCAGTAGTGGTTCATCGCATCGCCGCGGCCGGGCGTGCGTCCCGTCCGCAGAACGCCGAGGATGCTCATGTTGTATTTAATTGATGGAATGCCGGCCTGCGCGCAGTTGCGGATAAAGGTCTGCAGCGATTCAATGTCGCGGTCGCGCTCGGGACTCTGGGCCAGCATGATGGCCGGATGCTTTTCCGAGTCGATGAAGCTGGACTCGAGAAACGGCGGCGCGGTGCAGTCGATGCTGATGCCGTACCTGGCGGCCATATCCATCATCGTCTTCAGCTCGTCTACGGTGGCATATAGGCGGTCGCCCGCGATCTGCGGATAGCCGCAAATATTCTTCACGCCGTAACGGGCCAGGTATTTCAGATGAGTGTCATTCGTCGGCGCAGTCTGATCGCCGAGCTTCATCAGGCTCTGGGTTGGTGGAGTATCTGCGGCCGCCGCTGCGATCGCCTTTCCCCCGGCAATCAGCAACCCGGCCGCGCTGCCAGAAACGAACTGTCGCCTGTCCATGCCGGCCATCCTACCCCAGAGCCGAGACTTCAGGCGAGTCAGGGTTGCTCGCTACAGAGACGCGCGGCGGCGCTTCTTCGCCGGAATCAACAGAGTAAGGGATTGCGGCACGACTTCGATTCTTACTGGTAGAGTCCCCAGCAGTTCACCATCGGCTTCCACAAACGAACGCTCCTTCGCACCAGCGAGATCGCTGCATTCGACTGCTGAGCAGTCCACCAGTTCGATAGTGTTCGAGTACGTGTGGCGTTGGAACCACACTGCAACCATGAATCGCAGATAGCGCAGACGGCTCCGCGTCTTGAAGGCAATCACGTGCAGATTGTCGTTGCCAAGCGCCGCGCCGGGCGCAAGGTTGTGCACCAGACCGCCAAAGTTGCTGATGCGCACGGCCAGAATCTGCGATGCCTCTTCGGATCGTGGAGTGTCGTTTCCGGTCTCAAAGAAAGAAGCTCGAAACATGGGAAACGTATGCGTAACCGCGAGGCGCAGCGCCTGCAGCAGGTACAGCAGGTAGCCAAGCCGCTGCTTCAGCCGGCTGTCCAGCCGAGAAAAGAAGACGCCGTCCACGCCAACACCCGCTGCCACCACAAAGTACCGATCGCGCGATTTACCCGCGAGGTCGCGATAGAAGACCCGCCCTACCGAAACCCTCGACGGCGTCGCACTCAGCAACATCTTCGCTGCCTTCACCGGCGATGACGGCAGGCCCAGGTCGGTGGCCAGAGCATTGGCCGTCCCCATCGGGATTACTCCCAGCGCCGCCGATCCGCCCACCAGACTTTGCATCACTTCGTGGGCGGTGCCATCGCCGCCGCACGCAAGCACGGTATCGCATCCCTCGCGCACCGCCTGCTGCGCCTGGGCTCCTGCGCTTTCCGGCGATTCCGTTGCGATCACTTTCACTTCAATGCCGCCGCCCTGGAGCACGGCCACCACATCCGCAATCAGGGCGGATCGCCGCTCCGGCCGCTGGCCGGAGGCTGGGTTGTAAATGAGCGCAACACAACGCATCGTACGGGATCCCCTGTCCGCCGCTCGCTAAGGCTGCGGACGGTCCACTCGGTATTCTTACATGCTACGGCCCGCCAGGCATTTGGGATCGACGGCAGGTTCCGCGGGAGACCCAAATTCGATACCGGGCCGCGTAGCCGTGTGGCGTATGATGGCGCACATTACGGAGGCACTCGACTGTCTCGCGCGGATGCGTGACAGGAAACATCGGAGCTGACGCGATGATCTTCGAGGACCGCGAAGACGCCGGACGGAGACTGGCAAAGGAGTTGGGCGAGTTTGCCAATCGGAAGGATGTACTCGTTCTCGGAATACCGCGCGGCGGCGTCACCGTTGCCTTCGAAATAGCACAGGCTCTGCAACTGCCGCTGGATGTCTTTCTCGCGCACAAGCTCGGCGTTCCTGGGCAGGAGGAACTCGCCTTTGGCGCAATTGCAGCCGGCGGCGGACGGTACCTGGAGCAGCATGTGATTCAAGCGGAGCGCATCTCCCCGGAGCAGATTGAGCGCGTCACCGTAGAGGTCAAGCAGATGCTGGACCAGCGTGCCGTCCTCTATCGAGGCGATCGCCCGCCCCTCCAGGTTGGGGAGCGGACAGTCATTCTTGTGGACGATGGAATTGCCACGGGTGCAAGCATGTTCGCAGCCGTTAGCGCGCTTCGCGAGATGAAGCCTGCGATGCTTCTCGTGGCTGCTCCCGTGGCGCCTGCGTCCACATGCGCGTGGTTGCAGAGAACGGTCGATCGGCTCGTTTGCCTGGTTCAGCCGCAGGACTTCTACGCGGTCGGCCAGTTTTACCGGAACTTCTCGCAGGTGACCGACGAAGAAGTCATCCATCTGCTGCGGCGGGCAGCGTGATCGATATACGCACCGTCGAAACCGCGGCGAGGTGGTACCATCTTGGGCGCCGGAGTTACGCCATGTGCAGATACCGCTATGCGTTGTTGATTCTTATCGGCGCACTGCTGACGATTTCCCCTGGCTGTACACGGTCGGGATCACCTGGCCAAGCTGCCGGCCCTGCCCCGGTGCAACCTGCACGTGGCGAACCACAAGGAGAACGTGCAATGTCCTTTACTCTGAAGTCAACCGCATTTCCGAACGGCGGAGTGATCCCGAAGAAATACACCTGCGATGGCGCCGATCTCTCGCCCGCGCTGAGCTGGGATGAAGCTCCCGCCGGGACGCAATCCCTGGCTCTGATCGTGGATGATCCCGATGCGCCCATGGGCACGTGGACGCACTGGCTCATCTGGAACATTCCCGCCAAAGCCTCGCTCCTGCCCGAGGATACGCCCAAGGTGGACCTGCTCGACAATGGCGCGCGCCAGGGCGGCAACGATTTCAAGCGCATTGGCTATGGTGGCCCCTGTCCGCCTCCGGGCAAGCCGCACCGCTACTTCTTCAAGCTGTATGCCCTCGATGCAAGGCTCGAAGTGAAGGCCGGCGCCGTCAGGAGCGGACTGGAATCCGCCATGAAGCTGCATGTGCTTTCCGAGGCGCAGTGGATGGGCACTTACGCGCGGTGACATTGGCGCTCGCAAGGCGCGTGGTCCCACAGGGTGGACGCATGGGCTTATGCTGTTGATAGTCCCGCTGTAGCACCCTGGTAACCGCACCGCCCCTGCGAAGAGAGTCCGCCTGTGTCGACAGCCACCAGCCAGCGCCGCCTCAGTCAGATCGCGCCACTGATCCTTCAGTCGGAGATCCGCTCCATGTCCGTGGAGTGCGAACGCATCGGAGGGGTCAATCTGGCGCAGGGTGTCTGCGATACGGAGCTTCCGCTGCCCGCCGCGCAGGGTGCTATCGACGCGATTAACCGCGGCCTGAACACCTACACGCGGCTCGACGGCATCGCCCCGCTGCGTGAAGCCATTGCCGCCAAGCTCGCCGCCTACAACGGCATTCAGGCCGATCCCGAAACCGAGATCCTCGTCACCGCAGGAGCAACCGGCGCACTGTATACCGCTGCCCTGGCGCTGCTCGATCCGGGCGACGAGGTTATTCTCTTCGAGCCCTTCTACGGATATCACTGGAGCACGATCCTCTCGCTCCGTGCCGTCCCCGTCGCCGTCACGCTCGACGCACCGGACTGGCATCTCGATATCGCCCGCCTGCGCGCAGCCGTTACTCCTCGCACCCGAGCCATCATCGTCAACACGCCGTCGAATCCATGCGGAAAGATCTTCTCGCTTGAAGAACTGCAAGCCATCGCCGCTCTCGCCCTTGAGCACGATCTTTTCGTCTTCACCGACGAAATCTACGAGTACTTCCGCTTCGACGGCCACCGCCACATCAGTCTGGCTACGCTGCCCGGCATGGCCGAACGAACTATCACCATCTCCGGCCTGTCCAAGACCTTCAGCATCACCGGCTGGCGCGTCGGCTACCTGACGGCCGCCAGCCAGTGGATCCCAACCATCGGCTACTTCCACGACCTCGTCTACATCTGCGCGCCCGGGCCCTTTCAATATGGGGCAGTCGCCGGACTCGTCGGCCTGCTCGGTGCGTTCTACAGTGACCTCGCGCGCGAGTACCAGCAGAAGCGCGACCAACTCTGCGCCGCCTTGACCGACGCCGGCCTCACACCCTCTATCCCGGAAGGAGCCTACTACGTCCTCGCCGACGCCAGCCGCATCCACGGGCAAACGGCGGCAGAAAAGGCGCGCACGCTGCTCGCTGCAACCGGGGTCGCCGCGGTTGCCGGGTCGGCCTTTTTCGTCTCCGGAGGTGGCGAGGCTCTGCTTCGCTTCTGCTTCGGCAAGCAGCCGGAGGCGCTCGACCGCGCGTGTGCCGCGCTGCGAGCGTTTTAGCGGCAATCATCTGAAGTATTGGAGGGCAATATGAAGACGTTGGCGATTCAATTCCTGCTGTCAATGTGTGCGCTGCCGGTCCTGGCCCAGGGGGCGCCTCCGCAGGGCGGCGCGGACCAGCCATACACCATGGAGTACTACTACAAGACCCAATGGGGCCATCAGCAGGAGTTCCTGCAACTATTCCTGAAGAACCACTACCCGCTACTGCAAAGAATTGCGCAAAGTGGGCGCATTGTCGCCCTCAAGATCGAGACGCCGGCGAACCACATGACCGAGGACGCTCGCTGGGACTACCGCGTGACCATCACCTACAAGAACTCAACCCTTGCCACTACCGCAAATCCTGAAGAAGACGCATTGATCCTCAAGCTCTACCCCGACCAGGAGACCTACAAGCGCGAGGAGCAACGGCGCTTCGAGATATTGCTGGCGCACTGGGACTTGCCTGTGACCGACATCACGCCGGCGAAGAAGTGACCCCGAAAGCTCAGCTTGCGTGCTCCGGGGAGGCTCTCGGGCCGAGTCGCGGCGAAACCATGCGTCTTTCCGAAAGCCGCTACGTCTAACGTGCTTGTAGGCGTATGCACGTTTTTGGCGTATGCTAACCGCCTAGGTCACATGTACTAAATTCATTTTCCGGCGGACGGGCCATTCCAACGGACGGGACGTGGATATGAGTGCCAGCCGACGGGATTTCCTGCAGAATGCTTTAATGAGCGGAGCGTTTGCTCCTTTACTGGGAACGGCTTCGGGAAGCCGTTTCTTTGATGCCCTTATGCAGGCCCAGGCCAGGGGAAGCGTTGGCCAACTCAAAGGCGGAGACGTTGGCCAGGCGCAGGGGGCGCATGACTCGGAGCAGTTCTGGAGCAGCTTTGGCAACTCCCTGACTCCCGCCTCAGACCAGGGCAACCGGACGCGCGGCCTGTTTTCCCACAAGAAGCCGGATGCGACCGCGGGCGCGCTCGATCGCCAGATCGACTTCTTTCAATACGACGCCGCAAATAATAATTTGCGCTTCGCGACCACCATCGAGCCAAAAGAGCTGTTGGATTACCACGGCGACATACAAGCCAGCCTGGCCGTGAACGGCTTCCGCATGTCAGCGGAAGACCGCGCCCAGTTCCAGCAGCTTCAGTCCGCCCAGTTGCGTATCGACGTCGTTCAGACGAGGTCGCTCTTACAGGATGTCCTCGACCCCATGGCATGGACTTCGCTGGCATCCCTGTTCCCCGACAGTTCCGGCAGTCTGCCGCCGATGCAGAATCTCAGCTTCGACCCCGGTGCGGCCTCGCAGAAGATGAAGCAGGTGATTCTTCCCGGTGGCTCCGGACAGTGGGCAGTCAATCTTTCCATGGCTCACAAGGAATCTGCCTTCGTCGGCATTTTGAAGACGGTCTCCAATAACATTGGCAAGTTTGCGCCTATCGTCGGTCTGCCCCAAATCGGCGTAGAGGCGCTGCAGGGATTCAGCCAAATGTATGGAGCGTTTGAGCAGAGGACTACCTTCCTGATCAACAGCTTCCCGCAGTTGGCGTTCGCGACCCAGCAAGCTCGCACGGCCGCCGCAACCCAGCAGGGCGTGAACCTTGTTCCCGGCGATTACATCCTGGTGCCGCACGCCTACACCAATCAACTGACGCCCGTTCTCGACAAGGTGGAGCTGCGGCAGGGGTATCTGGTGGCGAAGGGATCGCCGACCAATACGTCCATCATGGATCTGGCGCTGGCGTTCAAGCCCGATATTACCTACCTGTCGGCAACATTCGGTATTAAGCCGATCATGCCGGCAACTGCTGGTCCCAATCCGAGCACGACCTGATCCGGTGACCAGCGATAGAATATTGCGGTTAGTTTCCCTCGAGGCGATGCGTCCAATGAAGCGCTGCGTTCCTGTTCTCACTTTGCTGCTGTGCCTGCTTGGCAATGCGCCGGCCCAGACCCGGCGCGCCTTGATCCTCGGCATCGATACCTATCAGCCTGCCGGCACTACCGCCGACCATCCGGCCGGTTGCGTCTATGGGCGATGCGAGCTTGGCACCTTCGAAAACCTCGAAGGCGCCGTGAATGATGCGCAGTCGATGGCCGACGTGCTCACCGGCCCGAAATTCGGCTTTCCCGCCGATAACGTAGTCCTGCTCACCAACCCCGCTCCCCGCAAGAGCCGCCCCGGGGTCACTGTTCTTCCCGCCGATCAGACCACGCGTGACGGCATTCTGGCCGCCATGCAGAAGTACCTCGTCGATGTGCCGGCGCGCGGGGACACCGTCGTCTTTTACGATGCCAGCCACGGATCGCTGCGCGTGAATAGCGCGGGAGAAAAGCTAACGGTCCGCGACGAAAACGGGAAGCTGGTCTATGTGGACAGCACCCTGGTCCCGTCGGATGCCTACAAGGGCGGCTACGATGTGCGTGATCGCGAGATGACCCGCATCTTCAACGCGGCCCTGGACAAAGGTGTTCATCTCACAGTCATCTTCGACAGTTGCCACAGCGGCGGTTCCACCAGGGGTCTGGCGGTGGGCCGGCAGCGCTCTCTGCCCTACGATCCACGGCCTGTGAATGACCCGCCCGATACGCTCGCGAACGGGCAGAGGGTTCCTCCGCCCACAGAGCGCGTGGACAATCCCGCCCTGGTCTTCTCCGCGGTGCAGCAGGACCAGGAGGCGAACGAAGCCGATCCAACCGCGGACGTGCCCGAGTCGCACGGCGCCTTTACCGAGGCGTTGATCGAGACGCTGCAGGTGCTCCCGGCCGATACTCCGGCGTCGCTTGTCTATCAGCGCGTCAAAGCCATACTCGAAGGCAGCGGATTCCCTCAGCAGGAGCCGGACCTGGATGCGAATGTCGCGCGGCGGGCGCAGCCGCTCTTCGGTGGCGTAGCCAACTCGGCCGACGCAGACAAGGTGCGGACCGCGGCCTTGAAGGTCGACGACGATGGCAGCGTCTGGCTCGATATCGGTATGGTCTCCGGAATCGGGCCAGGGAGCGAGTTCACTGCCATTACGACCAAGGCCGGCGCGGCTCCGGTCAAGCTGCGGATCGACAAGGCTCTCGGAGTCGCGCGCTCCAGCGCCACCATCATCAGTCCCGCGGGAGCAAAGGTCCAAATCGGGGATGTCTTCGAACTGACTCGCCTGATTCCCGGACAACTGAACGCACTTCGATTCTTCATTGGACCCGCAAACCTCTCCACTGCCGACATTCTGGCCGCAGTCTCCCAGGTCAAGGAGTCCGGCGTTGCGACCATCTCCGATCCTGCGGAAGAGACCTACACCGACGTTCTTAGCTGGAACGGCTCGGCGTGGACCTTACGGCACACCGACGGGCCCTCACCGTCCACTCACTCTTTCTTCAGCTTCGAACGAAAGAAGAACGGCCCGGTAAACCTCGGCGCCACCTTCTCGGCCGAGGCCTTGAAGACGCACCTCACCCCCACCGCCAAGCTCTGGGTCGATCTGCCCGCCTCGAAGGAATTGGCCAGCAGCTTGCAACTTGGCGACGCGAACAGTGAAGCCCAACCCGCGACTGCTCTCGCGGACGCCAGCTATGTGCTGGCCGGAACCATGGTCAAAGGCGACCCCGGCTACACCTGGTTCCACAAGAATGAGTTTGCCACCGTGCCGCACCCCTTGCCGGCGCCGGACCACAGCCCTGGCTGCTCCGCAACCTCACCCTATCCGGTGCGCAGCGATTGGGTCGCCGTCGCCAACAGCGCAACTGCTCCGGCTGCAGCGGCGACGCTCAACACCTACTCCACGCGCCTGGCGAAGGTCCATGGATGGCTGCAACTGGCGAACAATCCTGTGGCTGGAGCGTCCGAGTCAAATTACTACAAGCTCGTGTTCGTCCCCATGACCACAACCAATCCGCTTGACCCAGGCAACCCGGTCCGCGAGAAGGACCATGTGCGCCTTGCACTCCAGGCGAATGGCGTAGTCAAGGATCCGCGCTGGGTTTACATCCTCGATATCGATTGCCATGGCAAGGGAAGCCTGGTTTATCCGCAGAACTACTCCGAGAACCAGTATCCCGGCGAGGGCGACGCGGACAACCAGATCATTCTCCGTCACGCTCCCACCTTGGTGGTCGGCCCGCCGTTTGGCGTGGACACTATGATCCTGCTGAGCACAGCTCAGCCGCTGCCGGATCCTTCGGTGCTTAACTTTGAAGGGGTGGCGCGCGGAGCGACGCGCGGAGCCAAGTCGCCGCTGCAGGAACTGCTGTCCAGCGCGAGTGGCGGATCGCGCGGACTTGGTGCCGAGGTGGAAGTCCCGACCAACTGGGGGATTCAGGTCCAGCCGTTGCGCAGCGTCCCTGCGGCCGCCGCCCACTGACCGGGTCCTAGGAATCCGCCCGCATCGCCACGCGGCAAGGGCTCACGCGACACCCAACCCGCTTACTCCCAATGCTGATGGGCATCGCCGCCCTGGCCAACGTCGATCACCAGCGTACTGTTCTTACAGGAGTGGATCGCCGAAAGCTGATATACCGGCTCTTTCTCCAACCGGTACGGCGTATCGTTCAGCGAAAACTGCAGCAGCAGCGGCCCTTCAGGCGCCTTGAAGGTGCTCACCCCATCCTGAACTGTCAACGACTGGTCCAGCTTGTTGGCCAGCAGCGTGTAGGAGTGCGACACGACGTGCTTGTAGTTGTACGTAACCTTCGTGTGCATCTCACACGGAGTGGTGGATCCCGCCAGCGCAACGTCCAGGGCCTTATCGGGGCCCGTCTTAGCCGCGAGGCCGCCAAGATGTGCCGGCAGCGTGTCACGAATTTCCTCCGCCAGGTGTTCCGTGATCTTGCCGATCGGCTGCTTTTCGAAATCGGTTGACGTCGACAGGATCGACACGCCGTACGAATCAGCCCGGCCATTGACTGCGGAAGTCACCATGGCCGACCCCTTCTGCAGCCAAGCGTTTTTTTCCTTCATCGCATCGGATACGATCCAAGCGCTCTTGGTATCGCCGGTGTGGGGATCCAGCAGACTCACCTCGATGTTGATCGCATAGCCGCCGCTCTTGTCATTCACTGCCGGCTTTAGCGTCGTTACCAACAGCAGATCGATATCGGGACGGTCCTGCACATACTCCGTCAGCCAACTCGTATCCAGCGGTGTGTAAACGCCCCCGGGATTCAGCAGCGAAGGCGCGAACTGCTTGCTGTCCACCAGATTCTGGTAGGTGAAGAGCGTCAGATGCTGCGTCACCGCCTCGCCGTAGTCTTCGCCGCTGGCATCGTAGGTTGGAGCGATGCCGATCACGATCCGCTGCGCTGGCGCTGCTGCCGTGACTGCAAGAAAAGCAAGCCCAACTGCAAGTCCCCGAAGTCTCATTGCCCGCCTGTCTTCTTCGCCGTGGGATGGGTCTTCGCGGCCGGAGTTGATGTCGCTTGCGGAGCACTGGAGGGTTGTGCGTCCGGAGTGGAGTTGTTGTTGGACCCAAGTGCCGACGAGATGACCTGCGGGCCCGTTAGAGGTGCTGCGCCGCCGCCCGACGAGTTGATGCGGATTGCCTCCACATTCTTCGTCGAGACCACCGCGGCCGGCGCGGCGTACCAGTTGGTGTCGCCCACCAGGGTCAGGTAGTCGTACAGGATGGCCATGTTGTTCGGCAGCGATCCCATATGCTCGCGTTGATACAACGCGACGTAGGCTTCAATCTCGTTCTTGATCTCTCCCTTGTCGCCGTTCTCTCCGATCAGGTGAAGCGCGTGCTCCAGGTGCGGATCGGGATAGGCCCCGCGCACTCCGTCATACTGGATCGCCTTCATAAAGTGTTCTTCGGCTTGCTGCCGGTCCTCGGGGGTGCGGGCGGTCAGCGAGATCACCTTGCCCAGATAGAGCTGCGCGCGTGGATCGTTCGACCGCAATTCCACGGCCTCCTCAAGATTGTCCCGTGCCATCGCAAACAGGTCGTAGTCGATCGCGATGATGCCGTTGTCGCGTTTCAGCGCCGCCATGATCAGCGAGAACTCCCCGCTCGACCCGGTCAAGCCGCCGGCCTTCAGCTTCGCTTCCCACGCGGTCTTGAAATCACCGGAGAGCACGGTCTGGATATGCGCCGTGCGCGCCTTCATGCGTGTGTCCTTCGCGATGAACCCCAGTCCGATGCGAGGATCGTGCGCCGCTGCCGACTGCAAGCGGGCATATAGCCGTGGCGCCTCGCGTACATCGTATCCCTGGTTGAGCATGTAGTGCAGCGACTCTTCATCCGCCTCGTTCTCGTAAACGTCCCCCCACTCGGTAACCGTATCGTGGTCGCGGAAGATCAGGTTGCTGCCGACAATCCCGGCGGCCAGGCCAGCTATGCCGCCGCCAATGGCTCCATTCAATCCACCGTAGATGCCGCCAAGACCCGCGGTCGCAAAGGTCACGGCCGCACCCACAATGGCGCGCTTCTCCTTCGTCTCTTTCTCCTTTTCCTCATTGAGCGCGGGCTCGAGCACACTCATGCGCACAATCGTATACGCATGGTTCTTCTCGACATGGGCAATTTCGTGGCCCAGGACATAAGCAAGCTGCGCTTCGTTGTCCAACATCGACACCATGCCGGTGCTGATCAGAATAGTCCCCGTCGAGAGCGCTTCTGCCTTCGGGATCGGGTCCAGCAGCAGTTTGAACGAGTAGATGTTCGGAGAGTCCTTGGGTACCAGCCGCTGTCCGATCGCGTTGATATAGCGCTGCAACATCGGGTTGTTGTAGAGTTGCCCGTAGTGATCGCGGA
>CAZAXI010000006.1:0-68503 GCA_964489045.1 uncultured Granulicella sp. | reverse complement strand
TTCTCCCATCCGCCCGCCTGCGCGGCAGCAGCAGCGCCCGCGACGCGCTCTCGCGAAACTTCGCCGCAAACAGCGCTGTCGATCCGAGCTGCCGCTCGACCAACTCCGCTGCCTCAGAAGGCTCCATCAGCAGAGCCGCAACATCCGGAGCCGCATCCGCCTCCGGGAAGCGCAGCACAAAACCGTCCTCGGTACCCATCGTCTCCACCACTGGCCCGCCGCTCGCCTGGATCTTCGCCGCTGCCGCCATCGCCCAGGGCGTGTGAATTCTGCTGCCAAACGGCGTCAGCACGCACACGCGCCACGCCCCGAGCTCATCGCGCACGCGCTCGATCACGATATTGCGATCATCAGGAACAACGGTGGTTACAATCTCCTGGTCGGCCAGATAGCGCATCAGGTTCTCCGCCGCGCCGGCGTCCAGATCGTGACTCTTCACCAGCGTTGTCACCGCAACCGCCAACGGCATCTCGCGCAGGTTGCGCACCAGCGCACCAATCCGCCGCCCAAACTCCATTGGCCTTCCCGCGCGGTCGCCATGCCAGAACGGCATCTTGCCCGGGTCGCCCGGCGCAGGCGAAACCAGCACTCGATCATGCGTGATCTCCTCGATACGCCAGGTCGATGCGCCCAGGACGAACGTCTCGCCCGGCTTGCTCTCGAAGACCATCTCCTCATCCAGTTCGCCCACGCGCACCGGCTTCGCGCGCTCGCCCGCCAGAAACACGCCGTACAGCCCGCGGTCGGGAATCGTCCCGCCATTCAGGATCGCAATCCGCTTCACGCCTTGTCTCGGCGTCAGCCAGTTGCGAGCTCTGTCCCAGGTGATTCGCGGACGCAGCTCGGCAAACTCGTCCGACGGATAGCGGCCGGCAAGCATGTCCAGCACTCCGTCAAATACCGTGCGGCTCAGCCCGGCAAACGGCGCGGAGCCAAGCACCAGAGCAAACAGTGCGGAGTAGCTGATTCCGGGGCTCGCATCCTCATCCGTCCGCGCCTTCGATCGTCGCGCTGCTTCCACCATGTTCAGCGGCGGATGCGCAATCATGGCGACGATCTGTTGCGCCAGCACATCGAGCGGGTTGCGCAGGAACCGCGTCGATTCCACATGACCCTCGTGCATCGCGCGCGTCACCGCGGCACACGCCACCAAGTCCGCGCGGTACTTCGGAAAAATGATTCCGTGAGAGGGCGCGCCCACCTGGTGCCCCGCCCGCCCGATGCGCTGCATCCCGCTCGCTACAGATGGAGGCGCCTCGATCTGAATCACCAGATCGATTGCTCCCATGTCAATCCCCAACTCCAGCGAGCTGGTTGCCACCAGCGCCTTGATCTGACCCGCTTTCAGGAGTTCTTCAATCTCCACCCGTTGCGGCGCGGCAAGCGATCCGTGGTGTGCGCGTGCAATCGGCTCACCCGCAAGATCGTTCAACGCGCCCGCCAGCCGTTCCGCTACGCGCCGAGCATTCACGAAGATCAGCGTCGAAGTACGCCCGCGGACGATCTCGAGCAACCTTGGATAAATGCTCTGCCAGATCGACGTCCGTTTCAGGCCATCAGGTGTCGGAGCCGGTTCGTCGCCCTCGCCGAGCCGCGCCATGTCCTCGACCGGAACCTCCACTCTCAGCTCCAGGGCCTTCCTCGCGCCGGCATTCACAATCGTCACCGGACGAAAGCGAACTCCGCGCGCTGCATCGCCAGTAGCGTCGTCGTCGCGGACATCGAATCCCGGCTGCCCCTCCGCAATCGGGCCACCCTGGGAACTGACAACCGGCAACTGTTCCTCGCTGCCACCGAGAAATCGCGCTACCTCCTCAAGCGGTCGCTGGGTCGCGGAGAGGCCAATCCGCTGCAGCCGCTTGCCGCCGCTCGCATGCACCAGCGCCTCCAGCCGCTCCAATGACAGCGCCAGATGCGCGCCACGCTTGGTCGGAACCAGCGCATGAATCTCGTCCACAATTACCGTCTCGACTGCGCGCAGTGCCTCCGATGCCTCCGACGTCAGCATCAAGTACAGCGACTCCGGCGTCGTGATCAGAATGTCGCCAGGATGCCGTCGGAACCGTGCCCGCTCGCTCGCCGGAGTATCGCCAGTGCGCATGCTGATCGCTGGTATGCGAACCGCGACGCCCGCCTCCTGCGCCATGCCTGCAATTCCCTCCAGCGGCGCGCGCAGGTTCCGCTCGACATCGGCGGCCAGCGCCTTCAGGGGAGAGATATACACCACGCGGCAGCCACGCTCGTCCTCACCCGTGCTGCCCCCGAGCATCAGTTTGTCCAGACACCACAGGAACGCGGCAAGGGTCTTGCCCGTGCCTGTGGGCGCCAGGATCAGCGTCGACTCACCACGCGCGATCGCGGGCCAGCCCTCGCGTTGGGGAGCAGTCGGTTGGCCGAAAACCGCGCGAAACCAAGCGGCGGCGATCGGGTGGAACTGAGCCAGCACTCCATCCGCTCCCAGCCCCGCCTTGCCCATGTTCTCAACGCGCTCCGACGCCTCTCCTGCAGGCGCGGGATTCGCTTTCCTGGGGCCACGCTTCGGCTTGGATAGGGTCGGCGGCATCGCTCGATTGTTACCACAGCAGAATACCCGCTGTAAGCCGCCGGGATGCCGCCGGAACGGTTCTTCTTCCTGGGAGCTATGTCTTCGCCGGCCGGTAGAAATAGCACTCCCGAACGAACTCCGCTTCGAAGAGGTTCGTCGAATCCTCCGCCTGCTCTGACGCTCCCAGTACCAGATACCCGCCTGGCACCATTTGGCGATGCACGCTTCGAAAAACTGAGCTTCTGCTCTCCTGCGGAATGTAGAGCAACACGTTGCGCAGCAGCACCAGGTCGAATACCGGCAGCTCGGGCAGGGGTGCGCACAGATTTGCATTCTGGAACTCGCACATCGACCTCAGCTTCGGCGCGACCTCCCACTCATCGCCGTCGCGCGCCAGATACTTCACCAGCATGCGCGCCGCCAATCCACGATTTACCTCCAATCGGTGGTACCGGCCACGCCTGGCATCCTCAATGGCGTGCGGAGAGGCATCCGTTCCTGCGATCTTGATGTCCCAGTCTGCCAGGTCCGCGAAGTGTTCACAGAGCAGCATCGCCAGACTGTACGTTTCCTGTCCGGTCGAACTCGCCGCGCTCCATATCCGCAGCTCTCGTTGGGAAGAGTTCGCTTCGATCAGGCGTGGCAAAATCGTGTCACGAAGCACTTCAAACATCTTGTGATCGCGGAAGAAGGCGGTCTCGGTGATGGTCATTGCTTCGGCCACTGCGCGATGTAGATGAGTCGGCTGATTGGTTCGCAGAATGCTTCGAAGGTCTTCGGATACCATACTCATCTAAGCCGCCAGCCCCAGCATCATCAGCTTCTCGCGCAGGCTCTCCGCCGTAAACGGCTTCATCAGGAATTCGTCTGCGCCGTACTCAAGTGCACGGCAGATGAATGAGTTGTCGGCCTCCGTGGTCACCATCATCACCTTCATTGGTGGGTGAAGGCACGCATCGCGGATTGCTTTTACGCACTCCAGCCCGCCCATCTGGGGCATGTTCACGTCCAACAGCATGAAATCGAATGGGGCCGAGCGGCGAAGCAACTTGAGCGCTTCGCGTCCATTGCCTGCTTCCTCGCAAGACAGGCCAATCCGCTCCAGCAACTGGCGCAGATGCTGACGGATGAATCTTGAATCGTCTACGATCAGCGCCCTCATCTCGATTCTCCTCGGCCGGGTTTTGCGGCTCCGAACAACTGGTTCCGCGCCAGTTGCGATGGCCGCAGCCGCTGCGGGTCCAGGCGCACCATCAGTTCGGGCTGCAATCTGTACGCCCCATCGAACAAAGCCACGCTCCTCGCGTCCAGCGTGCTTAGGTTCGCCTCCAGCGCATTGCGAGCCGGCGTCACCTCTCCGCCAACTGCATCGACCATCAACCCAAACCGTTCGCTATTCTGCTCGTCGTCGAACACCAGCACGCAGCCTGTTCCGGAACCCCTTTCCAGCCCGAGCAGAACACGGAAGCTCACGGTTGTCAGCACCTCTCCGCGGTAGGGCACCACGCCTGCGATATACTCCGGGGCCAGCGGCACGCGCAGCGGCGTGCTGGCTCCGAGCACCTCACGGATCTGCCGCGTATCAATTCCAAACAGTCCTGAACCGGCGCGCACCGAGCACAACGATACGGTATCGTCCGTGTCCTTCGTCGAGCCCTCCGCGCTCTTCATGCGACCTCCTGCAACCTAACCGCCGCCCCTTGCGGCGCTCCGGCGAACTCGCATTGCACCGTGGCAACCCGGTTGTCCACCATCGCCAAGTGGCCCTGGTACAGTTCTTCATTCGCAGCCAACAGCGTGCTTGTCGATATACCCAGCACGCGCCGCACCACCATCCCGACGCGCCGCATCGTGTGCGCCTCTGGGCGCACGCAGATCAACACTGTCACCATTGCGCCCGCAGTCGCTTCCATGTCGGGTAACACCGCGTCGTCATCCTGGAGAGGAAGCAACTCCCCGCCGCATTGAAGCACGGCTCTTCCTCCCGCATATTCGATGCTACCGAGTGGAACACGCTCGATCCGCTCCACTGCGCTCAACGGGATTCCGATCCAAGCCTGGTTGCCACCTTGTCCACATCCAGGCCTGCGGCTTTCATAAATCACCATCGAGCGCTCTGCCGCGCAGCCGGCGTCCTCCACCCGAGCAGCGTAACTCTGTCCTGGTTTCAGGTTCGCCAGCGTCGACGCATCGGCTGCCGGCCGTATTCCTGCCCGTGTTCCGGCGGCCGCCACGTCGAGAATCATCGCCAGCGTGCCGTTTCCCAGCAGCGTAGCGCCCGAGAACAAACCAATGTCTCCAAGCACTCCGGACAACGGCTTTACGACGATCTCCTCCAATGCCCTCAGGTCGTCCACCACCAGCCCAAACCGAAGCCCCTCCGACTCCAGCACCGCAACGTAGAAGCCACGCTGTTCTGTGTTTGCTCTCTGCTCCAGTTCCAGCAGGCGGCCCAGCCACACCAGCGGCAGCAGCTCCTCGCGCAGGCGGTACAGTTCTGTTGTGCCAATTCGTTCTATTGCCGCTGGGGCATCGTTCGGCGGCACATATACCAGCTCGATCAGCGAAGACTGTGGGAGCACGAAGCTCTGACCTCCGCTTTCCACAACCAGCGCCGGGATGATCGCCAAGGTCAGTGGGACGCGCAGCCGCACCGTGGTTCCTAAGCCGGCTCGGGACTCGACCTCCACGCTTCCTCCCACCTTTTCTACATTGGCCCGCACGACGTCCATCCCCACGCCGCGCCCGGAGACATTCGTTACTTTCTTCGCGGTCGAAAATCCTGCAACGAAGATTAGCTGCAGGGCATCTCGCTCTGTCTTCGACGAGGCTTGCTCCGGCGTCATCCATCCATCTTCGATCGCCTTGGCCAACACCCGCTCGGTCGAGATTCCGGCGCCATCGTCGCTCACCTCGATCACGATAGAGCCGTTATGTTTGGAACGCGCGCAGACGCACTACACCCTCGGCCGGCTTACCCTCCAGCACACGTGTCTCCGGAGGCTCGATTCCGTGGTCGACCGAGTTCCGGACGGCGTGGGCCAGCGGGTCGCGAATCGCCTCCAGCAGGGTCTTGTCCAGCCTGGTTTCCTGCCCCTCGAATTCAATCCGCACATTCCGTCCGCAGGCGGTGGCGAGATCGCGCACCATCCTGGGGAACTTTCCAAACAGGTGACCCAGAGACTGCATCCTCGCCTGCCTTACCGATTCGCGAAGCTCCGAGGTTACGTTGCTCAGCCTGAGCGCGAGATCGGGGAAGGTATGCGCCCCGGGCTTGCTCTGCAGAATCTGGTTGCGCGTCAGCACCAACTCACCGACCAGGTCCATCATCCGGTTCAACACGTCGACATCGATGCGCAGTGTCCGGTCTTTGCCCGGCAGATCATTTGGAGAATCCGCGCGTATTACATCCCGGCTCTGGAGCGTGGGTTCCTCGTTGGGAAACAATTCTCCGCTGGCGGCCTTCAGCCTCGCCAACAGCGCGAGCAACTCGCGGTCGTCATCGGTGGACCGCACTCCCTCGGTTCCGGTGATCTCAATCAGGCGTAGAATCTCCTGCAGTCTGTCTCGCAGATCCAACAGCCCACTGATCAGCTCAGAGGTCACCGCGATTTTTCCATCGCGCAACGCCGCCAGCAGGCTCTCGCCGGTGTGCGCCAATGCCTGTAGACGGTCGAATCCCAGGAAGCTCGTAGTCCCCTTGATGGTATGCACCGTACGGAAGATCTCCGACACCAGTTCGCCGTCGCCCGGCTGCTTCTCGAGCTCGGTCACGCAGAGCTCCATCCGCTCCAGCCCCTCCTGGCTCTCCGCGAGAAATTCCTTCGTCAGTTCATCCACTATTCCCTTATCGGGCCGCCGCCCCCGAATCATGAGTCTCGCCCGCTAAACCTCGTGACTGGTTGATCAGCAGTTTGCCGGGGCTTGCCTTCCCCCGCGCCAGCCGCTAACCTCAAGCCCTATGCCGTCGAGTCCGCTGACCAGCGCCGAAATCGCCGCCCTCCACCAGCGCGCCACAGAAGCCGCCCGCAACTCCTACTCGCCGTACAGCCAATTCCGCGTCGGCGCGGCGATCCTGCTGCATGCGGACGCGCGCCAGCCCGGCGAGATCATCACGGGGACCAATGTTGAGAACGCCTCTTACCGCCTGACCACGTGCGCCGAACAGGCTGCAATCGCCGCTGCTGTCTCCCTCTACGGCCCGGCCATACGCATCCGCGCGGTCGCCGTCGTCAACCTCAACGGCGCAGCCTGCATGCCCTGCGGTGCCTGCCGCCAGACCATCCTGGAGTTCTCCTCCGCAGAGACCGCCATCTTCTACCCTTCTGCCACAGGTGAAACTGTCTCGACAACACTTGCCGCGCTTCTCCCCGCCGCCTTCCGACTCACGCCCGAATAGAATTGTTGTTATTTGCTGGTCTTCGAAACGGCCGAGCGCCAGGATACACCGAGAGTTATGAGCCTTAGCCCGCAAATTACCAACCCGTGACCAGCAGCCTTCATGACCATTCATCCAATCGACGTCATCCAGCACAAGCGCGACGGTAAAGTCCTTTCCGACGCCGAAATCCAGGGGTTTATCCACGCGCTGGTCCAGCGTACCCCCGAGAGTCCAACCCCGACAGACGCCCAGGCCGCTGCCTTCCTGATGGCCGTCTTCCTGCGCGGACTCAACCCTAAGGAACTCGCGGCCCTCACCCAGGCCATGCGTTTTTCCGGCGAGGTTTTCGACCCAACCCCGCTCCACTCCTTCACTGTGGACAAGCACTCGACCGGCGGTGTCGGCGACAAGACATCCCTCCTGATCGCACCCATCATTGCCGCCGCGGGCGCCCCCGCAGCCGAGGGCGAGGGCTACAGCCTCTGCGATCCGATGATCTCCGGCCGTTCGCTCGGGCATACCGGCGGAACGCTGGATAAGCTCGAGACTATTCCCGGGTTCCGCACGCAACTCCCGCTGCCCGAGTTCCTGTCCATCCTGCAAGAATGCGGCTTCGCTATGGCCGGCCAGACACCGACGCTGGTTCCCGCCGACCGCATCTTATACGCGCTTCGCGACCACACCGGCACGGTCGAGTCACCGTACCTCATCACCGCCAGCATTATGAGCAAGAAACTCGCAGCCGGCCTCAACGCGCTCGTGCTCGACGTCAAGACCGGGTCCGGCGCGTTTATGTCTCGCTACGCCGACGCGCAGTTGCTGGCCCGCCTCATGGTAGAAACCGGCGAACGAGCCGGCACGCGCACCGTTGCCCTGCTTACCTCCATGGACCAGCCGCTGGGACGTTTTTCCGGCAACTGGGTCGAAGTCCAGGAGTGCCTCGAACTCTTCCAGCACTTTTCTCCCGACTTCACCTTCATTCTTCCGCTCGAGAAGTTGCGTCTCAGCTCCGACCTTCTCAATCTCACCCATGCCCTGGCCGGCCACATGCTCCACATGGGAGGAAAAGCCGCAACTCCCGAAGCGGGCGCCGTCCTTTCCGCCAAACTCCTCGCCGACGGATCGGCCTACCAGCGCTTCCTCGCCATGGTCGAGCTGCAGTCCGATGACTGTCCAGCCGCCGTGGCCGCTTTCGCCAACCCTGCTGCCTTTCACAAACCGGCTGCAACCCGCACCCTCGCCGCCGATCGCGCCGGCTACGTCGCATCGATGGATTGCACCAGGATCGGCTGGGCCGTTCAGCGTCTCGGAGCCGGCCGCGCGCGGCCCGGCGAACCGGTTAGCGCCCACGCCGGAATTGAGATGCACGCCAAACTCGGCGACCTCGTTGAAGCAGGCCAACCCCTCGCCACACTCTTCAGCGAAGACCCTGCCTTGCTCGACGAACCCGAATCCATGCTCCGTGAAACGCTGCAAGTCGCCCCGGCGCCACCTACCCCCATCCCCCTCATCCGGGAGATCATTACCAAGAACCAGTTGAAGTGATCGCAGACACCTGACGAATTCCGTCGCCGTGCGACCGCGCGATTCGTTACACTCAACCCAAACGCAACCATGCTGTAACTACCACGCATCAGCCGAACGGAGCGCACGTGGCACGATTCACTGGTCTTCTCGGTCTCATCACCTTCCTTGGCGTCGCGTACGCTCTCTCCACCAACCGCAAGGCGATCCGCTGGCGCACGGTCGCGTGGGGGCTTGGCCTCCAGATAATCTTCGCGTTTCTGGTCATCAAATGGAGCTACGGTCAGATCCTTCTCCACGCTGCCAGCACCGCAGTCACCTCGATGCTGGGCCACGCTGCCGACGGTTCCACCATGGTCTTCGGACCGCTCGGCGATCCCAACAGCATCCTCCACGTCTTCGCCTTCGCCGTGCTGCCCACCATCATCTTCGTCTCAGCTTTCTTCGCAATCCTCTACCACATCGGATTGATGCAGCAGATTATCAAAGTGGTCGCGTGGGTTATGCAGCGAACGATGGGCACCAGCGGCGCGGAGAGCACTAACGTTGCCGCCAGCATCTTCATGGGGCAAACCGAGGCCCCGCTCACGATCCGCCCCTTTCTCGCCGGCGCCACCAACTCCGAGCTCATGACCATCATGACCTCGGGCATGGCGCACGTCTCCGGCGGAATCATGGCCGCCTATATTGCCTTCGGCATCAATGCGAAGGACCTGCTCTCCGCCGTAATCATGACCGCGCCTGGCACCATTCTGGTCGCCAAGATGCTGGTGCCGGAGACCGAAGTTCCCGCCACGGCCGGCACGGTAAAGATGCCGCCGTCGGAGGAGCACGCCAACGAGAACTTCATCGGCGCCATTGCCCGCGGTACCATCGACGGCGGCGCGCTGGCCTTCAACGTCGCGATTATGCTGATCAGTTTCCTCGCGCTGGTTGGCCTGGTTAACGCCTGTATGCTTGGCATCTCCAACGGGCTCTGGACCATCCACATGCCAGGCACCGACCACGGCATCCGCTTTCCGCACTCGCTAGGCAACGCGCTGGGCACGCTGGCGTCTCCGGTTGCATGGCTCATTGGCATCCCCTGGAACGAGTGTCAGAGAATCGGCAACCTGCTCGGCACCCGCGCGGTGCTCAACGAGTTCGTCGCCTACACCCAGCTTGGGTTGTGGAAGAGCACGCTCTCGCCGCGCACCTTCTCCATCGCCACCTTTGCCTTGTGCGGGTTCGCGAACCTCGGTTCCATCGGAATGCAAATCGGCGGCATCGGCGCGCTCGTCCCCAACCGCCGCAACGACCTCGCCCGGCTCGGATTTCGCGCCATGCTGGCTGGGACCATGGCCAACCTTATGTCTGCGAGCATCGTCTCCATGCTGATCCGCTAACGGCTCTTCGCCTTTGGGGAGGTCTTTGGAATGCATCATGTTTGGCCTCAGCCTTACTTCCTTCTTGGCAAGGGGCTTGGTGTCTCCGCATTGCTGGCTGGCATTCCCACACTGGTGCTGCTGTACTTGTTGGGCGTCAAGCGCAAGGCATCGTGGATCGCGGCCCTGGCTGGACTGGCTGCAACTCTGGTGCTGGCAAAGTTTGCCTACGGCATGTCGTACGGTCATGCCGCGAGCAGTGCCGCCTACGGCGCATGCTTTGGGATCTTCCCGATCTCGTGGATCGTGTTTTGGGCGCTGGTCCTGTATGAGATTACGGTGACGACTGGCAAGTTCGAGGTCATTAAGGACTCGATCGGCTCCATTACCTCGGACAAGCGGATGCAGGCGCTGTTGATCGCGTTCGCGTTCGGCGCGTTTATCGAAGGCTGCGCCGGCTTTGGAACGCCGGTGGCTGTGGCCGCTGCCATGATGGTCGGGTTGGGGTTCTCGGCGCTGTATGCGTCGTCCATCTGCCTGTTGGCCAACACCGCGCCAGTGGCATTTGGATCGATCGGCATTCCCGTGATTACCCTTGCGGGCATCACTGGATTGCCGCTGGAGCGCGTGCATGGCGTTGCCGGCCTCAGCGGCATCGCGGGCACGCTGACGGCGCCGGTCGCCTTTATTCTGCCTGCGTACCTGATCCTGGTTACCAGCGGCCTGCCGGCGATGCTGGAAGTCTGGCCCGCAGTCCTGACCTGCGGCGCGGTCTTCGCGACCATCCACATTCTGGTCTCGAACTTCATTGGACCGCAGTTGACCGACATTCTGAGTTCCATTGGCGCGATGGGCGCACTGGTGCTGTTACTCCGCTTCTGGGAGCCCAAGCACACCGAGAAGCACGCGAGTGAAGTCGACGAATCCATGAAGATGGTCACCGATGAGTTGCCGCTGCGGAAGCACGACCTTAGATCGCGGCCGCACTATACGACGCGCGAGATTTGGCTGGCCTGGATGCCGTATGCGCTGCTGGTGGTCTTTGTGCTCGCCTGGGGATTTCCGCCGTTTGCTGCGATCCTGAATCGGGTGACGATCTCGTTTGCGTGGCCGGGGCTGCACAACGAGATTCTGCGCATGCCGCCGATCGTTCGAGCCCCAACGCCGTACGCGGCGAAGTTCACCTTCAACTGGCTGTCGGCCTCGGGTACTTCGTGCATGGGCGCGTCGCTGCTGGCGGCGGCCTTCGCCGGCATGAGGCCGAGCGCGTTAGGCAAGATCATCCTGTCGGTCGCGCATAAGTTGATTCGGCCGACTATTACCGTGGCCTCGATGCTGGCCATGGCCTTTGTGATGAACTACTGCGGCGCGACCGGAACCCTCGGGCTCGCGTTTTCAGCAACCGGTCGGGCCTTCCCGTTCTTCAGCCCGATTATGGGCTGGCTCGGCGTGTTTCTGACCGGGTCCGACACATCCGCCAACGCTCTATTCGGCAACCTGCAGGTAGTCAGCGCAACCCGGCTGGGATTCGATCCGGTGCTGATCGCGGCGGCGAACTCGGCGGGCGGAGTGATGGGAAAGATGATCAGCCTGCAGACCATCGCGGTGGCGGCCGCCGCGACCGGAATGTCAGTCGCGGACCAGTCGAAGCTATTTCGCTTCACCTTGAAGCACAGCATCTTTCTGGCGTCGATTATCGGAGTCGAAGTAATGCTTTGCGCCTACGTCATTCACCTGCGCTGAATCATTTTTTCGTCGCTCTCACCACTACGACGGGACCCAGAAGCCCAGAGAGCTGTAACGGGGAATCGGCTGTGTAGGGCGTGATGTCGGCAAAGGTGTACTTGGTCGCATTCGGTTGTTGATCGCCGATCAATCGATTCACCCAGGCGTTCACCACCTGGATGGTGATCTCATTTTTCCCCGGCTTCAACGCTGTCGTAACGTCCACGCGATAGGGAGCGTGCCAGGCGACGCCGAGCGAAACCCCATTGACCGTCACCTCCGCCAGGTTCTTGACGTCACCTAGATCGATCCAGAGATTTGCGCCCGGCTTGAACCAGTCCGGCGACACCTGAATCGTCTTGGTATATGTGCCGGTCCCGGAGAAGTACTTGACCCCTGCGTCCGCGCTGTCGTTCCACGGTGCCAGCTTGTCGAGCGTGACGGATGCGGGCGCGCCGCGGTGTTGCTGAAAACTCACATTCCATGGACCATCGATGGTCGTCAGCGTGGTCTCCACCACCTTAGGCAGCGTTCGGGCGGCGGCGGTTGCCGGCTTGCGGAATACGACGAAGACCGTGCCCCACGGCTCAAGATGCAGCGGCACGGTCGTGCGTCCATTCGTAATTGTGTAAGAGGCAGGTTCTGACTTTCCGGTTTCAGCATGCCACAGTTCCGGCGCCTTGCCGGTCACGCGGAAGCTCGCGTCCACCGATTCGTCGCGATCATTGCGATTGTCCAGAAAATAGATTTCGCCATCGGCCAGCTTGCGATGCACGAATGCGATCCGCGCATCTTTCTCAGGCTTGCTATGGTCGAAATCTGGAGCCACGTCCAGCGCTTTCAGCGCCGAAGCCGCATCCTGTCCTGCATAGACCTTGCCTTTACCGAGCGTGTGTACGCCTGTTCCGTTGCCGAACAACTCATCGTTCAGTTTGTTGAACTCAGCCTGGTCGTCGGCCAGACTCGGTGTGTCCGTAGGCTTCTCCCCGGCAACAATCGCGCCCTGTTCCACCAAACTGTGAATGGCGCGCAACACCGGCAGCGACATGTGTTTGCTGTACGGATCCAGCACCAGCAAGCGGTAGGTCATGCCGCTTGCGGTAGTAATCCTTCCGTTGGCCACATGGAACATATGGATCAGGCCATCTGCGTTGATGTAGTCGAATCCGTAACCTTCCGGTACATTGGGTGCGGAATTCGCGAAGATCGCCGTCAGGTTCGAGTCCTCGCCGTAGAAATAGAGCAAGTCCGCAGCGAAGCGCCCTTGCTGCAGCATGTAACTGCTGCGCGCCAGATAGTCGACCCATGGGCGTGCTTCCTCCGCCCAAGTTTCGTTCCGGTTGAACCACTGGCCGTACGGCCCAAGCGTCAGTCCCGGCGCTTTGTCCACCAACGGCTGGTGGGCCGATTCGTGAATCACGATGCGGTTGATGCCGTTGACGAGTTCCTGGTCCGCTGTCGGCTTCAGCGTTGCCGGTGACCACGCCCACGCGCTGTTGATTCTCGCCGTCATCGACTCCGCCGCGGCCAGATTCTGTCCGTAGATATGGGCGACTGACGCGGATTCGCGATCGTCGGCATCGTAGTTGTATTGCTCCCGGTTCACGCCCGGCGCCTGGGCCCACATCGCGCTCATGGGGACTTCGTTGTACTTCTTCACTTCCATGCCATCGGCAATAAACGCACGCCCCGACTCGTGCGACTCGCCGTAGTGGCCCATGCCGCGCGCTTTCAGAGTGGCCTCCAACTGGCCATAATGCTCGGTCGCGGTCAGGTCGGCAATCGTCTTGCGCAGGTCCCACAGAAACTGGTCGCTTGCCTTTGCGCTTTCCACTATGCGCCCGGTAAGCACAGGCAGCCACGGGTGAGGATCGTAGCCGCGCAGCCGCGCGAAGTCGGCGATCATATTGTCGGTCCAGTTCTGCGCGCCAGCCTCCCAGCTATCGTTGATCACATAGCGGATGCCGCGTTTTCCCATAAAGTCCGCGCCAACAGTCTCTTTGTAGCTGTCCAGGTACCGATCCATGTAGTTCTTCACGTAATGCGCGTTCAGCTTGTCTACCTCGAGTCCGGTGGCCTCCTGCGTCGCCGGGTGATTCGTGATGCCAAGCAGCGAGTATCCGATTCTGAGCACAACCCATCGCCCGGCTGGAGGCGTCCAGTCCAGCGTGCCGTCCGGGTGGAACTTGCCGGTCAGGTTGATGACGTCACTCTTACGGATTACGGCAGACTGCGGCTCGTCCGGCGTCGCGAAGCCATACAGATCGGGCGTTTGATTGAACGCAGCCTTCTCCTCAAAGCGATTCACCCGGGCATCGGGGTGAAGCACGAGTTCCGCGAGCGCGATGTCAGCCGGAGGCCTGGCAGCCGCCACTCCTGTTCCGCTGGTGGACATCGTCTTGAAGGTCATGCGGAAATACTTCGCCACCACCGGAGGAAACGCGATCGTATGCTCCGCCGATCCGCCTTTCGGAACCGTAGCCACTACCCGGAAGTTGACGCCATCGTCGCTGGCTTCCAACGCTTCGCCTGAGTCAGGACTACCTCCTCTGGCAAAGAAATCGTCACCCGGACCACTCGAGCGGCGCACGATCGTCAGCGCGCAAATCCTCTGCGGTTGGGAAAACTCATATTGAATCCAGGCCTTCTCTCCAGCCGCGGCCCTGGGCAGAGCCGTCGTTTTCACCAGGTCGCCATCCGTCAGCAGCGCGGTATCGATCGCTCCGCTGCTCCATGTAATCTTTGGCTGCAGCGTTGCATCGCTCTCGGGCATGCGATAGGCAACAACAGTACTGTCTGCGTAGAACTGCGGCGCGGCAAATGCGGTGCTGGCCAGCGGCAGATTCTGAAAAGGCCCGGTGTTCGTCGGCGGGTGAGCAAGAGTTCCAGTGAACGGCTTGCCGCCTTCCACCACCGTCTCGCTCCACACGTACTTCTTCATCGCCTCAGGTCCCGTGACCCAGGGTCCGCCGCTCTCGCTCCAACCCGGCGACCCGGCAATCGCCTCCTCCATTCCCAGTTGGTCGGCCAGCGTGGTTGCGTACTTGAAGGCATCCTTCCATTCCGGAGTCATGTAGGCGAGGCGTTTGTCCACCACCTGCGGTGTCGCCAGGGCCGCGTCGAAGTTCTGGAATCCGCCAATGCCGACCCGGTGCATCCACTCCAGATCAAGCTTGATGCCTTCTTTGCTGATGTTGCCATTCATCCAGTGCCACCACACCAGTGGACGCGCGCTTTGCGGCGGAGCCACGAAGCCGCTCTTCAGCGGATCGCCGCCGCCTGGTGCGGAGTTCGTTGCAGTCTGCGCCAACACCGGACGGCCGAACAGAGTGAGCAAAATGACGCCGACTGCTGCGGTAGAATTCCAGAACTTCGTTGAACCGATGGTCGTGTCCTTCATGGTCATTCCACTTCCTTTATTCAGAGGGGCTTCTGGCTTGCCTTCCCGGCCAAGACGCAATATACGCTGATGCGGCGAGGGCATGGAAGTTGAAGCCAGCTGCGCAACCTGATATGGCGTTAAACTGAGCCCCGCCTGGTATACAGTTCTTGGGATGCGGCGGCAATCGGAATTGCCGCGATGTCACGAGTTGGGAGCGAAGGAATTTGCGCGTAGCGGTTGATACCGGCGGCACGTTTACGGATTGCGTCTCCATCACAGACGGCCGGCTGAAGGTCCTGAAATTGTTTTCAACGCCCGGCGATCCGGCGCGCGCGGTCCTTGATGCGTTGGCGCAGATTGGCGCCGGGGAAGCTGTCCATCTGCGGCATGGCACGACGATTGGAACCAACGCCATGTTGGAGCGGAAGGGCGCGCGCGTCGCATTTGTAACGACGGCCGGCTTTGAGGACACGCTTGCAATCGGGCGCCAGACGCGAAACAAGCTCTACGATTGGTTTGCACCAGTGCCGGTGTGCCTGGTGCCGCGAGAACTGCGTTTCGGCGTACCAGAGCGCGTGAGCGCAGACGGAGAAATCCTCCGTCTCCCGACAGACGAAGACCTGGCGGCGCTGGTTGACGCGGTGCGTGCAAGCAGGGCGGAGGCTGTCGCGATTTCGTTGCTGTTCTCCTTTGCCAACCCCGAGACGGAGCTGCGCGTGGAAGCCGCGTTGCGCTGTCTTGGTATTCCCATCTCCGCCTCGCATCGCATCCTGCCGGAGTTCCGGGAGTACGAGCGTGCATCGACCATCGTCGTCAATGCGTATCTCGCGCCGAAGATGCAAAACTACTTGCAGCATCTGGAGCAGCGCGTTGCCGAGCAGCACGCGGGCGGGCGGGTGCATGTGATGCAGTCGTCGGGCGGCATTATTCCGGCGCGGCTTGCCGCCCAGGAGCCGGTGCGTACGGTTCTTTCGGGTCCAGCGGGCGGCGTCATCGGCGCCTGCCAGGTTGCGCGCTGGGCGGGCTTCGAGAGCATTGTGGGATTCGACATGGGCGGCACGTCGACGGATGTTTTTCTGGCAAACGCCGAAGATGGCGCGCAGCGGACCAGCGAATCCGTGGTCGCGGGAGTTCCGATCAGCGTTCCGATGTTGGATATTCACACGGCCGGGGCCGGTGGTGGCTCGATCGCGCGCTTTGATGCGGGCGGCATGCTGCGCGTGGGCCCTGAGTCGGCGGGGTCGGAGCCTGGCCCGATCTGTTTTGGTCGCGGGACCATGCCGACCGTAACCGACGCCAACCTGCTGCTCGGGCGCCTGGACCAGGAGAGTTTTCTCGGCGGGAGCGTACCCCTTGACCGGCAGCGGACTGAACAGATCATGCGCGAGCAGAAGGGATCGCTGGCGACGGTTGAGGAGTTTGCTTTTGGCATTCTCCGCGTAGTGGAGACGCAGATGGAGAAGGCCATCCGGGTAATCTCTGTGGAGCGCGGCTACGATCCGCGCGAGTTCACGCTGGTGGCCTTTGGCGGTGGTGGACCGCTGCATGCCTGTTCGCTGGCGCGCGCGCTGCGCATCCCCCGGGTGCTGGTTCCCGTGATGCCGGGAGCGCTCTCGGCGGTGGGGATTCTGCTCGCGGACACCGTACGGGACTACTCGCGCACCGTGATGTTGCCGGGCGACGCGATTGGGGAACTTGACGGCGTCTTCGCGGAGTTGGAGCGCCGCAGTACCGCGGAGTTTGCCGAAGAAGGCCTGAAGGGTGCGGCGATGCACAGCCTGGACCTGCGCTATCGCAGGCAGGGATTCGAATTGAATGTTGCTTACGACGCCCAGGCTTCCGCGAACTCCATCGAAGCGTTCCACCGGCTGCATCAGCAGCGCTATGGGTTCTGCGATGCAGAAAGACCGGTAGAAATTGTGAACCTGCGGCTAAGAATGGCCGCCGCCGGCGAGCCGTATTCGCCACCGGAGCAGGAATCTGTGCCTGGAGATGGGAGCGCCGCTCGCTATGCGGCGAGGGAGGTGTATTTTGACGGCAGGTTTATTCCCACGCACTTGTATCGGCGGGAACAACTTAAGCCCGGAGATGACATCCGCGGGCCGGCGATGATCACGGAATACTCTTCGGCCACGGTGCTGCCGCCGGATTGCCGTGCATGGGTGGACCGATTCGGTAACCTCGTCATTACCTTCATTGAGGAGGCTAAATGACTCTGCGCGTGGCTGACGCCGTTGAACTTGCGGTCTGTCAAAGTGCCCTGCATTCCATTGCTGAAGAGATGGGCGCGGCGCTGCGGCGCACTGCGCTCTCGCCCAACATCAAAGAGCGCCGAGACTATTCCTGCGCCATCTTCGACGGCCAGGGGCGCGTGATCGCCATGGGCGACCACATGCCGGTGCATCTCGGCTCCATGCCTATGTCGGTGCAGGCCGCGGTTGCGGCGATTGATTTTGCGCCCGGAGACATCGCGATCCTCAACGATCCCTATGCCGGGGGAACTCATCTTCCGGACATCACGATGGTGCTGCCAGTGTTTCTTGCTACGCACGATGGCCCGGCCTTCTATGTCTCGAATCGCGCGCACCACGCGGACGTGGGTGGTGCCTTCGCAGGATCGATGGGTCCGGCGACCGAGATCTATCAGGAGGGCATTCGAATTCCGCCGGTGCGAATTGTGCGCGGCGGAACAATCGACCGCGAGATGCTGGACCTGATTCTGCTGAACGTGCGCACGCCGGAGGAGCGTGAAGGCGATCTGGAGTCGCAGATTGGGGCTTGCCGCGTCGGCGAGCAACGAGTGCTGCAGTTGGTTGCGAAATACGGCGAGCCGAATCTGCAAATGTTGATTGACGAGTTGCTCGACTATTCCGAGCGCCTCGTGCGTGCAGAGTTGCGCAAGATGCCTGCGGGCGAGTTCAGCGCTGAAGATTGGATGGACGACGATGGCGTCACGGATGTCCCGCGGAGGATCGCTGTGCGTCTCAAATTCGACCCGGAAGCAGGTTCGATGCACGTGGATTTTACCGGCTCTTCCGGCCAGGTTGCGGGCAGCATCAACGCGGTCCGCGCCATTACGCTCTCTGCGTGTTTCTACGTGCTGCGGTGTTTGCTCGCGGACGATGCTCCGGCGACGGCGGGAATCCTGCGGCCGCTCATGCTCGTAACTCCGCGTGGCAGCATCGTCGACGCACGGCCACCGGCTGCGGTCGCCGGGGGCAACGTGGAGACCTCGCAGCGAATCGTGGACGTATTGTTGCGCGCGCTCGCCAAGGTAGTTCCGCAACGCATTCCGGCTGCGAGCGCGGGCACCATGAGCAATCTGACCATCGGAGGCACAGACCCGCGCACAGGCATGCCGTTCACCTACTATGAGACGGCGGCCGGCGGCATGGGTGCGCGCCCCGGGCTCGATGGCATCCCCGGCGTGCAGACCCACATGACGAATTCTCTGAATACTCCAATCGAGGCGCTGGAGTACGCCTACCCGTTTCGCGTGCGGCGCTATGCATACCGCGACGGATCAGGCGGGGCGGGGCAGTTCCGCGGAGGCGACGGACTGATCCGCGAAGTAGAGTTGCTCGCCGACGCGCAGGTGACGCTGCTGGCGGATCGCAGAAAGTTTCGCCCCTACGGACTGGACGGCGGCCAAGATGGCGCGCCCGGCCGGGCATCGCTCATTGCGCCTGATGGTGTCACTACCGATCTGCCAGGAAAGTGCAGTCTGCAGGCTTCGAAAGGGAGCGTGCTGCGCCTCGAAACTCCCGGAGGCGGCGGTTGGGGCCATCGTTGAGAAGTTTGCGGCTTGGGATCGCGGCCTCTGAACCGCCTGATTAGCAACGCCGCGTTGTTAGTGATGGATGCCGCTTCCTTGACTTTCTTTTATCGTCCGACAGATAGTGGATATTGCCTTTGCAAGGTTTGTTCTCGCACCTTATGGCCGGTTATCGCCCGCTCCGCACGTTTGGCGGATGACAACGTCTTGACCTAAACACCTGGGTGAAAGCATCTCAAGCATTCTGCGCAGTGACAGGGGTACGGCCCCTCAACCTCTTGCGGGCGCACACAAAGTGAGGAGTTACATCTTGATGGTTCACCGCGACAAGGCTGGGAAAAACTAATGGGTACCGCTGAGGTCATCCCGCATCAAGCTCGACCTATTACCTTTTGGCAGTCTACGAACGGAAAGAAAGTCGTCATGGCAGTCACAGGCTGCATGATGTTCCTCTTCGTGATCGGCCACATGCTGGGGAATCTTCAGATATTTGAAGGCCCGGCGCGAATTAATGCCTACAGCCATCTTCTGCATAGCCTCGGCGAGCTGCTCTGGATCATTCGCGGCACTTTATTGCTTGCGATCCTTCTGCACATCATCACCACCGTGCAGCTGGCGTTGCGTAGCTGGGAGGCACGGCCGGTCGGCTACTCGCGCAAAGAGGCGATCAACTCCTCCTACGCGGCGCGCACGATGTATTGGAGCGGGCCCATCGTCCTCGCCTTCATCATCTTCCACCTGCTGCATTTCACCGCAGGTGTCATTCATCCGCAGGCGCAGTTTGTCGAAGGCGATGTATACGGAAACGTTGTCTCCGCCTTCAAAGTCTGGTGGGTCTCGGCCTGGTACATCTTCGCGGTTTCGCTGCTGGGCCTTCATCTGAGCCATGGCATCTGGAGCATGTTCCAGTCGGTTGGGTTGGCTCATAAGCGCCACACCATCCTGCTCAAGAATGCCGCACGCGCAATTGCTACCCTCATCGTACTTGGATACATCGCCATCCCGATTAGCGTTTTGCTGGGGCTCGTAAAATGACACTCGACGCACGAATTCCTTCCGGCCCGATTGAAGAAGCATGGGCCAAAGCCTGCTTCGACATGAAGCTCGTCAACCCCGCGAACAAGCGCAAGCATTCCCTCATCGTTGTGGGTTCCGGCCTGGCCGGCGGCTCGGCGGCAGCTTCGCTTGGCGAGCTTGGCTACAACGTCAAATGCTTTTGCTTCCAGGATTCGCCGCGGCGCGCGCATTCCATCGCCGCCCAGGGTGGAATCAATGCGGCTAAGAACTACCCCAACGATGGCGAGAGCGTTTTTCGCCTCTTTTACGACACGGTCAAAGGCGGCGACTTCCGCGCTCGCGAGGCCAATGTCTACCGTCTGGCGCAGATCAGCGGCAAGATCATCGATCAATGCGTGGCGCAAGGCGTCCCCTTTGCCCGCGAGTATGGTGGGTCGTTGAGCAATCGCTCGTTCGGCGGCGCCCAGGTGTCGCGCACCTTCTACGCCCGCGGCCAGACGGGGCAGCAGCTTCTGCTTGGCGCCTATCAGGCATTGGAGCGCCAGGTCCATGCGGGAACGGTCACCATGATCCCGCGCACGGAGATGCTCGACCTGATTGTGGTCGATGGCAAGGCGCGCGGCATTGTCGCTCGGAACCTGATCACCGGAGAATTCAGCGTGCATATCGCTGACGCAGTGATTCTGGCAACGGGCGGCTACGGCAATGTTTACTATCTCTCCACCAACGCCAAGGGTTCGAATGCCACGGCGATCTGGCGCGCGTACAAGCGCGGAGCGCTCTTTGCCAATCCATGCTTCACGCAGATCCATCCGACCTGCATTCCGGTATCGGGCGACTATCAGTCGAAGCTCACGCTGATGAGCGAGTCGTTGCGCAACGATGGCCGCATCTGGGTTCCGAAGAAGAAGGGCGATCCGCGGCCTCCTAACGAAATTCCCGAGGAAGAGCGCGATTACTATCTCGAGCGCCGCTACCCGAGCTTTGGCAATCTGGTTCCGCGCGACGTTGCTTCGCGCAATGCCAAGGCGATGTGCGATGAAGGTTTCGGGGTAGGAAAATCGGGCCTCGGTGTCTATCTCGACTTCTCCGAGGCAATCGGCCGGCTGGGCGAGAAGACCGTGCGCGAGCGCTACGGCAACCTCTTCGACATGTATCAGCGCATCACCGACGAAGACCCCTACAAGGTCCCCATGCGCATCTACCCTGCCATCCACTACACCATGGGCGGCCTGTGGGTGGATTATCAATTGCAGAGTACCATCCCCGGTCTCTTCGTCCTCGGCGAAGCCAACTTCTCCGATCATGGCGCCAACCGGCTGGGCGCGAGTGCATTGATGCAGGGCCTGTGCGACGGCTACTTCGTCATTCCGTACACAGTGGGAGACTATCTTGCGACCAACAAGTTCGCCAAGGTTGACGAATCTCAACCCGAGGTGAAGGAGGCGGTTGCGTCGGTCCAGCAGAAGATCGATAAGCTGCTCTCCATCAAAGGCCACCGTACGGTCGATTCGTTCCATCGCGAGCTGGGCAAGATCCTGTGGGACTATTGCGGCATGGCCCGCACCGCCCAGGGCCTGGAAACGGCCATCGGCAAAATCCGGGCGCTGCGCGAGGAGTATTGGCGGAACGTAACCGTCCCCGGCAGCGGCGACGACCTGAATGAAAGTCTGGAGAAAGCCGGCCGCGTCGCGGACCACCTTGAGTTGGCCGAGTTACTGTGTATCGACGCCCGTGAACGCAACGAGTCCTGCGGGGGACACTTCCGCGAGGAGTATCAGACGCCGGAGGGCGAAGCTCAGCGCGACGATGAGCACTACTCCTACGTCGCAGCCTGGGGCTATCGTGGTGACGGCGCCCCTCCCGAACTCATCAAGGAACCGCTGGAGTTCCACTACGTTCACCCGAGCCAGAGGAGCTACAAGTAAATGAAATTAACGCTGAAAATCTGGCGCCAGAAGAACCCCAACGAGAAGGGCGCCTTCGTCCGCTACAACGTGGACGACGTCGATCCCGAGATGTCGATGCTGGAATGCCTCGACGTGCTCAACGAGTCGCTTATTCTGCTCGGCGAGATCCCGGTAGCCTTCGAGCACGATTGCCGCGAAGGTATTTGCGGGTCGTGCGGCTTCATGATCAATGGCATCGCTCACGGGCCGGAGCGCGCAACCACCGTATGCCAGTTGACCATGCGTCACTTCAAGGATGGTGATGAGCTGACGCTCGAGCCATGGCGCGCCAAGGCGTTCCCCATCGTCAAGGACCTTGTCGTCAACCGCCGCGCCTTCGACCACATTATTGAGGCTGGCGGCTACGTTTCTGTGTCCACCGGGCAGGCGCCCGACGGCAACGACATTCTGGTCGGCAAAGAGACCGCTGACGAGTCAATGGATGCCGCCGCCTGCATCGGCTGCGGAGCCTGTGTCGCCGCCTGCCCCAACGCGTCGGCAGCGCTCTTTACGGGTGCAAAGATCACCCACCTCGGAACCCTTCCGCAAGGCGAGCCTGAGAAGGAACGCCGCGCTCTCGCTATGGTCGCGCAGATGAATGCCGAAGCCTTTGGCAATTGCACCAACATCGGCGAGTGCACCGCCGCATGCCCGAAGGAGATCCCGCTCGAGGTGATTGCCAATATGAACCGCAATTATGTCTGCGCCAGCTTCAACCGGCGCGACGACTTGCCCGCGCCGGTTACGCCAGTCGCACCGATGGGTTCAAGGGCATAGCTACTCTTTAGGTGGAGGAGGCACCGGAGGGTGAAACAGTTCCAGCAATTCGCGGCTCGCAGCCAGGGGAGTTACACGCCCTTCGCGAACGTCCCGCTGCAGTGAGGGCAGGCGCGCCGCCACATTGGGTTGGGCCTGAAATGACTCGGCCAGCCCCATCGAGATCAGATCCTCCATCCACTGGAGATCGCCAAGCGTCCGCCGCTCCGCGATCCGGCCCGTCGCGCCAAGCAGGGCTTCGTGTTCCAGTACCATCTGCCAGATCTCCGCGATTCCTGTGTTCTTGATCGAGGAACACGTCAGAACTCGCGGTGTCCATCCGTCGCCCGAGGGAGGGAAGAGGTGCAGTGCGGACGCGTACTCGGCGCGGGCACGCTCTGCCTTCTTAAGGTTGTCTCCATCCGCTTTGTTGATCGCCATGCCATCGATCATCTCGATAATTCCGCGCTTGATGCCCTGTAGCTCGTCACCGGCGCCGGCCAACATCAGCAGCAGAAAGAAATCGGACATGGAGCGTACCGCGGTTTCAGATTGTCCTACGCCGACGGTCTCGATAAAGACGTTCCGGTAGCCGGCGGCCTCACACAGCAGGATGGTCTCGCGTGTTCGCCGTGCGACGCCACCCAGGTGTCCCCCCGCCGGCGAAGGGCGAATGAATGCGTGCGGCTCCGCGGAAAGCCGCTCCATCCGGGTCTTGTCGCCCAGGATGCTGCCGCCCGAGATCGGGCTCGACGGATCCACCGTGAGCACGGCGAGGCGCTCTCCGCAGTCGCGTATGACGTGCATCCCCAACGCGTCGATGAACGTGCTTTTGCCAACTCCCGGCACGCCGGTGATGCCCACGCGACGCGATCTTCCGGTATGCGGCAGAATCGCATCCAGCAATTGTGCAGCTCTCTCGGAGTCCGCGGCGAGGCGGCTCTCAATCAGCGTGATGGCCCGGGCGAGCACCACCCGGTCCCCAGCCAGAACCCCCTGAACGTACTGGTCCAGCGGCAGCCGTCCGCCGCCCGCTCGGAGCGCTGCGGAGGAGCTAGGCACGAATAGTTCTCGTCAAGGCGTTGAGGATCACCTGCGCGCAGACCGGAATCACTGAGCCGGGTCCGAAGATGCCGGCCACGCCTGCCTGCTCAAGAAACGCGTAATCCTGGGGTGGAATGACTCCGCCTGCGTAGACCAGAATGTCTTCGCGACCGCGGCGCTTCAACTCCGCGATCACCTCCGGCACAAGCGTCTTATGACCGCCGGCAAGGGTCGAGACTCCGAGTACGTGCACGTCGTTTTCAACCGCCATAGTTGCGGCTTCAGCGGGCGTCTGGAAGAGCGGACCCACGTCCACATCGAAACCCAGGTCGGCAAACGCTGTGGCAATCACCTTAGCGCCGCGATCGTGCCCATCCTGGCCCATTTTGGCAACTAGAATGCGCGGACGGCGGCCTTCCATTTCGGCGAATTCGTGCGCCATCGCGAGCGCCTTCTGGAACTCAGGATCGCCCTGGCTTTCCGACGAATACACGCCCGAGATGGTTCGGCTCACTGCCTGATATCGGCTAAACACTTTCTCCAGCGCCCCGGATATCTCGCCTAAAGTTGCGCGGACACGTGCCGCGTTCACTGCCAGTTCCAGCAGATTTCCAGTCCCGCTTTGCGCGCTCGCGGTAAGCGCCTCAAGCGACCGGGCAACGGCGGCTGAGTCCCGCGTACTCCGAATCTCAGCCAGCCGGCGCAACTGGTTTTCTCGCACCGCCTGGTTGTCCACTTCGCGCACAGCCAGGGCTTCCTCGTGCGCGAGTTTGTACTTGTTCACTCCTACGATTGTTTCACGACCGGAATCGATCAGCGCCTGCCGCCGTGCCGCGGCTTCTTCGATCCGCATCTTCGGGATGCCGGTCTCGATCGCCTTGGTCATTCCGCCCAGGGTCTCAACCTCCTGAATGTGATGCCACGCCTTGTGCATCAACTCATGCGTCAGGCTCTCCACATAGTAGCTGCCCGCCCATGGGTCGACAACCTTGGTGATGCCGGTCTCTTCCTGCAGATAGATCTGGGTATTGCGCGCAATGCGGGCCGAGAACTCGCTGGGAAGGGCGATCGCTTCGTCCAGCGCGTTGGTGTGCAACGACTGCGTATGTCCAAGCGCCGCTGCCATTGCCTCAACGCAGGTGCGCGGAATGTTGTTGAACACATCCTGCGCAGTCAGGCTCCAGCCCGAGGTCTGCGAATGCGTGCGCAGCACCATCGACTTCGGGTTCTTCGGATTGAACTCTTTGATGATCTTCGCCCACAGAACGCGCGCGGCGCGCAACTTCGCGATTTCCATGAAGTGGTTCATCCCAATCGCCCAGAAGAAGCTGAGCCGTGGCGCGAAGTCGTCGATACTCAGTCCCGCGGCAATACCGGTGCGAATATATTCCAACCCATCCGCCAGGGTGTAGCCTAACTCGATGTCCGCGGTAGCTCCCGCTTCCTGCATGTGGTATCCGCTGATTGAGATGCAGTTGAACTTCGGCATCTTTGCCGAGCAATAGCGGAAGATATCGCCGATGATCTTCATGGAAGGCGCCGGCGGGTAGATGTAGGTGTTGCGGACCATGAACTCTTTCAGAATGTCATTCTGAATGGTCCCGCTAAGTTTTTCCGGTGCGACGCCCTGTTCCTCGGCGGCGACGATGTAGAACGCCATGATGGGCAGCACCGCCCCATTCATGGTCATCGAGACGGACATCTGCTCGAGCGGAATCTGCCCGAATAGAATCTTCATGTCCTCAACCGAGTCGATGGCCACCCCGGCTTTGCCGACGTCGCCAACCACGCGCTCGTTGTCTGAATCGTAACCGCGATGCGTTGCCAGATCGAACGCCACCGACAGGCCCTTCTGTCCCGCGGCGAGGTTGCGCCGGTAGAAGGCGTTGGATTCCTCCGCGGTGGAGAAGCCGGCGTACTGGCGAATGGTCCACGGCTGCATGGCATACATCGTGGAGTAAGGTCCACGAAGGTAGGGAGCAACCCCGGCGGCGTACTCCAGATGTTCCATGGCATGCAGATCGTCGGCGGTATACCAGGGCTTAATGGGAATCAGTTCGGGCGTCGTCCACGAGGGCTGCTGGTCGTCGGCCGGGGCCTCGGCGGCAGGTGCGGGCGGCAATGAGAACTCTATCTTGGAGAAGTCAGGTTTCATCAGTTCTTCACCCCCAGCCGGTCCTGCCAGAGTGTCAGGGTCTCGACCGCATCGCTTGCGATGTGGATGAAGCCCTGTACGCCCGCCGCCTCCAGTGCATCAATCTGGTCCTTGGGATTGCCCGCCACAATAACGGGAACCCGCGCCGCTGCGCAAACCTCGCGCGCGAAGGGCAGGTATTCCGCATCGGAACTGCACAAGATAATCAGGTCCGCGTTTGCTCCGGAATACTCTTCAGATTCGGCGATCTCGAACCCGGCGCAGCCGAAGAAGTTAAGCGCGAAGTTGCTGCGGGCGGTGCGCATCTTCACGTCGCCACGCTTCAGCAGGAGAACCTTGGGCGTGTGGCCAGTCTCGAGGACATGACGTGCGGTGCGCTCGCGAATCTTCTCAAACGGCTCCGCCAGGCGAAACTGTGGGAATGGCACAGCGCCCGTCTCCGGGATGGGCGCAGCTTGCAGAACTTTCGCGTTTAGATCGGGGTAGTTGTTGACTCCGACCAGCGCCCTGCGCCGCGCCGCGACCGCTTTCTCGCGTGCGGCACGAGTCTTCGCAATCTCTTCCGCCAGCCAGCCTGCGCTCGCAGCATGGCTATAGCCGCCTGCAGCCTCGATCCGCTGAAACAGTTTCCACGCTTCGCGCGCGAGTGCCGCGGTCAAGGCCTCAATGTAATAGGACCCGCCCGCGGGATCGGCGACCGCATTCAGGTGCGCCTCTTCTGCCAGCACACGCTGGACGCCGAGCGCCAGGTGCTCGTCGAAGCCAAACGGCTCGACCGTCAACTTGTCGCATCCTCCGATGGCCGCTGACATGGCTTCTGTCGTTGTGCGCAGCACATTCGTGTACGGATCGCAGGTGCTCTTATTCAATCGCGCCGTGCGCACGTGCAGGTTCATCCTGCAGGAATCCGGGTCCACGGGAGCAAACGCTGCTACCGCCTGGGCCCACACCATGCGGGCCGCGCGCAGTTTGGCAATCTCAATGAAATAGGTCGATCCAACTGCGAACACAAACTCGACTTCGCGTGCAGCCACGTCCACTGGGCGGTCTTTCGAGAGTTGCGTCAGCTTCTCCACGCCCCACGCGAGAGCAATTCCGACCTGCTGGATGGCGTCGGCGCCGGCTTCGAGGATCAAATCGGCGCGAACTGCGTCCACTGCGGGGACGGCTTCCTGATCGATCTCCCAAGCCTTCGCATTGCCGCGCACAAAGGGAAACTGTCCCGGAACCGATGCGGTCTGCGCCCCAAGGCCGGCGAGGTTCTCGCTTCGGTAATAAGGGCGCACGGCAATGCCTTCGTCGGACCGCCAGACCAGCCTCTTCTCATAGTCCGCGCCCTTCAGGTCCTTTTGAATAGCGGCTTCCCACGCTGCCGTGGGGACAGGCGGAAAGTCCTGCATCAGGTGCAGAATCTCGGTGCCGGTCAGAGCGTCAGAATCAGGCATGCGCACCCTCCTGGACCACCTCGAACAGGTAGCCAAACGCCGCAGTCTCCGTCGTCTTGGGGTGAACGAAGAAAACCGTGGTTCCGCGCGAACCTCTGCGCGGCGCTTTGTCGATGACCTTGAATCCGTTGTCTTTCAAATAATCGAAGGCCTTGCCGATGTCGGTAACGCGGAACGCAACATGCGCCAGGCCGCCGCGCCCGCCATTCTTCTCCAACTGCTTCGCAACCGGAGATTCCGGGCTGAGCGGCTCCAGCAGCTGCACCAGGTTCGGGCCATCCCCCACTTGCAGCAGCACTTCGCGTACCTGGTCGCCGCCCAGAACGTCTTCGCGATGCACTTCCTTGAAGCCCATAGCCTTGTATGCCTGTACCTGCGGCTCAAGTTCGCCGGCCTTGACGGAGACCGCTACATGATCAAAAAACAGAAAACCCGGTACCTGTTCCATCGCTGTACTCATTGTTCAAACTCCACGAGAACCTGGCCGGCTCGAACACTGTCCCCGGCCTTGACCTTGACTGACGCCACACGACCGGCCGCCGACGCGGTGACCTGGGTTTCCATTTTCATGGCTTCCAGCACCAACAACTCATCTCCGACCGCCAGCGATTGACCTTCCTTTGCCGATACGCTCGCCACGATGCCCGAAACCGGGCTCCGGCATACTTTCTCTTCGTTGACCGGTGTGGTGTCCACGGGAGGCGCGGAGGTGACCGCAACGGGTGCACGGACGGCGGAGGATTCCACCGATTGGTGGAAGCGTGGCGGCGCGCCCGCAGGTTCAGGTTCCGCAACCTCGACCTCCACTTCGTAGCTCTTGTTATCGATGGTGATTTGTAATTTCATGAGTCTCTTAGTAGTACAACCGATGCGACGCCTGAATGGTCACACGGCCTTGTTGAGCCCAGGCGCCGGTGCGAATCAGGCGAATCTGGCGGATGTGCGCCTGCACTCCAAGCCAGGCTGCAAGGGCGGCGGAGATGGCGAGCAGTTCCTCTTCGGAGATTCCTGCTGCAGCCGCCGCTGAGGAAGTTGCCGGAGGTTCGGCAACGCGAGTTGCAACGGCGCCGGTGTTTGCAGCCAATGCTGGTTGCTGTCCTGCCGCCGAGACCAGTTTTTCCACCTCGGTCAGCCGGTCGGAGAGACCGGCAAGCTGCCGCAGGATGTCCTGAAGCGTGGCGCGAAGGTCGTCGGAATTGGATTCGGGAACAGGTTCACTCATCTTCGTTTCCGGCTGGTCGATTACGGTCGGATCACTTCTCACAGTGGTATCAACCCGTGTTTCTTGGTTGGCCGAAGTTCTCGCTTGGTTTGCAGATACTCCAGCGCCTGCGATATGTATCGCCTGGTCAGGGAGGGTTCAATCACAGCATCCACCAGGCGCCGTCCGGCAGCGACGTAGGGATTGGCAAAGGTCTCCCGGTAGCGCTCGATCAGTTCGGCCCGCTTGGCCTTCTTGTCGGCGGCCTCGTGAAGCTCGTTTCGGAAGACAATGTCCACCGCTCCCTCTGCGCCCATGACGGCAATTTCGGCGGTTGGCCAGGCAAAGGAACGGTCTGCGCCTAGGTCCTTGCTGCACATTGCCAGGTAAGCTCCGCCGTAGCACTTGCGCAGAATTACGGTGATCTTGGGGACAGTCGCCGCCGAGTAGGCGAACAGCATCTTCGCGCCGTGGCGGATGATTCCGCCGTATTCCTGCTGTATTCCCGGCAGAAACCCGGGCACGTCGACCAACGTGATCAAAGGGATGTTGAAGGCGTTGCAGAAGCGGATGAAGCGCGCCGCCTTATCCGAGGCGTCGATGTTCAGCGAGCCCGCAAGCACCTTTGGCTGGTTGGCGACAATGCCGACGCAGCGCCCGGTGATCCGCGCGAAGCCCACCACGATATTGCCGGCGTACCCGGCCTGGACCTCGAAAAAGTCTCTGAAATCGACCAGGCGCGTGATGATAGTCCTGACGTCATAACTCTTCTTGACATCCGTGGGAACGGCTTCATCGAGCTCCGGGTTCGCGTCTACATTGGGATCGCCCTCGACGTGCGGAGGGTCCTCCAGATTGTTCGATGGCAGGAAGCTCAACAGCTTGTGGCAGAGTTGCATGGCATGGCGGTCGTCATCGGCGATGAAGTGGATCACGCCCGACTTGGTCATGTGCGCATCCGCGCCGCCCAACTCCTGGGCAGTGACCTGCTCCCCGGTGACGCCCTTGATTACCTGGGGTCCGGTAATGAACATCTGCGCCTGGCGCGTCTGGATGATGAAATCAGTCAGGGCGGGGCTGTAGGCGGCACCGCCCGCGCACGGCCCGCAGACCAGGGAAATCTGCGGAACTGAGCCGGAAAGCATCACGTTCGCGTGAAACACTTTGCCGTAGCCGGACAGGGAATCGATGCCTTCCTGTACGCGCGCGCCGCCGGAGTCGTTGATGAAGACAAACGGCGAGCCGGTTTTCAACGAATGCATCATGATCTCGGCAACCTTGATCGAGTGCACCTCGCCGGCAGCTCCGCCCGCTACGGTGAAGTCCTGGCTGGCCAGGTGGATCAGCCGCCCGGCGACCGACGCCGCCCCGGTAACCACTCCGTCTGCGGGCATCTCCTTGCCCTCCATTCCGAAGTTGGTTGAGCGATGTTCGGCAAACATGCCGCTCTCTTCAAAGCTGCCCGGATCGACCAGTGCATCGATCCTTTCGCGCGCGGTCAACTTGCCCGCCTTGTGTTGTTTCTCGATCTTATCGGCGCCGCCGCCAAGCATCACTTTCGCACGGCGCTTCTTTAGCTCATCGATCTTCGCTTGCATGGCGCTTGCTGTTTTTTGTTCCGGAATCGGCATTATCCGCTCTCTTAGATTGTCGAAACAGTCACTTTATGAGTGTTTCCATTCAGCCGTACTTCGTAGGTGACCGGCTTTTGCGTTGCGCCATTCCCGTTTCCGTTGCCCGCGGGTTGTGCCGGCGACACGACCGCAGGCTTCGCGTCCGGGTCCTTCCCCAGGTTCTTCGGACCGTTCTCCCGTGTGGCAAAGAACTTCGCAGCCACTTGTGGAAACATCGCGTAGGTCAGCACGTCTTCGTCCGAGCCGTCGCAGCCCTTCTGCTCGATCGCGGTCGCGCGCAGCTCCTGCCACTCCGGCTTCAGCAAGTCGGCTGGTCGAATGTCGATGGGCGCCTTCTTCGCCTGCTTCTCTGCCTGTGCGACCAGTTCCGCATCGCGCGGCCCAATCGTCTCGCCGTAGTAGCCGAGCATCAGGTCCGCGAATTCCGCCGAAAGCACCTTGTAGCGCCCCAGCAGCACGTTGAAGACGGCTTGAGTACCGACAATCTGGCTGGAAGGAGTGACCAGGGGCGGATATCCAGCGTCTTTGCGCACCCGCGGCACCTCTTCCAACACCTCTCTCATCCGATCGCCCGCTCCTTGCTGCTTGAGCTGGCTTTCCATGTTGGAGATCATGCCGCCGGGAATCTGGCTATCGAAAATCTCCGTCTCCACTCCGGTGATGTTGGAGAGGAACTCCGCATAGCGCGGGCGAACCTTATTGAAGTAGCGCTTCAGGTTCAGCAGCCGTTGCTTGTCCAGGCTGGTTGTGAAGCCCGTGCCATCCAGCATCTCCACCAGGCTTTCGGTCGGGTTATGGCCGGGCCCAAGGCTAAGCGAGCTGATCGCCGTGTCTACGCAATCCGCGCCCGCCTCAATGGCCTTCATCAGGCTCACCATCGTTACTCCGGTGGTAGCGTGCACATGCACCTGTACCCGCACATCCTGTCCGCAGGCGTCCTTGATGCCCTTCACAATGTCGTAAGCCGGTTGCGGCTTCAGCAGTGCCGCCATGTCCTTGATGCAGATCGAATCGCAGCCAAGGTCCAGCAGCCTTTGCGCCATTGCCACAAACTGGTCGGTCGTATGCAGCGGGCTGGTGGTGTAGCAGATGGTCCCCTGCGCGTGCTTGCCTGACTGCTTTACTGCCGCTACCGCAGCCCGAAGGTTGCGAATATCATTCAACGCGTCGAACACGCGGAAGACGTCCATGCCATTCTCGGCGGCCTTGTGGACGAACCGCTCCACCACGCTGTCTTCGTAATGGCGGTAGCCGAGCAGGTTCTGTCCCCGCAACAGCATTTGCAGGCGCGTATTCGGCATCAGTTTGCGGAAAGTCCGCAGCCGCTCCCAGGGGTCTTCATTGAGGAAGCGAATGCAACTGTCGAAGGTCGCGCCGCCCCAGCATTCCACCGACCAGAAACCCGCCTGGTCCAGGTCGGCGCACGCCGGAACCATGTCTTCCAGGGACATCCGCGTAGCCATCAGGCTTTGGTGGGCATCCCGGAGGATCAGCTCGGTCACGTCAATGTTTTTCGGCATTTTTCATCCAACTCGCAGTTTACAAGAGACTGCCTGAGTAGAGAGTGCGGAGCGCTGCTCTATCACCAACCAGCCTCGAATTGTTCTTCACCTTAACTGCTGCATTTTCTGTCCGTAACCACATGTGTGGCACATAGAAGTCTAGCGGTTTATGCATTGCATGCGCTGTGACCATCAACACTGCGTAAATGCGGTTTCGTCGGAGCGATATACTGGGGATGTGCCGAAGACCTTTTACATCGAGACGTTTGGCTGCCAGATGAACGCCCATGACTCCGAGAAGGTCATCGGGACGCTCGAGCACGAAGGCTACATGCGCGTCGAGGATGAGGCAGACGCAGGGTTGATCCTGTACAACACCTGCTCGATTCGCGATAAGGCCGAACAGAAAGTCTTCCACCGCCTGAACGAATACAAGCGGTTGCAGGGCGAAGGTAAGAAGTTTGCCGTGCTGGGATGTGTTGCCCAGCAGCAGGGCGAAAAGATCTTCGAGCGCGCGCCCTACGTGTCGCTGGTGAGCGGTTCGGCTTCGTATAGAAATCTCCCCCAGATGCTCGTCCGGCTGGAAGCAGGCGAACGGCGCATCACCGGTCTGGACGACCGCCAGACTGAGGAGACGTTCGATACTGAGTTCACGTCGCGGGCAAACCCGCATCGCGGATACATCACCATCGTCGAAGGCTGCGACAAGTTCTGTGCATACTGCGTCGTGCCCTACACCCGCGGTAAGGAACGCAGCCGAACTTCTGCGTCCGTCCTGGCCGAGGCGCGGCGGATGGCCGACGCGGGCTTCACCGAGATCCAATTGCTCGGGCAGAACGTAAACTCGTATCGCGATCCATCGGGCCGGATGACCTTCGCTGAGTTGCTCGCGGCTGTCGGGCAGACCGGGGGCATACGGCGCGTGCGTTTCACCACCTCCCACCCCCGCGACTTCACGAAAGCCATTGTCGACGCGATTGACGCGGTGCCAACGCTGTGCGACCACGTGCATCTGCCGGTGCAGTCAGGCTCGACCGCGATCCTGAAAGCGATGAGCCGCGAATATACGCGAGAGTGGTATCTGGAGCGGATTGCCTGGATCAAGGCGGCAAAGCGCGAGATCAGCATGACCTCCGACATCATCGTCGGATTTCCCGGAGAGACGGAGCAGGACCTCGAAGATACAGCGACTCTGTTGGAAGAGGTTCGCTACGACGCCGTGTTTGCGTTCAAATACTCGCCGCGGCCGAATACGCCGGCGATCGGAATGGCGGACTCGATCCCGGATGAAGAGAAGTCGCGGCGCTTGGCGCTCCTTTTGGAGCGCCAGAAAAACGTGCAGCGCAAAGGCTATGCCCGTCACCTGGGCCAGGTGATGGAAGTGATGGTGGAGGGCCATAATCACGCACGCGGCCAGGTGGTGGGCCGCAGTTCGCAGAACAAGACTGTGAATTTTACGACGGCGCAGCCTATACTACCGGCCATGGGGAGCTACCTCCCAGTCAGGATCACGCAGACGTTCCCCAACAGCCTGGTAGGCGAGGCACTGGCGGCCCAATGAAAATCGGTGCGGAACAAAGCGATTCGACGGCGGCAGCAGCGAAAGCCGAAGTGGAGATGCAGATTCGCGGCCTGATGATCGATCCGCTGACCAATATGCCGATCGTGGTGCTGAAGGATGTGGCCAGCGATGCGGTGCTGCCGATCTGGGTGGGCATCTTCGAGGCAAATGCGATTGCTCTGGAACTGGAAAAATCGGCGACTCCGCGACCGATGACGCATGACCTGCTGCGGAATGTGACGCGAGGATTGAATGCAACCGTGCGCAAGGTGGTGGTCTCGGAGTTGCGCGACGATACCTTCTACGCGGTGATCTGGATGGAGCACGACGGCGATGCCGTCGCAGTCGACTCGCGGCCTTCGGACGCCATTGCGCTCGCGCTGCGCTGGGACTGCCCGATCTATGCGAGCCGTTCGGTTCTGGACAACGCCAAGCAGGTCGCGGAAGGCCCGCAGAACGTGGATGGGGAAGAGGCGCGGCGCTGGCTCGAGAACCTGAACGATGACGACATGGGCCGCTACAAGATGTAAGTGCAGTCGTTAGTTACGTTCGCCGGCGTCTTTCGGCTGCGCGGTCAGCGCATGCAGCAGCCTGTCCCAGCGATCTCCATAATCGTCCCAGCCGCCGAGCGCCTTCACGCGCTCCAGCGCGGCAGCGCTCATGCGCTCGCGGAGCGCGGGATCGTCCGCAAGCTGCTGAAGCCGGTCGGCGAAAGCCGCGGTGTCGCGATCAGGAACAATAAATCCTTCGACCCCGTTCGCGAACAAATCTTCCGCACCGGTAGCCGTGGTCGCAACCACTGGGCAGCCGCAGGCCATCGCCTGCCCCTGGACCAGCGCCAATCCCTCTTCCACGCTCGCGAGCGCGAGCACGTGGCTGCGCGCCATCCTGGCCGCAAGTTCCGGCTGCGGAAGTTTGCCCGCAAAGGTCACATGTTCCGTTGGCAACTTCGCAAGCAGTTGGCGGACATCGTCCTGCACACTTCCCGCAAGCGTTAGGTGCTTGCCGGAATGGCGCAAACGCGCGAAGGCCTCCAGCAGGTACGGAATCCCTTTGCGCAGGCTGATCTGCCCGGCGAAGAGCACCTCGAAGGTTTCGGTGGACCGAGCGTCGCCGGGAGTGAACTTGTCGAGGCGAACGCCGTACGGAATTACGTGCACCTTTTCCGCGGCGATGCCTTGCGCGAGGAAGGACCGTCGCGCAACGTTGGATGGGACTGTGATCGCGTCGGCAATTGCGTAAATCGCCTCCTCGCGGCGGACGATGTGGGCTGCGGGCGCGGTATACGGCACGTTCCAGCGGCGGTGTTCTTCAGCGAGAATTTCATCCTGAAAGCGCTGATGGGTTGAGCCGCGATCGCAAATGAACTTGCCGCCGGCAGCCTGGACTTTTGGCCCAGCCGTCAAACCCGCGCCGGAGATCGCGATCAGCGCGTCGCAGGGTTCGATCCTGTGCCGCAGCCAACGGTCGAAGCTATCGGAGTTCCACTGGTTGAAGCGCGAGTCGAGAGCAGCCGAATACAACGGAGTGCGTCGCAGCAGGTAGTCGGCGGTGTGGACCAGCGGGAAGGTGCGCACCAACTCGCGCGGCAGGCTTTCGCGCTTCAGCCGCGCCCACGGCCACGTAGAGTAGATGCGGCGCAGGTGGTTGCGCGCGCGGAGTTGGTGCGCGAGTTCGAAATGGTGGAAGACGCCGAAGACTGCCTGGACGATCTGCATGGCTATTCCACCCATCCGCAGAGGTGCGCAACCTGTGCTGCCCACCCGTCTTCAGTGGGAAGTTCGGGCAGCGGGACCGCGTGGTGCCGACCTGCAAGGACGCCGTTAATCGCGGCGCTCAGCGCGACGGTTGCGGTTTCAGGGCCTCCGGCAATTATGGTTGCCCACGGAGTTGCGCGCAGGATGTCGGAGACGCCTGACTCGCGGTGAAGCAGAACGGGAATCCCTCGCTGTAGACTTTCGATGGCCGGAATCCCGTATCCCTGGATCGCGGGCATCAGGAAGAGATGGGCTTGATCGTAGAGGTTCTGGAGTTCAGCGTCAGGCACAAAACCGTGGAAGTGCACCCGGCTGGCGACTCCGAGCGCCGCGGCCAGTTCGGTAAGCTGAGGGATGAGGGGACCTTTGCCCGCAAGGTCCAGTCGCCAGTCGACGCGCGAGGAGAGAGGCGGCGTGGCGCGTTCGAGTTCGGCGAGCGAGCGCAGAATCCAGTCGATGCGCTTGTTGGCCTCGATGCGGCAAACCGACAGCATAACCAGCTCGCCGCGAGCGGGGCGAACGCGGAAGACGTTGGCGGGGTCAGTTGCCGTAAGGCCGCCCATGCGCGCAATCTGCGCCTCGACGGCAAAATCCTTGCGGCATTCAGCGCGGAGATACTCGCTGGTGACGATGGTGTGGCCACCGCTACGCAGTCCGCGGCCGATGACGCGGTTCGAGACGGCAAGCCGGATGCGGCTCTTCAGCGTGCGCGTTGCCGGATCGCTAAAGAGCGACGGCGTGTCGTGCATCAGCGTATGAAAGCCGCGCATTCCGGCCAGCGTTGCGTGCAGCGCGGGCTGGTATCCGGAGAGCAGCGGCTGCGGTGCGCCGGCCGGGCGCGCCTTAAAGTGTCTTCCGAGCGCGCGGATGCGGTTGCGCGTTCCGGTGACCTTCAGTTCAACGACCGGCAGCGGGTGAGTGGCGTAGCTCGCCAGATTGCATCGGTCGGCATAGGTGACGATGTGACTGTGCACCCCACGCTGGTGAAGCCACCGCGCCAGTGCCAGGACGCTCCGTTCCGCGCCGCCGAACTGCTCGATCTCGGTGATGACGATTGGGCGGGAGTCGGCGGATGGACGTAGCTCTGACATGGGCTATCGCTGGGCGAGCAAATCGAGGAAGTGAAAAAACTCAGGGAAGGAGATTTGGGCGGCCTCGGCGCCCTGGATCTCCGTATCGCCTTCGGCGCGCAAGGCGGCGATGGCAAAGGCCATGGCGATGCGGTGGTCGGAACCGGAGTCGATGGATGCGCCGTGCAGACTCTGGTCGCCGGGAATCTCCAGGCCGTCCGGATGCTCAGTGAGCTCAGCTCCCATAGCGCGCAGGTTCCTGGCCACCAGTGCAATGCGGTCGGACTCCTTTACGCGGAGCTCCTGGGCATCGCGAATGATCAGGCCGTCGGCGGTGTACGGCGCGATGGCTGCAAGCACTGGGAGCTCGTCGATGACCTGGGCCGTTAGCGCACCGCTAATGACGAATGGTCCAGTTGTGGGCGTGAGGCCGCGGTTTACCTGGATGGTCCCGATCAGTTCGCCATGTTGCTCTTCGACATTGAGAATCTTGATCCGGCCGCCGAGCGCCGTGATCACGTCGAGCAGCGCCGCGCGGGTGGGGTTCATGCCCAGTGAGTCGAGGACGAGGTTGGAGTCGGGGAAGAGCAGCGCGGCGCAGAGGAAGAACGCCGCGGACGAGATGTCGCCGGGAACCGTGGCGTCAATTGCCTTCAGTTTCTGCCCGCCGGGGATGCACAGTTTCTCGCCGGTACGTCTGAGCGTTGCGCCGAAGGCTTTGAGTGCGTGCTCGGAGTGATCGCGTGTGCGGATTCGCTCGGAGAGGCAGGTGGTCCCCTCCGCCTGCAAACCGGCGAACAGCACCGCTGTCTTCACCTGTGCCGATGGGATTGGAGTGGTGAAGTCGATTGCGTGGAGCGGGCCACCGTGGATGGTGACCGGAGCATGTCCATCCACCAGATCAAGATTTGCTCCCATCTCGTTGAGCGGTTTACGGATGCGCTCCATCGGACGCAAGGTCAGCGAGTGGTCCCCAATCAGCGTGAAGCGGTGCGGGTGCGGAGCAATCAGGCCTGCCAGCATGCGCATGGTCGACCCCGAGTTGCCGCAATCGAGCGGTGCGGACGGCTGGTGGAAGGACCCGGCCACGCCGGTCACCTCGATCGTCGCCGCCGGTCCCGTGCCTTGGTGTACGACCGCGGCCCCCAACGCTTCCATGCAGGCCAGCGAGGAATGCGGGTCGGCTCCGGTGGAGAAGTTTGCGAACCGCGATGTGCCTTCAGCCAGCCCGGCGAGCATGGCATAGCGGTGCGAGATGGATTTATCGCCGGGGACGGTCAGGGAACCTTGCAGCGTGCGGGCGGGGCGGATGATCTGCGTAGACATTCGCTCTCTAGTGTAGCGAACTCCCGCAGTTCGGCCGGAGTGGCTGCCTTCCGCTCGCCTCTACGCGCGCGTGCCCAGCAACTCGCCAACGGTGGCGTTGATCGTCAGTCCAATGGTGGGAGGGTGCAGCAGGGTGTTGTGGATGAGGCAATGATGGACCGCCTGTTCCAGCCCCGCGCGGTGTTCGGGGGAGAGTTGAACCGGCACGGACACCGCAATCTGGAAATGATCCACCCGAGCCGGGTTTGGAACCTTGTCGGCGGTCACATCGACGCGCGTTCCCGGGGCCGTGATTCCTTTTTTCTTGAGGTACGCCACAGCGTAATACGCGGCGCAGGAGCCGAGCGAAGCCAGCAGCAGTTCCGGTGGCGTCATGCCTTCGTCGAATCCTCCCATCTGTTCCGGTTGGTCGCATGCGATTGAATGATGGCGAGCCTTGATCTCAAACTGGACCGCCCCTAAGTGCTCTACATGAACTTCCATTTTTGGCCCCTTTTCGTTCTACGTTCGATGTTGCTCTGGCCTTGCCAGCGCCACTTCCATCCGCTCGCGCAGAATACTGCGCGCGCGATGCAAGCGGGATTTCATGGCCCTCAGCGAGATGCCAAGCCTGACCGCAACTTCCTCGCCCGGCACTTCTTCGATGTCGCGCAGTTCATACACGGTGCGGAACTCCAGCTTGAGGTCTGCAACAGCATTGCGAAGTAGCTGGCGCATCTGGGCGGCGGCGGCGATCTCTTCCGGTGCGGGTGCATGGTCGCGGAGATCCAGTCCGCCGGCTTCCAACTCGGACAACTGCAGTAGCGGGAGCAGCGCTTCGCGCTCTTTGAGTTGCCAGCAGATTCGGCGGGCGATCTGGGCAAGCCAGGCGCGGAAGGAAGTTGAGTCGCGGAGCTGGTCCATGCTGCAGTAGGCCTTCAGCAGGGCCTCGATAAGCACATCCTCGGCATCCTCGCGATTGCCGCAGACGCGCAGCATCTGCCGGTAGATGGCGTCTTTGTGCTCGTTGGCGAGGGCCTCGAAATCCACTGCTGTGCGTACCGCCGTTTCCGCTCCGGCTGCGCCGATGGGTGCTCAGGCAGGTCACTTTATCCTGCTCCCTGTGCGGTTCCAAGGCAAGAGCGCGAGCAGATTGGCCATCGCGCAATAATTGGTGGTCCCAGCGAAGACAAGTCCGCCGCCGACAAAGCCGGCGAGCCAGAACCACCATGGATTCACGAGGAACCCAAGTAACACCCCAATGAGGACGAGCAGACCCGCGCCGAGGCGCACCTGCCGCTCCAACGCCCAGCGGGTGCGCGTCGAGGCTACCAGCGGCAGGCCGGCGAGCTTCCATGCGTCGGTGCCGCCGGTGAGGACGAGGAGGTCGTCGACCCGGCCGGCGAGAAGCGCGTGGGTCATGGAGGCGCGTTTGCCCGCCTGGCACACCAGCACGGTCGGCCGGCCTGGCCTCAGGTCGGCGATGCGGCTCTCAATCTCGTCCATGGGGATGTTGATGGCTGCGGGAATGTGGCCTGCGGCGAACTCCGTTGCTGAACGGACATCGATGCATTGCCAGGCACAGTCGGCGGAGTTGTTAAGTTCCTCAACGTCAATGGTCGTTTCACAAAGCACAGCGGTCATGGGGCCCAGTTTGTCCTCTATAGAGTAAGAGGGCGGGTGAAGGCAGAGGATTCAGTCCTGGGACGATTATTTGCGCTGGGGTGAACCCGCTGCCATTCGTGCGCGGTGTTTATCGCACGTCCCAAAGGCGTATGCTAGGTCAGTATCCTGCGAGGTCGCCTTTTGCGCGCATCCACAACCAGGCCAGTATTCGAACCCTGCTCACGCCTGCACGAGCTGTCGGCTGAAGAGGCTGCTCTCTACCGCCAGCTCGACCCCCAAAAGATCCCTCAGCACGTTGCCATCATCATGGACGGCAACGGCCGCTGGGCGGGCAAGCGCTCTCTGAAGCGCTTCCTGGGCCACCAGCAAGGCGCAGAAAGCGTGCAGTTTGTGGTCGAGACCGCCTCGCGCATCAACCTGCCCTTCATCACCCTGTACGCCTTTTCGCTGGAGAACAACCTGCGCCGGCCCAAGTCCGAGGTCAATTTCCTGATGAAGCTGCTGCGCAGCTACCTGGTCGGCAACGTCAAGCGCATGAACGACAATAACGTGCGGATGGAATACATCGGCCGCATCGGTGAGCTTCCTTCGGAGGTGCAGGACACCATGCAGTGGGCGTCCGAAGCCACCGCCCGCAACACTGGGACCACCCTGACCCTCGCCCTGAACTACGGCTCGCGCTCCGAAATTGTGGATGCGGCACGCTCCATCCTCGCCGACCTGATCGCCGAGGCCCACCAGCGCGGCTGCTCGCTCGAAGACCTCCTCCAGGTCGACGGCCTGGAGGCCAGGCTGGACGAGCACCACATCTCGGATCACCTCTACACGGGTCATATGCCCGACCCCGACCTGGTCATCCGGACGTCCGGCGAGCAGCGCATCTCCAACTTCCTGCTCTGGCAGATCGCCTACTCGGAGATTTTCATTACGGACCGGCTGTGGCCGGACTTCCGCGGGATCCACCTGCTCGAAGCCATCCAGAACTACCAGAAGCGCGAACGCCGCTTCGGCGGCCTCGGCGAGACCTTTACCGACGAGGATCTCGACGCGCTGGAACCAGCGGCAGAAGTTGCCGAAGAGATCGTCACCGAGCTGACCCCCAGGCAGTTGGCAGAGAAGTAGGGACGCTTGGCTGCATTGTAGCTGTGGGTGATAGAGTCGCAGCCTACCCCCCCGGAAGTGGTGAACCACAGGGGCCCTTGGAATCTTGCGTATTGCAATCCAGCTTGCCAGGACATCCTCGCCATGCAACTTGCCTCGTGGTCCTTCTATATTCATACGGCCCGCCGGGCGGGGTTGGTGATTGGCTTGCTCCCGGTGGCCCTGGTTAGCAACGGCGTTGCTCTGGCGGCCCCGCTGAATGATTCTTATTGCAAGATACATTTTGCGGCGGTCTACGTGGGCGGGGGCATCACGATCGCGAAGCGGGATGGCAGCTCCATCAGCGGCGTCTTAACCTCGGCCCACGGTGGCGTCGCGGAGGTCACTCCCACAGACGCCAAAGGGGCCGTGACCGTCACCTGCGCCGACGTTTCCAAGATCGTCCACGGGCCGATGGATCCGGTCAAGCTGAAGCAGATGCTGTTGAAGCGTGGCATCGGCAAGCGCATCGAGGTATTGGAACTCGGCGACATAGCGGCGATGGGCAAGCTCACCGCCATCCACGACGATAGGTTTGAGATCACCCCCGATGGGAGGGGCGCGCAGGCGGTAAGCATTCCTTACTCGGAGGTGACGTTCGCCGAAAACTACAGCAGAGTTGGTTCTGCCGCGAACGGTGCAGCAGGAGCTTCGTATTTTGCTCTCCCCTTCTTAGCGATTACGATCATCGTTCTGGCATCGTGGAGCTTGCCCATTAGAGGCGGCCCGACTTGCGAGCGGCGACGTAGAGGAGCAGGCCGATCAGCGTTTTGCCGTCGTGAATCTTCCCCTCCGCCACCAGCCGCATCGCTTCCGACAGAGGTATGCGGAAGACCTCGAGGTTTTCATCCTCTTCCAGCTTCGCTTCACCCTGCCGAATATCCCGCGCGAGATAGATCTGCATCCATTCGCCGAGAAAACCGGGACTGGCAAAGTACCGCAGCAACATCGTCCACCGCTTCGCGCGGTAGCCGGTCTCTTCGATCATCTCCCGTTTGGCAGCGGCCAGCGGCGCCTCTCCCGCGTTCCGCGTACCCGCCGGCAACTCAATCATGAACTGCCCCGCGGCATGACGATATTGCCGCTCCATAATCACGTCGGGGTCTGCCGGGTTCTTCCGCTCATCCACCGCCAGGATGACCACCGAGCCATTGTGCCGGATCACGTCGCGCACATTGCGGTGCCCACCCGGCTCGATCAGAGTATCGGTGTAAACGTTGAAGACCTTGCCTTTGTACGCAAGCTTCGAGGAGATCAGCTTCGCCTTGCCTGCGCGCCTCACTCCGGACGCGGTCTTCCCCGCAAAGACTTTCGCGGGTTCAGTCTTGGCTGGGGTGGACTTCCTTGGTTTGGGTAGCGGGGCGGCCATGGGTCTACGGTATCATCCTGCATCGGGGCGGAAAAATGGCGCATCCAATTGGTTGCGTGTTCCAATTGATGGGGATGCTCCGCCTTGATAGCAATCGACGTGTTCCAATGGTGCGCGCCCGGTTTGAGGATTGATGATGAGCACTGAGTGTTACCCCATCGCGACGCTGCCGCACATCACCAGGTTGTTTCGCGACTTTCTCGCAATGGGCGACAGCGCCGCGGGTGATCCAGTGCGCAGATGGTACGGCGCCGAGCCGCTCGGCCGCGCATGGATGCAGCCGCCGGCCCCGCGCAGAGATGCCGGCCCGCTGGCCGACGCTCTCGAACGCCAGAGCCTCGCCTTCGGTGCCGGCCCCGCAACGCTCGCGAATATCGCCAGGCTGCGCGCCGGCGCTCCCGCCGTGGTCACCGGGCAGCAGGTGGTGTTGTTCGGAGGCCCGCTGCTGACGCTGCTGAAAGCTGCTACGGCCATCGCCCGCGCCAAACAGGCGACTGGGACCACAGGCATCGAGCACGTTCCCATCTTCTGGCTTGCTACCGAAGACCACGACCTTGAAGAAGTAGACCAGGTCTCGCTGCTCACTAAGACAGCGGTTGAAACGCTGCGGATGGGGGATATACGGTTCCCCGGAATTGCGATTCCCGCCGGTGACGTGATCCTCCAAGGCCACATCGATGGCTTGCTCGACCAGGCAAGCGAATTGCTTGGCCACACGCCCATCTGCGATCTGCTTCGCGAGTGTTACGCATATCAGCCCGGGAACGACCGTGGCCCGACCTTTGCGAGTGCGTTTTCGCGCCTGATGACCCGCCTCTTCGCCGAGCAGGGCCTTATCGTGATGGATGCCGCAGGGCGCGATTTCCACGCGCTCGGCGCAGCCACCCTCCGTCACGCCATCGAACACGCGGAAGAACTGGAAGGCGCGCTGCTAGCCCGTGCCGTCGAACTCGAATCTTCCGGCTATCACGCGCAGGTGCTGGTCAAGCCCGGCTCCTCGCTGCTCTTTCTCATCAGCGATGTCGAGGGGCTGGAAGGGGTGAGGAACCGTCAAGCGCTGGGCCGCCTCCCCGACGGCACGTGGAAGGCCGGTAATGGCGGGAAGGCCGGGGCAGCGAACTCCGGGCAGACATACAGCACGGCCGAACTGCTCGCGATTCTCGATTCCGCGCCTGAGCGCCTCAGCCCCAACGCCATCCTCCGTCCCGTCTTTCAGGACACCATCCTGCCCACTGCGGCTTACGTCGGCGGCCCAGCCGAGGTTGCCTACTTTGCCCAGAGCGCGGTGCTCTACGAGCGCATTCTGGGGCGCGTGACGCCGATACTGCCGCGACTTTCCGCCACGCTCATCGAGCCAGCCATCGGCGCGGTCATGGCGCAGCACGAGATCAGCCTGCCCGACGCGATGACGACGGCGGAGGAACTCGCCCAGCGCCTGGGCGCGCGCGCCATGCCCATCGAAGCCAAGCGCCGTCTTGCCACTGCCGGCAATGCTCTGGACGAAGCCATTACCGCCGCCGGGAGCTATCTCGGCTCACTCGACCCCAGCCTGGGCCGCTCCGCAGAGGTTTCCGGCTCAAAGATGCGCTACCAGATGGACCGCCTGCGCCGCCTCGCCGCCACCTTCGAACTCAACAAGGAAACCAGCCTGCGCAGGCACGCCGAAGCGATGACCCTCCACCTCTTTCCCGAAGGCCATCCCCAGGAGCGCGTCATCGCCGGCGCCTGGTTCCTCGCCGCATGGGAGGCCGCTCACGGCGATGGCCTCGGCACCGGCCTCATCGCCCGCCTGGTTGACGAGGCCGCGAGCCAATGCCCGGGGCATATCGTCATCCGCCTATAGCTGTTGTTCGTGCTACGTTCTCCGTTTTACGTTCGTTAACGTGGAACGTACAACGAAGAACGGACAACGGTCTAGAATGGTCTCCGAAGGGGAGAACAATCAATGGGCCTGAGCGACGAATCATTTGAAATAACCTGTCCTGACTGCGGAGCGATGCTCAAGGTAGACCCGGTCACGCGCGCCATCATCGCCCACACTCCTGCGCCGCGCAAGCGGATGTTTGAGGACTTTAGCGATGCGGCGAAGGCGGCGCGGGAGGCGGAAGCGCGGCGGGACTCGATCTTCGCTCAGAGCGTCGATGCCCATAAGCACAAGGACGACCTGATGGCGAAGAAATTCGCCGAAGCCGTGAAGAAAGCCAAGGAGACGCCGGACACCGGCAAACCGTTGCGCGACTTTGATCTGGACTGAGGTCTCAAAAGACCATGGCAGAAGAGGAGCGGCTGACGCGGGTGACGGAGATATGTCTGGCGCTGCCGGGGGCCGAGCGCGAGATCGGCGGCTCCCATGCCGCCTTCAAAGTGAAGAAGAAGGTGTTTGCGTATTTTCTGAACGACCATCATGGGGATGGGATCGTGGGGGTGTGGTGCAAGGTGCTGCCGGGTGAGAATGCCGCGCTGATTGCGTCGAATCCGAAACGGTTTTATATGCCCGCGTATGTGGGGCCGAGAGGGTGGGTGGGGCTGCGGCTGGACGTGGGAAGGGTGGCGTGGGGTGAGGTGAAGGACCTTGTGGCGATGAGCTATTCGCTGGTGGCCGGGAAGAAGTTGGCAGCACGGATTGGTTGAGCCCGGGCAACCTTGGCTCACGGTAAACTGAAGCCATGCCGCCAATTTTGAATGCACAGGGCTTGTCGAAGCGATTTGGCGCCGTGCCTCTGTTTCAGGACATAAGCTTCCCCGTATCCGATGGCGACCGCATCGGCCTGATTGGGCCGAACGGCGCGGGCAAGTCCACGCTGCTCGCCGTCCTCGCTGGTGAGCAGGAAGTCGACTCCGGCGAAGTCGCCACGCGCAAACGCGCCCGCATTGCGTACGTGCTGCAGGAGTCGAACTTCGCGGCGGGGTTGACGGTGCGCGAGGTGATGGATGCGGCGCTGACCCGGGCGGGCCTGGCTGAGGGTGAACATGAAGGGCGACTGCGGGAGACGGCGGGGCGGACGGGTTTTGTGGATTTGGGGGTCGAAGCGGCGACGTTAAGCGGTGGGTGGCGGAAGCGGCTGGCGATTGCGGAAGCGGTGGTGACGCATCCCGACGTGCTGCTGCTGGACGAGCCGACGAACCATCTGGATCTTGCGGGGATTGCGTGGCTGGAAGAGTTGCTGAACGAGGGCGCGTTTGCGTGCGTGATGGTCAGCCACGATCGCTACTTCCTCGAGAATGTAGCCACCGAGATCGTTGAGTTGAGCCGTGTGTATGCGGATGGCTTGCTGCGGGTGAAGGGGACCTACTCGAAGTTCATCGAGGGCAGGCAAGCGTATCTGGAGGCGCAGTCCAAACTTCAAGCGGCGCTGAAGAACCGGGTCCAGATCGAGGTCGAGTGGCTGCGGCGAGGGCCAAAGGCGCGGTCGACCAAGGCGAAGGCGCGGATCGACAATGCGCAGGACCTGATTGGGCAGTTGCGCGACGTCAACCTGCGCGTGCAGACCTCGACTGCTGGAATCGACTTCAACGCCACCGATCGCCAGACCAAGCGGCTGGTCGAGTTTGAAGACGCTGCGCTGAGTTTCGGCGAGCCGCCGAATGAGAAGAAGATTGTCGAGGGGCTGAATTTTCTGATCACAAATGGAATGCGCGTCGGCCTGGTGGGGCCGAACGGAAGCGGCAAAACCACGCTCCTCCGCCTGCTCACCGGCGAGTTGGAGCCGACGGCGGGCGCGATCAAGAAAGCCGCCTCGCTGAAGATTGTCTATTTCTCGCAGATGCGCCAATTGGAGGAGGGCGTGACGCTGCGCCGCGCGCTCGCGCCCGATTCCGACTCGGTGGTGTACCAGGGGCGGGTGGTGCATGTGGCGAGTTATGCGACCAAGTTCCTGTTTACCAGCGAGCAACTGAACCAGCCGGTGGAGCGGCTGAGTGGAGGCGAGCGCGCCCGTGTGCTGATTGCAAAGTTGATGCTGGAAGCGGCGGATGTGCTGCTGCTCGATGAGCCCACCAACGACCTTGATATCGCGACGCTCGAAATTCTGGAAGAGAGCCTGCTGGAATATACCGGCGCGCTGGTGTTGGTGACGCACGATCGCTACATGCTGGACCGCGTGTCCACCATCGTCCTTGGCCTCGACGGCCGGGGCAACGCCGCAACCTTCGCGGACTACTCGCAGTGGGAACAGTGGCAGCGAGAGCAGGGCTCGACCAATAGCGACGGCAGCTCGTCTGCGGCAACGGCAACGCCGGTGCAAGGTGCGCTGCTGCCGGTCGCCACGGGGAGGAAGAAACTCTCCTATCTGGAAGCTCGCGAGTATGCGTCGATTGAGGAAAGAGTGGAAGCCGCAGAAGCCCGTCTAAACGCAGCACGCGACCTGCTCGACGATCCTGCCGTGGCGACGAACGCCGAGGCGCTGACGGCGGCATTGCACGATCTGGAATCCGCGCAGGCAGCATCGGACGAACTCTACGCCCGCTGGGCCGAACTCACCGAAAAGGCCGGCTAATCCCTCACTAACTCGCCTTCCGATGCTCCGGGTTCGCGGTATGCGGCTTGCTGCCGAGCTCGCGCCAGTGTGTCTCCTTCATCTCGACGCCGAACTTCTTCGCGGCAGCCTTGATGTTGTGGAACGCCTCTTCGCGCTCCTCGTCGGAGACATCCTTCACCTGGTCGAAGCGCGCAATCGCATTGCGCACATGCGAGGCATCGTTCAACGGTTCCTTACGTTGCTTCGGAAACGCGTACACGGTGTCGTTCATGTGTTTGCGCTGGTCGGTGGAAAGAGTGTTCGCGGTGTCGTGGGAATGAGACTTGTGCGTCGTTGCCATGGCAGTGCTCCTCGGTCGGTAGTCTGGTCCGATCTTTGCCGTCAGGCTCCTTGGATGGTAGATGTGCCCGCGCGCGTTGGCTTGGGCGGGATGCTGCGGAGAGAATCGCGCTGCTATTCTGCTAGCACCATGAAGACTCTCTTAGCAGGATTCGCAATCGCCGTTGCGTCTATTGGCGCACAGGCGCAATCGCCGCCGCCGCGCCCCATCGTGCTTCACGCTGCGCACATGCTGGATGTTGCTGCCGGGACCCTGGTCTCGCCCGGTGAGGTCCTTGTCGCCGGCGAGCGCATCGTCGCTGCCGGCCCGCACGTCGACCGGCCCGCGGGCGCCGAACTTATCGACCTGGGCGACCGGACGCTGCTGCCGGGCCTAATCGACGCACATGTCCATCTTTTCCTCCACCCCGGCGCCGAAGACATGCAGACCATCCAGGAAAGCGTTCCGCAGCGCGTGATTCTTGCCGGGATAGCCGCCCGCGATGACCTGATGGCGGGCTTCACCGCTGAGCGCGATATGGGCACCGAAGGCGCAGGCTCCGCCTCGACGGCCGTCCGCAACGCCATCGACTCCGGCCTTATCCCCGGCCCCCGCATGCGCGTCAGCGGCAACGCCATCGACCTGCTGGGCGGCCACGAGGATGCAATCGGCTACAACCCTGCCGCAAACGTGCCCTCCAACGCCGACTACGCCAACTCGGCCGAAGACCTGGTTCGCGTGATGCGTCTGCAGCACAAGGAAGGCTCCGACTTCGCCAAGATCTACGAGACTGGGCCGGACACGCTGAAGGACGGAGTCCTCACAACTCCCTATCAGTACACCGAGGCGGAACTCCACGCCGCGGTTGTCGAGATGGCACGACTAACGGAGGGCAGGGTGGGCGCGATGGGGGTGGGCGTGCACTGTACCGGCGAGCCCGCCGCAGGCTTTGCCGTCGCCGCGGGCGTCGCGTCCATCGACCACGCTTATTTCCTGAGCGACCGGACGATGGCGGAGATGAAAGCGAAGGGGATTTTCGCAGTGCCTACGTTTGCGATCATGGAATATTTTGCGGCTCATGCCGAGACGCCGGCTGCCGGGGAAAGGTACAAGGCGCTGCTCGCCTTCCACGCGGCGCAATTCAGGCGCCAACTGGCTGCCGGCGTGCCCTTTGCGGTTGGCTCGGATGTCGGACCGTTCCCTCACGGCACGCAGGCCCGGGAGTTGGAGCTGATGGTGCAGTATGGGATGTCTCCGGCTGACGTGCTTCGTGCCGACCTGCTGAACGGCGCACGCCTGCTCGGCTGGGCCGGACAGATCGGCGAGTTGAAGCCAGGCCTGTACGCCGACATCATCGCCGTCGAAGGCAACCCGCTCGACGACATCTCTGCGCTGACACACGTTGCATTTGTGATGAAGAACGGCGGCATCAACCGCCGTCCCTGAGGTCGGGGTCTCAACCGTCCGGGTGTACTCCGTTACTTCGCCTTGGTTGGGTCGAATTGCTCGTCCGCCGAAGGGCCGTAGAGGCCTGGCACGGGAATATCGTTCAGGCGCAGATAGACGCCGAGCTGGGCGCGATGGTGCAGCAGGTGGTTGAAGAAAAACTGGCGATAGCTGAGTGAACGCGGGTGGTTGGAGATGACGTGATCGCCGAAGGCAAACTTCCAGGGCTCGGCCAACTGTGCGTCGGAGAGCGAGGCGAGGGCGGCGCGGCAGTCGCGGGCGTTCGCATCGAAGGCCGCGAGCGTGGCGTCGCGATTGCTCCACGTGAGGCGGGGGAAGGTCTGGTTGGGGTCGGCCATATCCATGCCGGGAGTGGTTAGGATCGTCTTGCCAAAGAGGGGCAGGGTGGCTACGTGGGTCGCGAGCCGGCCCAGCGGCATGGACTTCTCATGACAGGTGTACTCGGGGTTTTCGGGCAGGCGCTCGAGCACGCGGCGGGTGCCGGCCATTTCGCCGTCGTAGTCCTGGAGGAGGATTTCTGCGGTGGTCATGGGAGGTTCCTTTCTAATTAGATGCCGGTGATATTGAAGCCGCAATCGACAAACGTGATCTCGCCGGTGATGCCGCTGGCCAACGGCGAGCAGAGGAACAGCGCAGTATTTCCAACCTCGGCCTGCTCGACATTCCGGTGCAGCGGAGCGCGCGCCGTGACTGCGTTCAGGATCTGGCTGAAGTCGCCGATGCCACGCGCAGCCAGGGTCTTGATCGGCCCGGCGGATATGGCGTTGACGCGAATGTTCCTGGAGCCGAGCGAGACGGCGAGATAGCGTACGGCGGACTCGAGGGCAGCTTTGCAGACACCCATGACGTTGTAGTTGGGGAAGACCTTTTCGGCGCCATAGTAGGTGAGTGTGAGGATGGAGCCGCCTTCGATCATCAGGGGCGCTGCGCCGCGCGCCAGCGCGATCAGCGAGTAGACGCTGACATCGTGGGCGATACGGAAATCCTCGCGGGAGGTCAGCAGGAAGTCATTCTTCAAGGCGTCGGGGGGCGCGAACCCGATGGAGTGGATGAGGATATCGATCTTCGGGTATGCGGCGGAGATTTGGGCGAAGAGCGCGTCGATGTCTTCGTCGCGGGAGACGTCGCACTGGAAGGCCCGTCCGGTTCCGGTTTGGCCCAGATCATTGAGTAGCTCTTCGGCCTCGCGCTGCAACCGCTCCGACTGGTACGACAACACCAGGGTGGCTCCCGCCTCGGCCAACTTCTGCGCCACGCTATAGGCAATGCTGCGTTTATTTGCCAGGCCGAAGACGACGGCCACTTTTCCCTTCAAATCAATCATTCGGCTCCCCAAAATGTCCTGAATACTTAGGATACCAGCGGATGGGCAGTCGAAGCACGCACGCGGGACGCAAACCGCGCCGGGTGTGGCATTTGAAGGCGGATGGGGGTAGGCGCCGAATTATTGGAGCAGGGAGGAGCGAACCGGGGGTATCAGCATGCCGCCCATGGCGGCATTCTCCGGTGCGCCTGCAGTGGTGGCATCGGCGTCAGCCGCGACCACTCGCCGGCAGTTGCGGCCGGCACTCTTGGCCTGGTAGAGCGCCTTGTCGGCGCGCGCAATCAGGGCTACGGCGTCGTCTTCCAGGACCGCTTCAGTGATTCCTATGCTAAGCGTCAACGGCATATTCCGGCCGAAGAGACTGAGGTTGCTCACCGCCTGGCACAGCCGCTCGGTCACCACCAGCGCGATGCTGCAGGGGGTCTGGGGAAGGATCAGGAGGAATTCGTCGCCGCCATACCTGCCCAGATAATCCCGCCCCCGCAGGTGGGTGGAGATGGTCTCGGCGACGTCGCGGAGGGCTGCATCGCCCGCCGCGTGCCCCTGGATGTCATTGATGGACTTAAAGTAATCGACGTCGATCAGGGCGATGGAGAGCTTATGTTTGCCGCGCTGGATATGTTTGAGTTCGGCTGCGAGTTTGACCTCAATTCCTCGCCGGTTGAAGGCGCCGGAGAGAGAGTCCTTCTGCGACTCGTCTGCGCTCCGTGCGATTAGCTCACTGCTGGAGAGGAAGAGAATGAACAGGCCGGTGACGAAGAGAGACACAACGCCGGTGAGCAAGGTCGCGCTCCCGACGGCGTTCGACTGCAGCAGCTTGAGCGGCGAACCGTGGAGAACAGCCATCGCACCGCAGTTGACCGTGATGGCGGCAAAGAAAGTCATGGATGCCGCAAACAGCCGCATTGCTTTTGGACTGGTGAAGGTCGGTGACTTGCGGAAGAGCTCGAGAGCAATCAGGCCGCGGATCACCCCCACGGTGATCGACAGGGCGACAATCCGCGGAACAATCTTGTCCTGAATCTGGCTGTAATAAAAGAGGGCCGCCAAGGAGACACACGACACCGTGACAGGAACAAGGGATGTCCGCCGACTGCCAATGAAGCGGAGGATCCCCCGGTAAAGAAAAACGAAAGACCCAAAGACGAAGCAGTGCGCCATCGTGATGGATATAAAACTGGGGATCGATCCGCGTGACACCAGCAGAAAAGTGCCGGGAACGCCCAGGAGAAAGCTAATGGCGATAGTATTGATTCCACGCAGGTTAGGATAGCTGCGCTTCATGCCGAAGAAGACGATGGCGAATGCCACTGCCAACATGAAATCGCAGGCAATGAGAGTACGATTGTCCAACCAGGAAAAAACGTACATATGTGCCCAACCTTTGTCGCAATACTAGACAGATTGCAGGGTGCAAAGAAGGACACTTAAGTTGTAGTGAGCTGAACGGTTGTAGGAACCAATGTGTAAAAGATATGACCTGTTCAGCGCTAGCCAACCGTCAGCCAATCGTACTGCTCTTGCGTCAGCGGTACGACCGAGAGGCGGAACTGGCGAAACAGCAGCGAACCCTGAAAGACGCCCGCTTCGCGCATCTCGGCCAGAGACTTCTCCTGCTTCAGGCGCTTGACGGGCTTGATGCGGACGACGGGGTTCCTGGGGTCCTTCGCGTCCACCGATACCACGGTCGCCGTTCCCACAGCCGCTTTACCCACATTGGAGTGGTAGATGACCAGCTTGTCGCCCTTTTTCATATTGCGCAGATTCAGCAGGGCTGTGTTGTTCGAGATGCCATCCCAGGTGGTCTCGCGGTCCCGCAGCAGATCATCGAAGGAGTACTTGTCGGGTTCAGTCTTCAGGAGATAGGGCATAAGACAAGGTACGAGGTTCAGGGTTCGAGGTTCAAGGGGGCTAGCCGCCGAGATCGAGGAGGGCCACTTCGGGGATGGGTTGGCCGAGGAACTGGCCGCCCAGGCGGGCAAACTTCTCCACTGAGTCCGTGGCGTAGCACTGGAACGAGGCGCCTCCGGTGGATGCCGGATGCGAGCGCCGGATCGTCCGCTCAATCGCGGCTGCTGTTGCTCTTGCGGAATCGATGACCTCTGCCTGCGACCCGAGCTCGCGCAACACAGCCTCGATGGCTGGGGCGATCAGCGGGTAGTGCGTGCAGCCGAGCAGCACGGCTTGCGGAGAGCAGGTCGATAAGGCCTCGCGTAAGTAGATGCGTAGAACCTGCCGCGTGATCGAATGATCGACCCATCCCTCCTCGACCAGCGGCACCAGCAGCGGACAGGCCTTTTCACTTGCGCGCAGGCCATGCCCGGCGCAGTGAAGCTGGTATGCATGCGATTGCACGGTTGCCGGCGTGGCCAGGACCAGAACGTCGGCGTTCGGGTGGCGCTGGTGTGCGGCGTCAACGACCGGCTCGATGACTCCGGTTACGGGAATACGCACCGACTCGCGAATCTCGCGCAGCGCCAGGGCGGAGGCGGTGTTGCACGCGATGACGAGGTGTTCAGAGCCGCGGGATTCGAGGAAGCGCGCGCTCTCCACGGCGTAACGCGCAATCGTGGTCTGCGATTTCGAGCCGTATGGAAGCCGCGCGGTATCGCCAAGGTAGATGTAGTGGGCGCCCGGGATCAGGGGCAGCAGCTCGCGCAGGACGGTCAGTCCGCCGAAGCCCGAATCGAAGACTCCGATGGTGATGCCCACTAACGAGCCTCCGGTGCCGGCTTGGTTGCGGTGCTGACCGCCGGGTAGGTGCGCATCAGATCGGCGTGCCCATTCAGGGTCTCGCGGGGCCGGCCGTCGACCAGGAAACGCACCTCCTCAATTCGCGGAGAATTGGCGTACAGAGTTCCTATGATCGATTCGATGGTCAACATCTCCGGCTCGATGCCGGACGGGTGGTGGTCGGCAAAGGTCCCATGCAGATTCACCACCGCCAGTTGTCCACCCGGAACGTGGGGCTCAGCCGCTAAGTCGTTGCCCGCCCCTAACTGCGCCGCAGAAGGTTGCTGCTCCGCAGGCCCGGCTCCGGTAGCGACGGGCAGGCTTAGCGGAAGGTCGAGCAGGAACACATCGTCCACCGCGGGGCCGCTTTCGATGGGGTGGGTGGAGTTCTTGTAGGAGTACTCTGCGATCAGTCGCGCCAGCAGAGCATGCGTCCGGGCAGTCGCCTCCGCCGGCAACGCAACCTCACGCTCAACCAGCGTGATCGAGCCGTCGGTGTCGTCGGCCAGCGCCAGGTGGACCGTCTCGCTCGCAGTCGCGACCGGCGCGGCCAGCGGTGTCTCATCGCGATGGCGGGTCAGCTTTTCGCGGGCCTGCTCGCACCCGCGCAGCAGCACCAGCGCCATCAGCAGGATCGCGCCCGCGAGCACCCAGAAGAGAATGCGCTGGTAGCGGGGGATCATTGCGGCCTCTTCTGCGGGGTGCCGGTGGCTTGTTCGACGGTGAGCGCGCGGGATCGAGCGAGGCCGGCTGCGTTGGCAGCCGCAATTGCCTTCTCCTGGTTCGAATTCTCCGCGGACACCGGCGCCGGCGGTTCCAGAGCGCCGGCGTGCTCGCGCCAGGCCTGCAGCGCCGACGACAATGCAGCCACCACGTGCTGCTGGTAATTTGGGTCGGTCACCGCAGTTGCATCTTCACCGGGAACGAGCAGGGGAGCAATCTCGATTGCCACGGCGGGGCACATCAGGTTGTCCAGCGGTCGCACCGCTGCCTGCCCAGCCAGCACGGGAAGATTGTTCTTGGTGAATGCGGAGGTGAGCTCACCGGCGAGGCGCTGGCTTTGGCTTACCGAAGCCGCCTGCGCCATCTCCCACGGCACCGGGACGTATGCCGATGCGAAACCGCCGCCAGTGTCTTCGTCCGGAGACGGCGGCGGCAAGGTTGAGGTGTAGACATGCACGCCCGATCCCACCGCTGTCGCATGGAGCACAATGCACGCAACCGCATGCGTGCGGTTTGCGATCTCGGCGCGCTGATCGCCGCTGAGCGGGTCGGACGGGTCGGCGTCGCGGGTTGTGATCACGGTAAGTCCCGCCGCCGTCAGGGCCGCACGCAGCCGACCCGCCAGCGCCAGCGTGACATCCTTCTCGAGCACGTGGTCGCCCAGCACGGCGCCGCCATCCGGCCCGCCGTGCGCGGGATCCAGAACCACCAGATTGCGGTTGAGCGTCGACGCTGGAGACGACGGCGGCTGCGCCGGCATGGGGATCTGGCCCGGCGGCTGCACCTGGCCAGAGAACGCAGCCGCTGCCGCTGCCGCCAGTACGGCGAGCAACACGGCAGCGAACTTGCGGGAAGGGGTCAACGGGCTCTTGGAACGGATTACGGGTACGTATGGAGTGTAAGCCGGGCGCCGCGGTTTATGTATCGGCGATCGGCGATCGGCGATCGGCCGTCAGCCATCGGTGATCTCAGGCGAATTAGTCCAGCGCATAGATTGCCAGGCCGCTCAGCAACTTTGGATAGAAGTCAGTCGACTTCTGCGGCATGACTTCTCCGGAAAGCGAGACATCGCGCAACTGATCGAGCGTAATCGGCTTGATGAGGAACGCAATGTCGGCATCGCCCGATTCAATTAACCCAAGCGCTTCATCGGCTTCACGGATGTAGCGAACGTTGCCGAGACGGGTGACGGTCTCCCGGTCAAGGCCAAGCAGATGATCGAGGACCACAGCGTGAAGCTGCGCGACGCCAAGCTGACGCTGCTTGGCGGGCAAGTCCTGAAGCAGCGGGGCGATGGCTTCCGGCTTGGGAGTGAGAATGTAATTGCCGTCCCCGGTGGCGGCGATGAAAGAGTCACCGGGAGTGGCGGCGAGTTGCGCGATGAGGGCTGAGCCAGGCATATCGTCGGCGAGTTCGGTGACGTCGTAGTACTCGCTGGACTTGGTGATGAAGTCTGCTGAGGAGAAGTCTTCCAGGCCGAAGACCACGCGGTGGGTCGGGAGGATGGTGATCCCGGGCGCGTCCATATTCACGAACGTCATCATCATCGCGGCCTCAGGAAACGGCGGCACGGGCAGGTGGCTCGAGCCTACCCTCTCGTCCGGATCGGCCGGCTCGCCCAGAGGCAGTTTAAGCTGCGCTGAGCGCTCCTTCGCGTAAGCCACTGAGGTTTCATACCGGTGGTGGCCGTCCGCGATGATCAGCTTTTTGTCCGCCATGGTGGTGACAATCAGATTGATCAGGGCCGGGTCGGTCAGCTTCCAAAGGCGATGGACGACGTCGTACTCGTCGGTGATGGCAAGGTCGGCCGGGCGGGTGTCCTTGCCGTCCTTGCCGGCTCCGAAGATCAGCTTCTCGGCAGTGAATCCTGGGTCCGAATAGAGCATATAAACCTGTTCGCAGTACGCGCGCGTGGCTTTGAACAGGGCCATCCGGTCCGACTTGTGCTTCGGAAATGTCTGCTCATGCCGGTAGACGACCTTGTCCGCGTAGTCGTACAGATGCCCAAGCGCAATGAATCCGCGCCGCTCGCGCACCTCCGGCGTATACGGCACGGTGTAGGTCTGCGAGTAGCCGTACAGCGCCACCTCTCCCTCTTCAGCGAGAATTTGCTCTGCGCGCCACTCCTTCAGGTACTCGGCGGCACGGGTGTAGACGTTGTGGGCCTCTTCGCCCGCGGGCAGGAACTCCTGCGGCTCGGTGTCGCCGGGTTCGTGTTTGCCCAGGATGATGCGAATCAGGTTATATGGGCTTAGCTCGTAGTAGCGCTGCTGCATCTCGGGCGTGATCTTGTCGTACGGTTGGGTGACCACGTCCTCCATGCGGACGCGGGAGGTGTCGTAGCGAAGTGCACGAAACGGATAAATGCGGGCCATTCTTGGTCTCAGGTCTCCTGGAAGTGTCTGGTTCGATTGTACGGGGAGGCGAGCGGCGATAGTTGGGCGAGCTGGCCGGGGCGGTTGCGACCTGTAACGAAGAATCGCGGGCGCCGTCCAACGATTATTCTGGCGTTGGACTCAAAGGAGAGGATGCAATCCAGGGGGCGAAATCCCGCGATGCGAGACTTGGGAAGGCGGAGGCATTATCCTGATAGTTCCCCGGGTAGAAACCGTCGGGGGATGGGATTTGAGTCGCTGGACCGTCACAGGCCTGATTATGCGGCATCAAGCTGGTTCTAAATCGGTTGGAAGAGCGACCACGCAGCGCTGGCTGCCGGCCTTGGTGTGCGTGTGCCTGGCGCTGGGACTGGTCCCGGGCCACGTTGGCCGCGCGCAGGAGAATCCGCTCAACGACGTCCAGACTCCGGCGCCTCCACCGCCGCCAAAGTCGCCGGAGGAGCAGAAGCCGGTCATCGAGGGCGGTGCGGATGTAGCGGCCCAGGCTACAACGCACCGTGACGCGCGGCTGCGGATCGAAGTGAACCTGGTGCAGGTGCCGCTGACCGTCACCGACCCGATGAACCGGCTGGTGACGGGCCTTGAGAAGGATAATTTTGTGGTCTACGACAACAACATCGGCCAGACCATCAAGTACTTCTCCAGCGAGGATGCGCCGCTGACCATCGGCATTGTCTTCGACCTGAGCGGCAGCATGTCGTCGAAGTTTGTCCGCGCGCGCAAGGCGCTGACCGAGTTTCTGCGCACATCAAATCCGCAGGACGAGTTTTTTGTGGTTGGCTTCAACGACCGCCCCGCGGTGATCGTGGACTACACCTCCGACCCCGACGATGTCGAGGCGCGCATGGTAATGCTGAAGCCGGAGAACAGGACTGCGCTGATCGACGCTGTCTACCTGGGTATCGACCACCTGCGCCAGGCCAAGTACGACCGCAAGGCGCTGTTGATCATCTCCGACGGGGGCGATAACCGCAGCCGCTACACTGAGGGCGAACTGCGGCGCGTGGTGCGCGAAGCCGACGTGCAGATTTACTCCATCGGCATCTTCGACAGCTACGCGCCGACGCAGGAAGAGCAGAATGGGCCGGAACTGCTGAAGGAGATATGCGAGATGACCGGAGGCCGTCTCTTCAACGTCGGCGGCGACGTGGGCGACCTCGAGGACATTGCGACGCGCATTTCCACCGAACTGCGCTTGCAGTATGTGATCGGATACACGCCTTCCGATGTGAGGCACGACGGAAACTGGCGTAAATTGAAGGTTAGGCTGGTGCCGCCGCCGGGCCTTCCGCAACTGACCGTACACTTTCGCCAGGGATACTATGCACCTTCGGAGTAGAGAAAGCAGGCTTCAAGGTGTGGGCAGATGCTTCGCCTCCACCGCCTTCTTGCTATTTGCGATTGCGCCGGCGATTGCTCAGCAGCCGGCACCGCAACTGAAGCCGCCTCAATCCGGGATTCCCGCGCAGCCCGCGGCAGCTCCGGTCCAGCCATCGCTTGCGGTGGACCGTGACCCGGCGCCTTCGCCTGACCCAGACCCGCCGCCGCAGCCGATGGGCAATCAACCAGCCGGTCCGCTGGGCACCATTGCGCGCGGGGCCGGCGGGAAGTTCACGCTGCGCGAAAACGCGTACGAGGTTCGCTTAAATGCATCGGTCTTCGACCTCACCGGCCGCAGCGTGCAGACGCTGGACAAGGACGCGTTCCACGTCTACGAGGACGGCGTTCCGCAGACCATCGCGAGCTTCCGCCACGAGGACCTGCCGGTTTCGCTGGGCATCCTGATCGACAGCTCGGGTTCGATGTACGACAAGCGCCCCGCGGTCGATGAGGCATCGCTCGACCTGGTAAAGCTGTCCAACCCGGAGGACGAGGCGTTCGTCGTCGATTTCTCGTGGGAAGCGTACATCGATCAGGACTTCACCAGCGACATCGCCAAGCTGCAGCAGGGCCTGTCGTACATCAAGTCATCGGGAGGCACGGCGATCTACGATGCGCTGGTCGCTTCCGCCGATTACCTGTCAAAGAACGCGAAACACCCCAAACAGGTGCTGCTGGTGATTACCGACGGCGAAGACAACGCTTCCAGCGCCACGCTGGATCAGGCGGTGCGGAGGATTCAGGACTTCGACGGGCCGGTGATCTACTGCATCGGACTGCTGTTCGGCGACGACAGCTCCAAGGGCGAGTCGCGGCACGCGCAGCGTGTGCTGCAGACGCTGTCGGAAGAGACCGGCGGCCAGGCCTACTTTCCGAAGTCGCTGAAGGAAGTGGATGCGATTGCCAAAGAGGTGGCGAACGACATCCGCACCCAGTACACCATTGCCTACCAATCCACCAAGTCGCCAACCCTGGGCGGCTACCGCGTGGTCCATGTCGAGGCCAAGCAGAAGGGCTACAGCAAACTGTCCGTGCGCACTCGCAGTGGCTACTATCCGCGCGTTGAAGGCGCGGCTGCGGCTGCGGCGGCGCCGAGCGCCAGCAGCGTCGATCGCACTGATCCGGGCTTTCCGGAAACGCCACAGTGAGTTAACCCGGATTGTCGGCCCCCCGCTGGTCAGAAGGTGAGGGACTGGAGTTGCTGCCAGACGGCGGGGGTGACGGGGACGCCGAGGCGGAGGTTCTCCCGGCGGAGCTGGAGGGTCTGCTCGCCGGGGTAGCGAACCGGCTTGCCGGGGTCGATGGGCGTGGCGGCGCGCAGCGATTCGAGGACGGCGGCGGCGATGCGGTCGAGTTCTTCGCGCGCGGCGAAGGTGGCGGGGTCGATGGCGAGGAAGATTTGGCTGGTGCCGGATTCCTGCGTGGGGATCTGTGGAATCTGGTGGGTGGCGCGGCCTCCGGAGAGCATGGCGGCGAGCATGTCGAGCACCAGCGAGAGGCCGGAGCCCTTCCAGTAGCCGATGGCGAGGGCGCGCTTGGAGGCCTCGATGGCGGCGGGATCGGTGGTGAGGTTGCCGGCCTGATCGTATCCGCCGGGGACGGGCAACTGGGCGCCTCTGGCGCTATAGGCGGACAAAGTCCCGTAAGAGAACTGCGACATGGCCATATCAAGCACCACATGCGCGCCATTGGGGCGGGGAACGGCGAGGACCAGCGGGTTGTTGCCGAGGGCCGGTGTGGACGCTCCCCAAGGCGGGAGATTGGCGAGCGTGTTGGTCCAGCAGACGGCGAAGAGACCGGCGTCGGCGGCAAGCCAGCCGTAGCTGCCGCCGCGCATCCAGTGGTTGGTGTTGGCAAGGGCGACGCAGCCAAGGCCGTGCTGACGGGCGAGCGCGATGGCGCGCTGCATGGACGAGTAGGCGTTGAGATTGCCGGGGCCGAGATTTCCTTCCCAGCGTTCGATGGCGAGATGCGAATCGCTGGAGACGTGGGTGGGTTCGGCTCTTACGTCGATGCAGCCGTTGCCGACCATCTCGGCGAAACGGGGGAAGCGGTCGAGGCCGTGGGTGTAGACGCCGTCGCAGGTGGTTTCGGCGAAGAGGCGGGCGCAGAGGGCGGCGCGATAGCCGCGGAGGCCGAGGTGAAGGGTGGCGCGGTGAAGGGCGGCGTAGAGATCGTCGTAGGGAACGCGGAGCATAGCGGGTCGATTATATGCGGCGGTTCGAGGTTCAAGATTCAGGGTTCGAGCGGGGACTCCGCGGGCTGTATCTTGAAGGGTATGGCGAGCTTTCTGGAGTTGGAACATGTGAACGTGGCGCGCGGGGACGCGATGGTGCTGCACGATGTGAACCTGCGGGTGGACGCGGGCGAGCATATCGCGATCCTGGGGCCGAATGGGTGCGGCAAGTCGACGTTGATCAAGACCATGACCTGCGAGCTGTACCCGGTGGTGCTGGAGGGGACGCGGGTGAGCATCTTCGGGCGCGAGCGGTGGGACCTGACCGAGCTGAAGCAGCGGCTGGGCGTGGTGTCGCCCGAGCTGCCGGGAAGGCAGACGCTGCGGACAAGCGGACGGGATGCGGTGCTGACGGGATTCTTTTCCAGCTCCACGCTATGGCCGAATCTGGTGGTCACGGACGCGATGCGGGCGCGGGCCGTGGAGGTGCTGGAACTGGTGGGGGCGACCGGCATCGCGGACAAGCCGGTGGGCGAAATGTCGGCCGGCGAGCAGCGGCGGGTGATGATTGGGCGGGCGCTGGTGGGCTCGGGCGACATCCTGCTGCTGGATGAGCCTTCGAACGCGCTGGACCTGGCGGCGCAACAGGGGCTGCGCGAGATGTTGCGGCGGCTGGCCCAGCATGGGACGGGTATCTTGCTGATTACGCACCATATAGCGGATATTCTACCGGAGATCGAGCGGGTGATCCTGATGCGGGCGGGGCGGATTGTGGCCGATGGCGCGAAGGCGAAGCTGCTGACGGCTCCGGTGCTGAGCGAGCTGTTTGGGGCGCGGTTGGAAGTGACGGAGCGGGATGGGTTCTTCTATGCGGATGCTCGCCGGCTGCATTCGGTGGATTGACCACAAACGATGTGCCGCCTGGCCCGGTGGGGGTAGAATCTTGACGGCAGCAGGAAGCGGGCTGCCTAGAGGGTCAGTATGGCACGTCGCAATGGATCGGGCGTTGAGGTGCGGAGGCCAGTGCTCGCGGTTTCGAGTGGCAGCGCGGCTGGGTCAGACGCGGCTGAAGCGGTTGCCGGCGCAGGCGCCTGGGCTGGCATGACGCGCGAGCAACTGGTGGAGTTCTACCGGCTGATGTATCTCTCGCGGCGGACCGACGACCGCGAAATTGTGCTCAAGCGCCAGCAGAAGATCTTCTTCCAGATATCCTGCGCCGGACACGAGGCCTTGCTCGTGGCCGCCGGCATGGCCATGCGCCCCGGGTACGACTGGTTCTTCCCTTACTACCGCGACCGGGCGATCTGCCTGGCGCTGGGCAACACGGTGGAGGACCAACTGCTCCAGGCGGTGGGCGCTGCGGACGATCCCGCCAGCGGTGGGCGGCAGATGCCGTCGCATTGGTCCAGCACCAAACTGCACATCGTCACCCCAAGTTCCGCCACCGCGACCCAATGCCTGCATGCGGTGGGCTGCGCGGAGGCGGGACGATACTTCACCCTCCATCCCGAGGCTGTAGGCAAGAAGCCCGCGGGCGGATGGGGCGACTATCGCGACTTCAAGGACGTGTCGTTCCACGGCGATGAGGTTGTCTACGTCTCCATCGGCGAAGGCTCGACCAGCCAGGGCGAGTTCTGGGAGTCGCTCAACACCGCGAGCAATGGCAGGCTGCCGGTGGTGTATGTGGTGGAGGACAACGAGTACGCAATTTCGACGCCGGTGGAGGCGAATACACCGGGCGGAAACATCTCACGGCTCATCGCCAACTTCCCGAACTTCCACTTTGCGGAAATTGACGGCACCGACCCGATCGCGTGCTATGCGGCCATGACCGAGGCGGTCGAGTATGCGCGCGCAGGTCACGGGCCGGCGCTGGTCCACGGCCACGTCATCCGGCCGTACTCGCACTCGCTCTCCGACGACGAGCGCCAGTATCGCAGCGAGGAAGAAGTGCAGGCGGAGAATGCGCGCGACCCGCTTGCGAAGATGCAGATGTGGCTGCTGCGCGAGGGGATTCTGGATGCCGAGGGAATCAACCGGCTGGAGCAGAAGGTGGACGAAGAGGTGCAGCGTGCGGCCGACCGCGCCATGCAGGCGGTGCTGCCCAGCACTAAGCCGGAGGCAATTCTGCGCCATCAGTACTCCGAGGACCTGAAGCCAACCGACGCACGCTTCGACACGCAGCCGGAGGCGACCGCAGATACCAGCGAGCGCACCATGGCCGAGCTGATTAATCTCTGCCTGAAGGACGAGATGCGCCGCGACGAGCGCATCGTAGTCTTCGGCGAGGACGTGGCCGACGCCACCCGTGACGACGCGCTGCGGGCGGGAAAGATCAAGGGCAAGGGCGGAGTCTTCAAGCTCACCGCCGGCCTGCAAACTGAATTCGGCTCCGACCGCTGCTGGAACTCGCCGCTCGCCGAGGCGAATATTGTGGGCCGCGCGATTGGCATGGCGGTCCGCGGGCTCAAGCCGGTCGTTGAAATCCAGTTCTTCGACTACATCTGGCCGGCCGTGCACCAGATGCGCAATGAGCTGTCGCTGATCCGCTGGCGGTCGAATGGACACTGGTCCTGCCCGCTGGTAATCCGCGTGCCCATCGGCGGCTATCTCACCGGAGGCTCCATCTATCATTCGCAGTCGGGCGAGAGCATCTTTACTCATACGCCGGGAATCCGGGTGGTGATGCCGTCGAACGCGCTGGATGCTCTCGGTCTGCTGCGCACAGCCATCCGCTGCGACGATCCCGTGCTCTTCCTGGAGCACAAGCGCCTCTACCGCGAGACCTTCGGGCGCGGCGCGTATCCCGGGCCGGAGTATGCAATCCCGTTCGCCAAAGCCAACATCGTCCGCCCCGGCAAGGACCTCACCGTCATCACCTACGGCGCAATCGTTCCCCGCGCATTGCAGGTAGCGGATAAGCTGCAGCGCGAGGCGGGCGTCGATGTGGAACTGATCGACCTGCGCACGCTCAGCCCCTACGACTGGGACACCATCGCCGAATCCGTCCGCAAGACCAACAAGGTGATCGTCGCACACGAGGACATGCTCAGTTGGGGCTACGGCGCGGAGATCGCCGCCCGCATCGGCTCGGACCTCTTCGACTCGCTCGACGCCCCCGTCCGCCGCGTCGCCGCCATGGATTCCTTCGTCGCCTACCAGCCCATCCTCGAAGACGCCATCCTCCCCCAGCCCGAGGACCTGTACCGCGCCATGCTTGACCTGGCAAAGTATTGAGGTCTTCGGTCGCAGACGGCGCTTGCGCCCCATCTCCTGTCGCCATAAACTACACAAACCGTTGGCTTGGTATAACCACGTGATGAGATCGGCGAGTGCAGGAGATCGCGACCACAGACTGCCGAAGCCTGCCACCCGCAGGCTGATTCAGTCGTTCGCTCGACATTTCATTCCCCAAAACTTCCTGCGATCCGCACTGGTCCTCCTGCTGGTCTCGCTTCAAGTCTTCCCAGCGTCTGCATGGGTGTTTCCTGAACACCGCGACATTGCCGCGCTGGCAATCGGTAAGCTCGACGCCGCCCGGCAAGCCCGTCTGCAGGCGCTCTGGTCGGAGGCTCGCACCGGGTACGAACCGCGCCTCTGTGCACCGGACACCGACCCGGCGCAAACAGGTTGTGTCGACTTCGCAGCCTGGGCCGCGATCTCCGGAGACCACTCCTGCTCGGCGCAGGAGATGCTCGGCACAGTCCTCACTGCCCCGTGGATCTTAGGCGTAGAGCAGGTCGCCGCCCGGCTGAAAGCGCAAATCGCCGCGGCGAAGCGGCGCAGCGACCGGACCAATGCCGTACGCAACTCCGATCTCGCGCTGGAGCGCACCGACCCGAACTATGTCACGCGCGCGACCTCCAACAACGCCCACTTCCTGCTGGCGCGGCCCGAAATCAATATGACTCCCGAAGCCTATGTGCGTCTCGCACTTGGCCCAACGGCTGAAATCAATGCTTTGGCAACCTACGTTTGGTATCACCTGCGAGCGCTCGACCGGGCCCGTAGCGTCTCCCGTGGGTTGGTCCCCGCTGCAACCCACGCAGCCGCAGTCCGGGCGGCGCTCGCCGACGAAGCTTTCGCTTTGCACTTCCTCGAGGACAGCTTCGCCGCAGGCCACATCGCAGGGAACTGGGGAGTGACCGCCGTGCGCAAGGGGACGCACGATTACTATAGCGAGCACGGCCTTGCGCTAACCACCTGGAACGGCGAGCATTTTGTCGGCGAGGGCGACGCGTTCATGAAGCCCGCTGACGCCGATCGGGCAGCCAATGCCGTCCGCGATAGCCTGGCTCAACTTATCGATTCCTTCGATGGCAAGATCGAACTCACCGATTCCGACGATCCAAACTACGGTGTAGCGGAATCTTTCAATGTCTGTAAGGAAGCGCGGTTCCCTGCAGCCGCCGGAACCCGCGCGGACATCAAGCAGTTGGTACCCATTCTCCTGCAGACACCTGTCCCTGCATTGGGCGCAGGCGCAGGCGAGTTGCCTCGCTTCCGCACCGAACTTGGGGCCTTTTTCGGCTTATCGGGGGGCTTCCGGGAGGGAGTGTCGACGCATGGCTTTGGCCCTCATGAGGCGGGTGCAAGTGCCACCTCTGGTTTTGAGTTGGCAGCCCGCGCAGGGTTAGGTCTGGATGGTATTCTCGACGATTCCAGCGACGGATTGGTGTTCGTCGAAGCCGGCGTTCGGGACGACACCGATGCCATCGGCGCATCCACGGTCCCCGGCCGCGGCGCCATCACCGCTAGGCTGCGCATGCCTTTCTGGCTGGTCCCAGGCGACCTCGCTCTCGCGGCGCCCGTGCTTGCTTTCACATCGCCGGTGAAGCTGCAAAAAATGTTGGTAGGAGCAGCCAACGGAGGACTCATCCCCTGGCAGGCCGGGATCGCAACCCGCGCCGGTCGTTTCCAGTTTGTTCTCGGACGGGAAGTGGGCATCAGCATCTATCGCGATGGCAACGATCACCCATTTCCGCTGCCCACCCCAGGTGTGCCGCCGAATAACACCACCCAGGTAACCCTCAACTCCCTGCAAGTCGAATTTCCCGTTCTCGAATGGCGGCTGTTCCGCGATTTCTCTGTCAACCAGAGTTCCGGCCTCATGCTGCAGCCCTACATAGGCTTCAACACACCGACCGCGGTTTCAGTCATCTCGCCCACCGGCGCACCCAACCCCGATGCGCACACCATCGTCATCACCGGTGTGCGTGTCGTCTTCGACTGGCGCCACTACTTCAAATAATCCCGCCCGCCGATCACGGCCCAGTGACGTCTGCCGTGATCGCAGCCGGATCTTGTGGTGCCGCAGAGACGGTGAAGCCCGACGGTTGATTGATGGTGAGGAGCGAGGTCCCGACCGCGGCCGGCACGAAGCTGATGGCATTCGTGTAGCTGTTGCCCACTCCGATCGACGCGGGGCTGCCGGTGATGGTTCCGGTGGTCAGGGTACCGCTGGTGACCGTGTAGGAGATACCGCCGACAGCCTGCGGACCCAGATTCATGCCGGTCTGGCTGAGCGTGAGAGAGCCTGGGTTCAGCACGACAATGGCGGTCTGAAGGGCAGTTGCCCCGTGGGAGATGGTGGTGTTGAACGAAGAGCCGTTGTAGTAGACGACTCCGGAGGGATAGAGACTCAGGCCTCCGGAACTATTGGTGGTGTATCCCGGTGCGCTGGCGGTGACGGTTGTGGTCCAAGCGGTTGCGTTGTTGTTGAAGTTCTGCCCCTCCACATAGACCGGGGGCACGGTGGTGCTGTTCGCGGTCAATGTCACCTGGACGGAGGCGGAGCCAATCATGGTGGGGCTTGTGCTGAGCAGGAAGTGGGTTGGATCGTTGCTGGTGATGGTCATGGTTTCAGACGTGGGGGGGGCCGACTGAATCCCGATATTGAGACCGGTGATCAGTTCGTTGCCCACGACGGTACTGCCTTGCACGGTGATGTTGGGCGCGCTGACGGTCGCTGTGATGGAGAGCGGCCAACTGGTGCAGGAGCAGGCGTAGTAGCCCGACGGCTGGGTGATGGTGATGGTGCTGGTGCCCGCTCCGGCCGGCACGAAGGTCGTGGCCTGGTTGTAGTAGTTCCCATAGCCCTGCGGGAACGTGGTTGGGCTGCCGGTGATGGTCCCGGTGGTGGTGGTCCCGCTGGCAACCGAGAAGGAGAGGGCCGACGCCTGCGGTCCCAGGAAGCCCTGAGTGTATAAGCCCAGCGTACCGGGAGTCAGCACATTCAGGCCGATTGTTAGCGTTGTGGCAGCCGAGAATGTGGTGGTGCTGAAGGAACTGGTATCGAACCCAAGGCCGGAGGGATACAGAGATAGCGTTCCGCTACCGGGGGTGTATGCGTTCAAGCTGTCGGTGACGGTGAGGTTCGCGGTGATGGCAGTGGTTCCGCTGTAGTTCTGCCCTTCGAGGTAGATGGTGGGGATGCTGCCGCCTGCTCCCACCGTGGGCGAAACCGATGCGCTGCCGAGACCTCCCGCCGTCAAGCTGAGGGAGAGGTGGGTCGGATCGCTGCTGGTGATGGTAAAAGTATCGGACGCGGATGGCGCCGTCTGAAGATTGATGTTGAAGCTGGTGATCAGGTTGTTGCCCACGATGGTATTGGTGGGTGCGTTGATCGTCGGCGCGACAACGGTTGCCGTGATGGAGAGCGGCCAGTTGGTGCAGGAGCAGGCGGAGTAGCCCGACGGCTGGGTGATGGTGAGGGTGCTGGTGCCCGCACCGGCAGGTTTGAAGGCGGTGGACTGGTTGTAGTAAGCCCCACCGCCTGGGAATGTGGTTGGGCTGCCGGTAATGGTCCCGGTGGTGGTGGTGCCGCTGGCGACGGAGAAGGAGAGAGTCGGTGCCTGCGGGCCCAGATTTCCCTGGGTGTAGAAGGTGAGGGTACCTGGGTTCAGCACATTCAGGCCGATGGTGAGCGTTGTGGCCGCCGCCTGGGTGGTGGTGCTGAACGAACTGGTATTGAACCCAAGGCCGGAGGGATACAGCGACAGCGTTCCATTGCCGGGGGTGTATGCATTCAAACTATCGGTGACCGTGAGGTTCGCAGTGATGGCAGTGGTTCCGCTGTAGTTCTGCCCTTCGAGGTAGATGGTGGGGATGCTGCCGCCTGCTCCCACCGTGGGCGAAACCGATGCGCTGCCGAGACCTCCCGCCGTCAAGCTGAGGGAGAGGTGGGTCGGATCGCTGCTGGTGATGGTAAAAGTATCGGACGCGGATGGCGCCGTCTGAAGATTGATGTTGAAGCTGGTGATCAGGTTATTGCCCACAATTGAATTGGTGGGCACGCTCATGGTTGGCGCGTTGACGGTGGCCACGATGGAGAGCGGCCAGTTGGAGCAGGAGCAGGCGTAGTAGCCCGAGGGCTGGGTGATGGTGAGGGTGCTGGTGCCCGCTCCGGCTGGTTTGAAGGCGGTGGACTGGTTGTAGTAGGCCCCACCGCCTGGGAATGTGGTTGGACTGCCGGTAATGGTGCCGGTGGTGGTGGTCCCGCTGGCGACGGAGAGGTTGAGAGTGGGCGCCTGCGGACCCAGATTTCCCTGGGTGTAGAAGGTGAGGGTACCTGGGTTCAGCTCATTGAACCCGATGGTGAGCGTTGTGGCCGCCGCCTGGGTGGTGGTGCTGAACGAACTGGTATTGAACCCAAGGCCGGAGGGATACAGCGACAGGTTTCCGGTTCCGTTGGCGAAGCCGCTGGCGCTGGCGGTGATGGTGGAGGTGATGGCGGTGGTGCCGCTGTAGTTCTGACCTTGGACGTAGACGGTGCCGGGAATGCTGGAACTGCCTATGGTCAAGGTCAGCGTGACCGAGGCGGTGCCGACGGCGGTGGAACTGGTGCTGAGCAGGAAGTGGGTTGGATCGTTGCTGGTAAGCGTCAACTGTTCGCTGGCCGGCGCGGCTCCGGGCAGTGACAGGCTACCCAAAGTGGTGATCATGTTATTGCCGACGGTGGTTGCGCCGATGGTGATCGCCGAACCCGTAATGTTGAAGGTGTTGCTGGTCGCTCCCGTCAAACCCGTGCTGGAAGCGGCGAGCGTATAACCGGTGCCGACGTTGTTAATGCTGGATGCTGAGAAGGTGGCAACGCCGGCGACCGCATTCGCAGAGGTTCCGGTAAGCGTACCGCTGGCCGGATTGGCCCCGATTGCCAGCGTCACCGTCGCTGTCGAGGTGGTGACCGTGTTGCCGTCGGAGTCTTCGACCAGGACGGTGAACGGGGGTGTCATCGAAGCGCCCGCGGCGGTGCTTGCGGGAGGCTGCACCCCGAAGGCCAGCTTGTTTCCCGCACCTGGCGTGATGTTGAACGTCCCGCTTGTCGCACCGGTAAGGCCGGTAGCCGAGGCAGTCAGCGTGTATCCGGTGCCGGTTTTGTTGATGTTGAGGCCAGTAAAGGTCGCGACTCCGTTGACGGCGTTGACGGTGGTGGTGCCGCTGAGGGTCCCATTGCTGGGGTTGGCGCCGATGGCGAGCGTGACCGCGTTGGTGGCGGAGGTTTGCGGGGCGCTGCTCGCATTCTCAATGGTCACCGTGATCGACGTGATGGGCGATCCCGCGGCGGTGCTCGATGGTCCAGCCGTGAATGCCAGTTGGGTCGCCGTGCTGGAGGTGATGGGCAGTTGCCAGGTGGTGGGCGCGCTGGAGAGCGTCGGCTCAAATGGGTTGTTCGCAGGCAGCAGGGCGAAGATCGGGAAAACATTGACGGAGGGCTGATTGAGGATATTAATGACGGCGCCAACGGTGTCCGTCGGCGCCGGGTTGCCGGATATGGTCGCCAGTGAGAACAGGTTGCCGCACGCAGAGTTATCGCCGGCCACGCCGCCGGCTGAGTTCACACAAGCCGCGACGATGTCGCCGAGCGTCTGGATCGCAGTACTCGAAGCAGAATAACCGGCCGGCAGCGTTGGCCCGGGAACGGTACCGTTACCAGTGTTGGTGTATTCGTTGACCTCGGAGAATTGGGCCTGCAACTGGCTCGCGTCACCGGAACCGGAACCCAGTGCGGAATAGGAAGCCGCAAAGTTCGAGAGCGCGGCCAGCGAACTGACGGTGGTCAGTTCGTTGACGACGATATAGCTCGATGAGGACAGGTTGCCACACTGGCCCAGGCCGGTCATCAGAGTCAGGTTGGCGTTCACGCCTGTGCCCAGGCCGGGGTTCCCGCCCTTGCTCACCATGTACACCTCGGCCGACCCGCTGGGACAGGTGTAGTCGCCCGGGGGAATCGTGAACGAACCGGCGGACAAATTGTTGTTGGAGTTGCCGGGATTGGCGTTGCTGTCCATCGTATTGCTGCCGTCGCTGGTGGTCAGCGTCGCGCTTATCAGCGGCATTGCGGCAGACCCGTCTCCCGCGGAGCCCACGGCGTAGATCTGAATCGTGCTGCCGGTCACCGGATTCTGGCCGCCAATGACCGCGCCGGACACGCCGTTGCCGTCAACCGGGCTGGTGTAGCCCTTGTTCGCGCATCCAGACAGTCCAACCGCAACCAGCAGGAGCAGCAGGGCAGAGGAAGCCGAGGCCAGGGTGAGGGGAAGAGAACTGCGCAAAATCGTCTTGACGCAACCGTACGGGGACTTCACATAGCTCGTCATGCCGGGCTCCTGAGAACGAAATCTAACTGCAAAGCAAGCGAATAGGACCTTCGCATTCGAAATCGAAAAAACGGCAAAGCCCACGACCATGACTCGCGTGTATGTTGTTTTTTGAAAGCTGGCCCCCGCGCGTTTGCCCGAACCGGCTCGCCGCTTGGGCGGGACCTTTTGCATTCGGGCTGCTCATTCGCCGGATTAACTTGAATCCGGCAAGTCACCAACGCGAACAGACGGTGTGCCCGCCAACTGGAGTGTCGACATCACAACGTCTCTGCAAGCGCGGCCGAAAAATGAGCACGGCGGTATTGCAAAACATTTATTTAAGTGGTACGGGGCCCGACAGAATGTTGATAACACTACAGCAAAGGCCCAAGGGATGGAAAGCGCTTTCGATAATTATTCTCAGAATCTCGCTAACGCCGATGGTGACCCACAGCGTTGGTGTCTTGTTCGACGGCCCCGAGTGTCCTCGGTCAAAGGCTATACGCCAGCGGATGCTTGGGCTCGTAGAGCATCATGTCGTCCGCGCCAGGCACGGCCATCATCGCCACCAGTCCGTATCCGTGATCCTGAACTTCACCGTGGAACTCCGCTCCTTTGCCCTTCAGTTCAGCCACCGTGCGTGCGATGTCGTCGCACATCAGGGAGATCAGATGGTGCCGCGGCGATTCGTACGTCTTG